>JAOAPF010000005.1 GCA_025462755.1 Edaphobacter sp.
ACTTAGGAAATCAGATATACCAAGTATCCTGTACGTATATGCCAACCGCTTCACCCACAGCGCCGCAGCTCAATCTCACCACAGAGGAGCAGCTGACAGGCAAGGCCCCCTTCGAATCCTGGGGCCGCTACCCCAGCTACAACGCCAAGGTCCTCCCGCTCCACTGGCAGAGCGACTTTCCGGCCGTCACCGCCGGCCTCCACAACGGCGCTCTCCCCGTCGGCATGGGCCGCAGCTACGGCGACGTCTGCCTCCTCAGAGACGGCAATCTCCTGCTCACCACCGGAATGGATCGCCTCATTGCTTTCGATCCCGAGACCGGCTTCCTCACCGCCGAAGCCGGTATCACCCTCGCGCAGATCCTCGACTTCGCCGTCCCCCGAGGCTTCTTCCTCCCCGTCTCCCCGGGAACAAAATATGTAACCCTGGGTGGAGCGATAGCCAACGACATCCACGGCAAAAATCACCACACCGCCGGAACCTTCGGCCGCCACATCACGCAGTTTGAGCTGCTCCGCTCCGACGGCTCGCGCATGCTGTGTTCCCCCACTGAAAATCCCGACTTCTACGCCGCCACCATCGGCGGCCTCGGTCTCACTGGCCTCATCAGCTGGGCGACGCTCCACCTCAAGCCTATCGTCTCCCGCATGATCGACTACGAAGGCATCCAGTTCCACGGCATCGACGAGTTCCTCGACCTCACCAACCAGAGCCAGGACATCGAGTACACCGTCAGCTGGATCGACTGCGCCTCCAACGGCCGCAACTTCGCCCGCGGCATCTTCATGCAGGGCGACCACTCCGCCCGAAGGGACGAGCTCAAACCCTCAGCCAAACCAAAACTCATCTTCCCCTTCGACGCCCCCGCCTTCGCCCTCAACCATCTCAGCGTCAGCCTCTTCAACACCGCCTACTTCCACAAGCAGATCCACAAACGCGTCGTCTCCCAGCAGGACTACGAGCCCTTCTTCTATCCACTCGACAAGGTCCTCCACTGGAATCGCATGTACGGCAAGCGCGGGTTCCTTCAGTTCCAGTACGTCATCCCCTGGCAGCACGCCAAAGAGGGAACCATCGCCATCCTGCACGAGATCGCCAAATCCGGACTCGCCAGCTTTCTCGCCGTCCTCAAGGTCTTCGGCGACACCCCTTCCCCCGGCATGATGAGCTTCCCCAAACCGGGCATCACCCTCGCCCTCGACTTCCCCATCAAACCCGACAAAAGCTTCCCCCTCTTCGCTCGCCTCGCCGACATGACCCTCGAGTTCGGCGGCCGCCTCTACCCCGCCAAAGACGCAGCCATGACCGCGCCGCAGTTCCAATCCTTCTACCCGCAGTGGGAGCAGTTCGCCCGCTACCGCGACCCCATGCTCACCTCCAGCTTCTGGGAGCGGGTCACCGGAGACAGGCCAGGCCTATGAGCCCAACCCGGCAGAGCGGCACATCCAACCCGCCACCCCGCAAGATTCTCGTCCTCGGCGCCACCTCCGGCATTGCCGAAGCCACCTGCCGCATCTGGGCCACGCAGGGCGCAAGCCTCTTCCTCGTCGCTCGCAACGCCGAAAAACTCGCCGCCGTAGCCGCCGACCTTCGCACTCGCGGCGCGAGTTACGTCGACACAGCAGTCGCCGACCTCGACGACACCGACACCCATGCCGAACTCCTCGCCCAAGCCGTCAATTCCCTCACCGGCATGGACATCGCCTACCTCGCCCACGGCATTCTCGGCGACCAGGCCGAAGCCGAGCAGGACTTCAACGCCGCCGCCCAGATCATCTACACCAACTTCATGGCTCCGGTCTCCCTCCTCACCTGGCTCGCCAACTTCTGCGTCCAGCGCCACGCCGGCACACTCGCGGTCATCTCCTCAGTAGCCGGCGACCGAGGCCGCAAGTCAAATTACCTCTACGGATCCTCGAAGGCCGGCCTCTCCGCCTTCCTCGCCGGCCTGCGCAACCGAGTCGACCGCGAGGGCGTCCACGTCCTCAGCATCAAACCCGGCCCCACCCGCACCGCCATGACCGCCGCCATGCCCAACAGCGAGAAGTTTGCCGATGTCGATTCCGTCGCCGAATCCATCGTCAGCGCCATCGACAAGCGCAAGGACATCCTCTACGTCCCGTTCCAGTGGCAACCCATCATGTTCGTCATCCGCAACATCCCCGAGCGGATTTTCAAAAAGCTAAATCTATAAAATCGGGAAATTTGCGGTCAAAATTATATGAATTTCTGTCAATCGCTTAGGACAAAACTGCGAAAATCGGCCCTTTTCACTTGGCCACCCAATTGCAGTGGTGATATCTCAAATACCACTTTAAAAGAGAGAGCCGTCTGGAACCCACAGCAGTCAGAATGTTCCATTCGTGTCGTCTTCTCTTGATTTCGATTTGCGGCCAGGGTGCACCAAATCAACGAGTGCGTCGTGGCTATTTTTTTGTCCGCTGTTTCAGATCTCCGAGAATGAGGCAATTTTCATGAACATGTTCCTTCGCAAGACTTCTCTCCTTCTGCTGCTCACAGCTATGGTCTCCTTGGCGTTAGTCCCCGCCTTGGCTCAATCCTCCCGCGGCACAATCACCGGCATCGTCCAGGACGCCGCCGGCGCAGCAGTCCCCGATGCCGATGTCACGCTCTTCTCACCCTCGACCGGCGTCTCCACGACCCTCAAAACAAACAAAGCTGGCATTTATCGCTTTGAAGCCGTCCTCGCCGGTGACTATATAGTCTCAGCAGTCGCCCCAGGATTTGCCAAGCGGGAGCTACCCGCCACGGTTACAATCGGCACTGTTGTCGGACGAGACTTTAACCTATCTATCGCTGGCAACAACACAAGCGTTGAAGTCTTATCGATTAATTCTGCGGAACTCCAGACGGAAGACCCGCTGCGTTCGGCCACGATTGCGGCTACCGCTCTAGCCGAGCTTCCGATTTCCAATCAGAACTCGCTCAACCTTATCCTCACAGCGCCCGGAGTGGTTCGCTCCAATCAATCCGGTTCGCTCGACTCCGGCATCGGCGCAGTCAACGGTGCGCGTGCCCGCTCGAACAGCTTCCTCATTGACGGTCTGCAGAACAACGATATCTCTGTAGACGGGCCACAGTTCACCATCACCAACAACGACGAACTGCAGGAGGTCAACTTCCAGACCTCCAACTTCACGCCGGAATACGGACGTGCCGGCGGAGCCGTCGTCAGCCAGATCACCAAGTCGGGCACCAACTCGCTCCATGGCACCGTCGCCTGGGTCTATCGCAGCCAGGTAATGAATGCTTCCAACAACACCCAGAGGATCAACTTCAATAACGGCAGTACGCCGGTCCTGAAGAACATATTCCACGAGAACATTCCCGCCTTTACCGTCGGCGGTCCCGTCCTCATCCCTCATATCTATAACGGTCGTGACAAGACCTTCTTCTTTGGCGCCGGTCAGTTCGACCGCTACATCGCAAACGCAAGCGGCGCAGCCTACAACATTCCAACTGCCTCCGGATTCGCGAAGCTGCAGACGATGGCCGCATCTTGCCCGAATGTAGCCACCTACCTTGCGCTTCTCGGTTCTGCGCGTGGCTCATCTGGCACCGGCTCCAGCACCCCCTCGATAGCCCTGCCGGCTGGTCTGGCATCCACATCCTGTTTTGGCGGGGCGCGAGCGGGTCAGACGGTAGAAATCGGGCAGTTCATCCGCAATGTGGGAGAGATTTCGACCGACAACAACTACCTCGCCCGCATCGATCACGTTGCATCGCAAAAGCAGAACATGATGTTCCGCTTCCTGTATGACAACACCAGCGACAACATCGGCGGCGTTGTTGGCCTCAATCCTAACTTCGATGTTCCTTTCGCAGGCAAGACGTTTGGCATTAACTTCAACCACATTTATGCGTTCACCAACAGCTTTGTGAATGAGTTCCGTCTCGGCTTCTCGCGGGCAAACATCGGTTTCTTCCTTCCTAACCCAACCGGGATCGCTTCGACCACTCCGGACATATCCATCCCCGGAACAAGCAATGTTGCTCTTAGCTCCACCTTTCCCCAGGGACGCATATCGAACAACATTCAGCTTCAGGATTCCATGACCTACACCTTCGGGCGCCACGCCGTTCGCGGTGGCGTCGACCTCCTGCGGCAGCTCGCCACCCAGGTTGCGCCGTTCAATTCGCGTGGTCAGGTTGCATACTCGACCAGTGCCAGCAACGCCTTTACGGGTGGTGCCATCACCGGTCTCGCCAACTTCATCGACAACTACGGTGGATCCAGCACCGCTCCAGTCGCAATTGTCTTCGGCAGCGGAAGGTACCATCCCAACCTCTTCACCATTGGCCTTTACGTGCAGGATACCTATAAGGCCACCCCTAACCTCACCCTCACCTATGGCATGCGCTACGAGAACTTCGGCCAGCCCGCCAACATCTTCAAGCACCCCGCCTTCGTCGGATATGGCCCTAACGACATCACCTCAACTGACAAGGTAAACCAGGACAACAACAACTTCGGACCTACCGTTGGCTTCGCCTACACCCCGCATTGGAGCAGCCAGGGA
The DNA here is from genome assembly GCA_025462755.1 of Edaphobacter sp. Taxonomy (GTDB): domain Bacteria; phylum Acidobacteriota; class Terriglobia; order Terriglobales; family Acidobacteriaceae; genus Edaphobacter. Next base: position 4,542 of record JAOAPF010000005.1, read on the forward strand.
ATCGGAAATGGCACGACGGTTATTCGCGGCGGTTATCAGGTTACCTACGACGTGTTCTACAACAACCTTCTCTCCAACATGGCGGCAGCATCTCCCAACGCCCTCGCCAACACGCCTGTTCCGAGTAACTCGACTGCGTCCACGCCTCGCGGCCTGGCAAACCTGTCGGCGGTCCTTCCCGCTCTCGTTCCCGTGCCTCTCACGCCTTACTCGCTTGAACAGTCCGACTTCAGCAAAAACATCCGCAACCCGTACTACCACCACTTTTCGTTGGGGGTGCAGCACCAATTCCCGTCCAATATCGTCCTTGATGTAGCCTACGTCGGCTCGCTGGGCAGGCAGCTCCTCTACACCAACCCGCTCAATCCGGCTCTGCCCAACGCTACCTTCACCGCGACCGCAACCCAGACGACCGCGCTCTACGGTTCTCAGACCCTGCGTTACGCCCCAGGTCGAGGCACCGTTCAGATCCGCGACTCAGGACTCACTTCCAACTACAACGCCCTTCAGGTACAGGTTCGCCGTCGCACGGCACCGACACCCGTTGGAACCTTCGCCTTCTCCAGCTCGTACACCTGGTCGAAGAATCTCGATGTGCTCTCCGAGACCTTCGCGAGCAACTCGTCGCCTCAGAATCCCTCGCGCTCTCCTGTCTATGGCCCGCTCGGTTTTATTGACTACGGTCCGTCCGACAATGATCGTCGCAATGTCTCTGTTACCTACATGCAGTGGCAGATCCGTGGAGGGAGTCATAATCACTTCCTGAATGCGGTCGTAGGCGGCTGGTCCGTGGCTCCAATCCTCACCGTTCAAAATGGCACCCCCTACACCATCGTTAACGGATTCGATCGCGACCTGGACGGATCTTCCTTGGGCGATCGTCCAAACATCGGCAATCCAAAGGCGCCAGTCACCACACGTGCGCTTGTCGTCGCGAACAACGTCTGCGGTTCCGGCCTCCAGAATCCCAACCTTGTTACATCCACCAGCAATGGTTGCGTCACCTCCAGCGACGTTCACTTCGTTCAGGTCGCCACCTATCAGCCCACCAGCCCGCTCATCGTCTCTCGAAACGCCAACTACACCAGTCGCTATCTCACCCTCGACTCCAACGTCTTGAAGAAGTTCGCCATCACCGAGCGGGTTGCATTCGAGCTTCGCGGCGAGTTCTTCAATATCACCAACAATCAGAACTTCGACACACCTCCGTCTTCGGGTTCCAACAACAGGAACGTAACCGTCTCAGCTGGTACCAACTTCAATAACACCAGCATCTTGAACGGCGGAAGCCGCACCATGAGGGTGGGTGGCAAGATCATCTTCTAACTGATTCATCTCTTGACGCCGAAGTCCTTCCGGACTTCGGCGTCTTTTTTTTTGCTGTTTTCTGCCCAAAAAACGCATGTCAAGCCCCCAAACGACCTAACCCCATATACAGCAACCACATCCCCGTGGCATTTTAGTTTCACTCAAACTGCTATACTGAATATAGAGATCAGAAAAAGAAAGCCCCGGCCATTCCCGGGGCTAATTTGTTGATAACAAGTATTTTAGCTGCAACCCATTTATTATCAATATTTTGCCGACACTAACTACCTGCAACCTCTTGGATAGAAGGACGTTACGCCCAAAATACCCACCGGGGGGAGGGGGGTACCCCCTCTAAGGACGCGCCGGTGTTTGAACGGGAGACAAAGCAGTTGCAATATCGGCAGCCTGCTGTTGCTGTGCCATCTGCTGCTGACGAGTCGGCGGCGGTGGCTGATCCGGTAACCGCGTAGCCTTCTCCACAAGAATGGACCAGTCCTCAGGCACTGGTAACTCCTGATCGAATGAAGGAGTTCCCAGGCTTGGCGTCACCTGCACGGCCACGGTCAACTCGCTTGCCGCCCGGCCGCGAAAGATACCGTGGGTCGGCGGAACGTCTGCATAGTCCCGGCCGATCGCCGTACGAATGTGGCGGTCGCCCCCAACCAGCCAGTTCGTCGGATCGAACCCCACCCACCCCAGCGGAGGAATCAGCGCCTCCACCCAGGCATGCGTCGCCGAACTGATCGATCGATCCATATCGCTCTCCCCGTGGAACAGGTAGCCGCTCACATACCGGCAGGGGATCCGCAGCTTCGACCGCACCAGAGCGATCATGATGTGGGCAAAATCCTGACAAACCCCGGTTTTGGTGCTGAGCGCGAGATCGATAGGCGAATCCACCTTGGTCGATTTCGGTTTGTAATCGAAATATTCGTACATCTGCTGGTTCAACTTATGCAGCACCATCAGCGGGTCGTCTCTGCGGCGCACGTCAAAGTGCGCAGCGAGATCATCCAGCGCCTGTGTTGTCAGGGTAAACTCGCTCGGCAAAAGCATCTCCCAGTAGTCGCCCTGATTCACCATTGCATCCACGTCCGCCCACGCATCAGGCGCCAGAAACGCCGGTATCTGAGCCGCCGGCTGCACCTCGACCACCGATTCGGCAACGATCACCAACTGCCCATGCATCCCAGGAATATCAAAGTGATGCACATTGTTTGCAAGATGGTCTCGGTAGCTGAAGACCCGGCACCGCGGGCTCACCGAAAGATGAAACGTCAGACAACGCTGGTTCTGGTCGCTGCGCGGATGCATCCGCGTCTCCATCATGCTCTCGCTGACCTGGTTGCTGTACAGAAACTTCGTCAGATGGCGAATCGAGTAATACATAGCCCGTCCTTGTAAGACTTACCCTGCCAGCGCAGCCTGAATGGAATAGTCAACGTACAACTCGTAGATCGTCTCGTGAATAGCGCGGCACTGCGCCTGGATGCTTCGCAGATACCCCACCACGTCCTCGCTCAGAATTTCTTCGACGCTGCTGTAACTCAGCGACGCCCGCAATTTTCCACTGAGCCGTTGCAAACCCTCGGCTCGGCTCTTTCCGCTGTCTCCCTGTATCTTCTCGAGCGCACACTGCACGCTGTCGATCGAGAACCGCACGGAATGGGGAAACTCCGCATCCAGCAGAAGGAACTCGAAGATCCGGTCCGGTGTCAGGTCGGCCGTATACACCTTGCAGTACGCCTCAAAGGCTGTCGCTGAGCGCAGAAGTCCCATCCAGTCCAGATACTCATTGCCTTCGCCGACTCGTTCCGAGTGGCCCCACAGATCGGCGTGGTAAGCCTCCAGCAGCAACGCCGTCGCTGAAGCGCGTTCGAGGTATCGTCCGACCTGAATGAACTGCCAGCCTTCGCCGTGATTCATGGTCGAGTCGGTAACCCCCTGAAACTGATGCACCGCCTCCATCACCGACTGCAGGAATTCGCTGGGTCGCGTCATCCCAGCCGCCTGCGCCTCTGCCTGTCTTTCGATCTGCAACTCCGGCCGCGTCACCTGCAGATAAAGGCTGTTCAACCGATGCCACTGCTCCGTCGAAATCTGCTCTCTCACATGCCGCGAGTTCTCCCGCGCGGCAATGATGCAAGAGAGAATCGAAGCCTTGTTCGTTGTATCGAAGGTCAACGCCTGCGTCAGCGCATACGGCTCGCCCTTCCACTTGATGTCCTTCGGCCTGCCCAGCGCCTGCAGCACCCGTTGCCAACGACGCTCCGCACTCGCCGCGCTCTCATCCAGCATCAAGTTCAGATTCACATCCAGCAGCCGCGTCGTGTGCTCTGCGCGCTCGAGATACCGGCTCATCCAGTACAAACTATCGGCAACGCGTGAAAGCATCGGCATCTCCTTTACTGGCTCAGCACCCAGGTATCTTTACTGCCGCCACCCTGCGACGAATTCACCACCAGCGACCCACGGGTCAGGGCTACACGCGTCAGCCCACCTGGCACAATCGTCACCTTGTCGCCGTACAGTACATACGGCCGCAGATCCACATGCCGCGGTTCCAGCTCGTCGCCGATCAGACATGGCGCCCGCGAAAACGAGATCGTCGGCTGCGCAATGTAGTTTCGCGGATCAGCCTCGATCTTGCGCGCAAACTCCTCCCGCTCCGCCTTTGTCGACTGCGGCCCGATCAGCATTCCATAGCCGCCGCTCTCTCCCACCGCCTTCACCACCAGTTTGTCGAGATTCTCGAGAACATGCTGCCGTTCCTTCGGACGGGTCGGCAGATACGTTTCCACGTTCTTCAACACCGGCTCCTCCGTCAGGTAGTACTTGATGATGTCAGGCACATACGCATACAGAGCTTTGTCATCGGCCACGCCGGTGCCGAATGCGTTTGCCAGCGTGACATTTCCCCCGCGATAGGCATTGAACAGGCCCGCTACACCGAGGATCGAATCTCCACGAAACGCCAGCGGATCAATGAAGTCGTCATCCACGCGCCGGTAGATCACATCCACGCGCCGCAGCCCATTGGTCGTTCGCATGTAGACGATGTTGTCGTGTGTCACCATATCGCGACCCTCGACAAGCTCGATCCCCATCTGCCGCGCGAGATAGGCGTGTTCGAAGTAAGCCGAGTTAAAGACTCCCGGCGAAAGCAGCACGATGTTCGGTTCCGGGCGGCCTTCGGGTGCGAGCGACCGCAGCGTGCCCAGAAGGAGTTGCGTGTACTGCTCGATTGGCCGCACATTGTAGGTGCGAAACAACTCCGGAAAGATCCGCTTCATCACCCTGCGGTTGGTCAACATGTAACTCACCCCGCTTGGCACGCGGAGATTGTCCTCCAGCACCACGAACTCGCCATTCTCCAGCCGGATCAGGTCTGTCCCGCAGACCGCGATGTAGACATTGCGCGGAACCTGCAATCCGGCCATCTGCCTGCGATAGTGTTTGCAGCTGTAGACCATCTCCCGCGGAACGATCCCGTCCTCAAGAATTAGCCCCTCGTTATAGATGTCCTTCAGGAAGAGATTCAGCGCGGTAATCCGCTGCGTCAGTCCTAGCTCCACGGTTGCCCATTCGGCCGCAGTGATGATGCGAGGCACTAAGTCGTACGGAAAGATCTTCTCCGTACCCTCCTCGCGCCCATAGACGGTGAAGGTAATGCCCTGGTTCAAGAAGCTGAGATCGGCTGCCTGCTTCCGCCGTTGCAGCTCCTCCACGGGCAGGGAAGTGAAGTGCTCCAGCAGCGGCTCGCAATGACGATGCAGATCGCCTGGGCCGGAAAACATCTCGTCGTAGGCATGGTCCAGCAGATAGTTTTTCAGTGCTGCGTGCTCGAAATGGGAGGACTGGATTGGCAGCATTGGGAGCCTTGAGTATAGCGGCACAACCGAGGCTGTCCAAACGCATTTCGCGCCTCATCGTGCCGCCATATTGGTTTTCAACGTGTTACAGCCGCATTAACCGTATCTTCTTCTATTCCGCTCACTTCGTCAGCCAGCGCGGAGCTAACTAGGATAGACTAGAAGAGACGCGCACTTTTCCCAAAACACCACACCTAAGCGCATAGACAGGACAAAAAAGCAGTGAGCAACTCAACCGCAGTCGCCATTAAGCCCATCTTTAACATCGCCATCATCGCCCACGTCGATCATGGCAAGACCACCCTCGTCGACGCCATGCTGCGCCAGAGCGGCACCTTCCGCTCCAACGAGGCCGTCGTCGAGCTCGTTATGGATTCCAACGATCTTGAAAAAGAGCGCGGCATCACGATTCTTGCGAAGAACACCGCCCTCTACTATCACGACAACAAGATCAACATCGTTGACACTCCGGGCCACGCCGACTTCGGCGGCGAAGTTGAGCGCGCTCTGAAGATGGTCGACGGTGTAGTTCTCCTCGTCGACGCCTCGGAAGGCCCTCTGCCCCAGACGCGCTACGTCCTCTCCAAGGCCCTCGAAGCAGGCCTTACCCCGATGGTCGTGATCAACAAGATCGACCGCCCCGACGCGCGTCCGCAGGAGGTGCTGAACGAGGTGTATGACCTCTTCATCGACCTTGACGCCGACGAGTCCGTCCTCGACTTCCCAGTCCTCTACACCAACGGCAAACTCGGCACCGCAACCACTGACCCCGCGATCCCGGGCACTGATCTCCAGCCCCTCTTCGAGCAGATCATCACCACAATTCCCGTCGCCAAAGGCGAGCCCGAGGGCGCCGTCCAGATCCTCGTCACTAATCTCGACTACTCTGATTACCTTGGGCGTCTTGCGATTGGCCGCGTCTTCAATGGCACCATGCGCACTGGCCAGGAGTACTCGGTCGCCAAGCTCGACGGCACCTTCACCAAGCACAAGATCACCAAGCTCTTCAGCTTCTCGGGTCTCAAGCGCACCGACATCGAAGAGACCCAGGTCGGCGACATCGTCGCCATCGCCGGCATTCCCGGCATCACCATCGGCGAGAGCTTCTGCGACGTTGAGAATCCGCAGCCGCTTCCTCCGATCACCATCGATGAGCCGACGATCGCCATCCAGTTCAACGTCAACAACGGCCCCTTTGCCGGTCGCGAAGGCAAGTTCGTCACCTCGCGCAATCTGCGCGACCGTCTCGACAAAGAACTCCTGACCAACGTCTCGCTCAAGATGCAGGACACAGGCTCGCCCGATTCGTTCAAGGTGCTGGGTCGCGGCGAACTGCAGCTTGGCATCCTCATCGAGATGATGCGCCGCGAGGGCTTCGAGATGATGGTCAGCCGTCCCGAGATCGTCACAAAGAAGATCGGCGATCAGGTGATGGAGCCGGTCGAGCATCTCTCCATCGACGTCCCGGAGAACTTCGTCGGCACCGTCATCGAGCGCCTTGGACCGAGAAAAGGCGAGATGACGAAGATGGTGAATCACGGCTCTGGCCGCGTGCGGATGGAGTTCCGCATCCCCAGCCGCGGGCTGATCGGCCTCCGCTCTGAAATGCTGACCGAAACACGCGGCACCATCATCATGAACTCCATCCTCGATGGCTACATCGACTACCAGGGCGAGATTCCGCAGCGCGCCTCCGGTGCTCTTATCTCTGACCGCCAGGGCACCACGACTGCCTACGCGCTCGAAGGCCTGCAGGACCGCGGCATCCTCTTCGTCGCCGACGGCGTTGAGGTCTACGAGGGCATGGTTGTCGGCGAACACAGCCGTGACAACGACCTCGACGTCAACTGCGTACGCGAGAAGAAGCTCTCGAACATGCGCGCGTCCGGTTCCGACGATGCTGTCCGCCTGGTGCCCTACAAGCAGCTCACGCTCGAGCAGTGCATCGAGTTCATCGCGGATGACGAACTTGTCGAGGTGACCCCGAAGTCGCTCCGCATGCGTAAGAAGGTGCTGCAGGCCAACCGTCGCCCCCGGAAGGGCTCGGGGAACGAATAAGCACGAGACTGGCAGTGGTCCCCCCCATTGCCCGCGATAAATCCCTTAGTTTCAGTGACTTGCAGAGGGTAGACGCCTGCAAAATAATCAAAACAAAGGAGTTATCGCTTAATTAGCCAGAATCAATAACTTAGCCCCGGCCTGTGCCGGGGCCTTCGTTTCTTCCCCACTGTTTTAAGTATACCGAACTGAGTGGAACTAACATGCCAACTCAATCTTGTTTCGTTTGAGTGATTTAGGTCGTTTTGGGACTTGACATGCGATTTTTGGCCTGTTTTTGAACAAATTTTTTTTGGGGCAAAGACCGACGGCGCAAGTAAGGCCAATACAAAGACCGCGACAGTGGCAAGAGTTTGGGCGCTTCGCCCTTCGGGCTTCGCTCCGGTCTCTGCAAAAACGCTAACCGTTTTGCGAAGGTTGTTGCGGCGCGTCGGCGTTCGCTGAGCGTTATGGCGATTTGGCAAGAACTGAGAATGAGCGCTAACTTCCGAATGGCCGACAAACCGGCCCAAATCTAACCTTTGATTACCAGAGGCTGGGCCGCCCGCTTCTAAAGCGCCCGCAACTGAGATATGGGGCTCGAATTTCAAGGGTGGCGTACACTTGGAGGGCTCACACCGCGAGCAGAAAGATCACGCCAGATTGTTCCGACGCACGACGGTCCCGGAGGGATCGGTGTCGAATGCCCTCTTCCCAAGTACAAAAACCGCCTCCCAAAAGTACATCACTGGAGATTCCAGTCGTGGCGATCGGCGCATCGGCAGGTGGTCTGGAAGCTCTTACGGCGATTCTCCGTGCTCTTCCCACTGATATCGCCATGGCATTCATGCTGATTCAGCATCTTGACCCTAAACGCCATAGTATTTTGCCAGAGCTGCTCTCGAAGGCGACCAGGATTCCTGTGCTGGAAGCCATCGATGCAATGAAAATCGAGTCGAATCGTGTCTATGTGATGCCGAGCAACGTGGATATCTCCATCCTGGATGGCCACTTTGGGCTGACACAGCGAGTTGCAGACCACAAGCAGCATTTGCCCATCAATATCTTTATGCGCTCTCTAGCGGATGTTCGCAAAAGCCAAGCCATCGGCGTCATTCTCTCAGGCACCGCCTCGGACGGCACCGCAGGCGTTGAAGCGATTCGCGCCGAAGGAGGGGTGACCTTCGCGCAGGATCCTGAGACAGCGAAGTTCGATGGCATGCCTCGGAGCGCGATTGAATCCGGCTGCATCGATCATGTTCTATCTCCCGAGAAGATTGCGGCTGAATTGGTCTGGATGAGCACTCATCCTAACCAACGGCGAAAACTGGCAGACTCCAGCGAGGAGCCAAAGGACGATGACCACGTTTTCGATTCGATTTTAGGGTTGGTTAGCACCTCGCAAGGCGCCGACTTTACCAAATACAAACCCAACACCATTCATCGGCGCACGCAGCACCGTATGGCCGCTCTCAGGATCTTTTCCCTCGCTGCCTATCTCACTTATCTCGGAGAGCATCCGGAAGAGGTGGCAACGCTCTCTAATCACGTCCTGATTCCGGTAACAGAGTTCTTTCGCAATCCAGAGGTCTTTGAGGATCTCGCAAGTACGATTTACTCGGCGATTGTTGGAGAAAGGGCAGATGGAACGCTCCGTATATGGGTGGTCGCTTGCTCCAGTGGCGAAGAGGTGTATTCGCTGGCGATGACCTTGCTGGAATTTCTGGGTGCAAGAGCAGATGGTATCCGCATTCAGATCTTTGGCACGGACATTAATGAGAGGGTGATTGCGAAAGCCCGCTCCGGCACCTACCCCGACAGTGCCATGAAGAATGTCTCAGCGGACCGCATTGCAAGGTTTTTTACAAAAGTGGCAAGTGGATACAGGGTCAACAAAGCGATCCGCGATCTATGCGTCTTTGCGCGTCAGGATGTCACCAAGGACCCGCCATTTTCAAGTCTGGATCTTATCTCCTGCCGGAATTTCCTGATCTATGTTCAACCGGAGCTGCAGGAAAGAATCATCTCGACCTTCCACTACGCTTTGAATTCATCCGGTTTTCTGCTGCTGGGAAACGCCGAGAGCGCAGCCTCTTATCCGCAGATGTTCACGCCGCTTAATAAGAAAAGCAAGATCTATTCCAAAAAGGTTGGCAATCACCTTCAACAGCATATGTTCAAGACAAGCAGGACTTCCATTAAAGCGACTGCATTGCCCGTAGCGAAAGTGCAACCCATCAGCCGCGCCAGCCAGAATGAAGCGGAGTTGCAGCAGATCGCAGATCGAATCGTATTGAAGGAGTGCGCCCCAGCAGGTGTGATCGTCAACGATACCCTCGAAATCCTTCAGTTTCGCGGGCGAACCAGTCCCTATCTGGAGCCTGCGTCCGGACGTGCGAATCTCAACATCCTGAATATGGTCCGCGAAGAGCTGGCCATCGCCTTGCGTACCGGCATGGCCTTGGCCAGAAAAAAGGCTGTTCCAGTCAAGAAGAACGTCACTTTTGAACACAACAAAAAAAAGCGTGCAGTGCATTTGTCCGTGATTCCCATGGACGAACCAGCTTCCGGAATGGGGCGGTGTTATCTCATCCTCTTTGAGGACGTAGCCCTTCCGATCGAGCCGCATGATAAAACGGGTTCGCGGCTGCCTTTGAAGGCAACCGCTCTTGCCCGGAGGGCACTCCTTGAGCAGAAGCATGAATTGCAAGCCGCACGCGCTCTGCTCAAGGAACACCTGGGAGCACAGGAAGCGCTCCGCGAAGATTATCAGTCTGCAAACGAAGAAATGCTCTCCGCGAACGAAGAGCTACAAAGCACGAATGAAGAGCTGGAAACCTCGAAAGAGGAACTGCAAGCTACGAATGAAGAACTGAACACGGTCAACGATGAGTTGAACAGCAACAATTCCACCCTTCACCTTCTTGGCAATGACCTGAAGAATCTGCTCGAAAGCACCGTAATTCCTATCGTGATGGTGGATACGGGCCTGTGTATACGCCGCATGACTCCTACGGCGGAGACAGTCTTCAAAGTGCTTCCCTCGGATATCGGACGGCCCATTACCGATATCAGGCCGGACCTCGACGTTGATTTGAAACCATTGCTTACAACCGTTCTTCGGGATGCTGTGAACCTCGAACGAGAGGTGCAGGATCAGCATAGCCATTGGTATCGGCTGCAGATAAAACCCTACAAAACGCTTGATAACCGCATCGATGGCGCGGTTCTGGTCCTAATGGACATCGATGTTATCAAGAAGCGTAATCGGGAGCTGGTTCTTGCGGGCGAGTTTACCAAGTCCATCATCGAAACCATGCCGGAACCTGTGCTTGTATTGAGCGCAGACTTGCATATCCTGATGGCGAATCATGCTTTCTACCAGGCCTTCGAAGTTAAGCCGGAGGCAACACTGAACCAGTTTGTGTATAGCCTCGGAGATGGACAGTGGAATAAGCCCGACTTACGAACTCTGCTGGAAGAGGTCCTGCCGCACGACAGAAACTTCTTAAACCATGAAGTCATATACGATTTTCCTGGCATCGGCTGGAAGTCTTTCATGCTCAGTGGGCGTTACATGGTGCAGGAGCCGGATACGGCTCCCCTGATTCTCTTGTCACTCACTGATATGACCAAACGCAAGAAGATCGAAGCTGCGCTCATTCAGGCGGAAAAGCTGGCCATTGCGAGCCGTCTGGCGGCGACCATCGCTCATGAGATCAATAATCCGCTGGAGGCGATTACCAACCTTCTTTATCTCGCCTCGAAAGGCGATGACGCAGCAGCCGCAAAATTATATGCAGCCCAGGCGCTCGAAGAGGTAGGCCGCGTGTCCCACATCACACAGCAGACACTTAAATTTTACCGACAATCCACGGCGCCATCGTCGGTGCAGGTCTCCGAGATATTGGATTCTCTGCTAGTGCTGTACCACGGAAGGCTCCTGGCCAATAACATCTCGGTCCATCGCCAATATAGAGAAGGACCGTCGGTCCTGTGCCTGGCAGGAGATCTTCGTCAGATCTTTGCGAACATCATCGGGAACGCGGTCGATGCAATGAAGTCGGGAGGCTCGCTGACCATGCGGGTAAGAACATCGTTCGATTGGCATAATCAAGAGCGACCCGGCATCCGTACTACGATTGCAGACTCCGGTACTGGGATGGACGCCGAGACGCTCCGCAGACTTTATGAACCGTTCTTTACGACCAAAAACGAGACTGGCACGGGGCTCGGGATGTGGGTGTCCGCTCAACTTGTTGAACGGCTGCAAGGCGATCTGCGGGTATCGAGCACGATGCGCTCTGGCATGAGTGGGACGACCTTCTCCCTATTTTTACCCCTTGAGCTGTCGAAATAGAGGAGCCGTAGGCGAGTAACCTCGGAACGGAAGATTTAGGAAGAAAGGCTCCGAACCAATCACTGGACTACTCTTGGATCACGGGCAATTCGGAACTTATCTCAGATGGCGAGACACGGATTGTCACAACGCTTTATGGTTATGCGCGCATGGTATCCCAATTGCGTTCGTCGCGATCGGCGTTCCATGCGGGTCGATGCAAAAGAGAAATGTTCCTTCTGGACACCCTGAGGGAAGAAGCTACTTACGAATCCGGAGAGAATCTTGCGATGAGCCTGCAAACGGGCGGCCACCCGATTGGGGTAGCCGCCGGTTTGCGGATGGGACACGCGGCTTTCTTTTTTCGGGGTTACTTGTAGCTTTTGGCGGCGGCGAAGCGCTTGTTGACCTCGTCCCAGTTGACGGTGTTCCACCAGGCGGCGAGGTAGTCGGGGCGGCGGTTCTGGTATTTGAGGTAGTAGGCGTGCTCCCAGACGTCATTGCCCAGGATTGGGTAGCTGCCCTGCGAGATGGGATTGTCCTGATTTGCGGTAGTGACGATGGCGAGCTTGCCGGCTTTGAAGATGAGCCAGCCCCAGCCGGAGCCGAACTGCTTCGCCGTGGTCTCGTTGAACAGCTTCTTGAAGGATTCGAAGTCGCCGAAGTCGGCCTTGATCTGGGCCGCGATGTCGCCTGAGGGATCGCCGCCGCCCTTGGGCCTCATGATCTGCCAGAACATGGTGTGGTTGACGTGGCCGCCGCCATTGTTCTGCACAACTTTGCGCACGTCTTCGGGAATCGCGTTGAGATCCTTGAGGAGCTCCTCGGGAGATTTGTTGCCGAGATCCGGGTGTTTTTCTACTGCGCCGTTGAGATTCGTGACGTAGGCCTGGTGATGCTTGTCGTGGTGAAGCTTCATCGTCGCTTCATCGATGTGGGGCTCAAGAGCCGCGTAATCGTAGGGCAAAGGGGGTAGTTCGTAGGCCACGGTAGTTCTCCTGTCGTTGCTTGTTTGTGTCAGCTAGTAGCGCGCTGACCACTGGTCTTGGTGTTTGTTTCGATGCGGAGCCGGGTTAACGCGATGCATTTGAAGAGACAGCGCAACCTCGAAAATCATAACGCAGATGAGCATTCATCGTTCATTTACCGCGCAAATGTAACCAATCCCAAAAATCTGCGCTCTAATGGACAAAATGAGTGATTTGAGTGCTGCCTACCGCTGGCTGGAAGATGACGGACCCGCATTTGGGGCTCCGGGTGTAGACCCTCGCTGGACCTCAAGCGAGAAGGATGCGGTATCAACAGCGTATGCGGCCTCCAGTCGAGTCTGGTTTACCATCTCGCACGGCACGTTGAACGAGATCTACTACCCCACCATCGATCGTCCTCAGACCCGCGATATGGAGTTACTGTTCTCCGATGGAGAGACCTTCTTTCATGAAGAAAAGCGCGACCTGGCCTATGACTTTCACTACATCGACAGCAGCGCTCCTGCGGTACGAGTAACAGGCCGAGACCCGATGGGGCGGTACACCGTGACGAAGGAGTTCATCAGCGATCCGCACCATCCGGTGGTGTTGATGAATGTGAAGATCAGCGGGGACGAGGCGCTGCTTTCCAGGCTGAAGTGCTATGCGCTGCTCGCGCCCCATTTGAACGGCGGCGGGGCGGGAAACTCGGCGCGATCGATCGATGTAGCGGGAAAGCGCTGCCTGCTGGCGTGGAAGGGCCAGACCATGCTGGCCATGGGAGCGGATTGCGGCTTCAGCCGGTCGTCGTGCGGCTACGTGGGGACCAGCGACGGCTACCAGGATCTGTGCATCGACATGAAGATGACCTGGCAGTTTGGCCAGGCGCTGGACGGCAACATCGCCGTGATGGGGGAGATCGATGTTGCGCAGCATCGCGAGTTCACCATCGCCATCTCGTTCGGGGACGGGAACCATGCCGCCATTGCGCAGATGATGCAGACCCTGGCAACTCCGTACGACGAGCACCAGAGGCGGTTCCTGCTGCAATGGGGACGATCGATTCCGCCCCCGAGGCTGGCCTCAGCCGCAAAGGACGGCGGTAAGCTGATGCGCATCAGCCACAACGTGCTGCTCACGCACGAGGACAAGACGTATTCGGGCGCGTTTATTGCATCGGCATCGATTCCATGGGGGAATTCGAAGGGCGACACGGATCTCGGCGGCTACCACCTGGTGTGGACGCGCGATATGGTGCAGACGGCCACAGCTCTGCTGGCGTGCGGGCGTACCGACACTGCGATGCGCGCCCTGGTGTATCTCGCGTGTACGCAGCGGACGGACGGCAGCTTCGCGCAGAACTTCTGGATCGATGGCACACCGTACTGGACCGGCATTCAGCTGGATGAGGTGGCGTTTCCGATCATCCTGGCATGGCGCCTGTGGAAGATGGAGGGGCTAGGCGACTTCGACATCTTTCCGTTTGTCGAGCGCGCCGCGGCGTTTCTGGTTCGCTATGCTCCGGTGACCCAGCAGGAGAGGTGGGAAGAAACGGCGGGCTATTCGCCCTCAACCCTGGCCGCGGTGATCTCCGCGCTGGTGTGTGCCGCCGACATTGCCCGTGCCCGGCAGGCGGCGGAACTGGGCAGCTATCTGGAAACGTATGCGGACTGGCTCGAATCGCACCTCGATGAGTGGACTACGACAACGGAAGGAGTGCTGCTTCCCGAGATCAAATACCACTACATGCGGATACGTCCACCGTGCGAAGGCGAACCGTTCTACAACCCGCAGCTTCCTGCAGGCTGGATTCACATCAACAATCGTGAGCCGGGAGAGAAGGCCGACTTCGAGGCCCGTGAGGTGATCGACGCAGGTTTTCTGGAGCTGGTGCGCTACGGCATTCGCCGCGCCGATGACCCGCTGATCGTCGATTCGTTGAAGGTGGTCGATCACTGCCTGAAGATCGAGACGCCGTTGGGCGACTGCTGGCGCCGCTACAACCACGATGGCTATGGTCAGAAGAAAAACGGCGACCCGTACAACGGCTCGGGTCAGGGCCGGGCGTGGCCTATCCTTACCGGCGAACGCGGACACTACGAAATGTGCGCCGGGAATGATTACAGCGCACATATCAAGGCCATTGAACAGTTCAGTTCGATGGGAGGCATGCTGCCCGAACAGATTTGGGACTATAGCGATATCCCATCCAAGGGAATGTACCTGGGGCGTCCAGCGGGCTCCGCGCAGCCTCTGGTGTGGGCGCATGCGGAGTATCTGAAGCTGCTTCGCTCGGCTGCGGACGGGCGTGTCTTTGACCGCATTCCCGTGGTGGAGTCGCGCTACGGCGTTGCGCCGGGAAAGCGAACCTTTACCAACCACATCGAGATCTTCGAAATTACCCGGCCTCTGTCCAGGATCTTCTCCGGATATACGCTGCGCATCGTGGACCGCGAGCATTTTCGTGTTGTCTACACGTTCGACAACTGGGCGACGACGCTCACCGCGGACGCGCGTTCTGTCGGTTATCCCGGCTTATTTGTGGATATCCCTACAGCCCCGGACCAGACCGGACATATCCTGTTTACCCTGGCGTGGCGCGGGCAGGACAGCCAGGAACGTTGGCTGGGCAGAAATATTGATGTGTCGGTTATCGCTCCGCCTGAATCTACCAAGTAGAGTTTGCAGCCTTCCAGAATGGTGATGCAGCGATCATGGTGCAATGCGGTGCACAGATGCAGGGACCCGCGCTGGACTAGTACACTGTCGTAGATCGGCCAAATTTTCGAGATTCAGCTTCGCGAAGCGCGTCGCCTCTCTTGACGGAGCAAAGGAAAAGTAATGAGCGAACAGCAGGATTTAAAGCAGCAGGAAATAGATCAACTTTCCATCAACGCACTCCGCTTTCTCGCCGTTGATGCTGTCGAAAAGGCCAAGTCAGGCCATCCCGGAGCTCCGCTTGGCGACGCCCCGATCGCTTACCTGCTGTATCACAAGATCATGAAGCACGATCCCTCGGATCCGAAGTGGATCGACCGCGACCGTTTCGTATTGTCGAACGGCCACGCGTCGGCGCTGCTGTATGGTGCGCTGCATCTGTCGGGCTACGACCTGCCGATGTCGCAACTCGAGCAGTTCCGGCAGTGGGGATCGCATACTCCCGGCCATCCTGAGTATGGCGAGGCGCCGGGGATTGAGGTGACGACGGGCCCGCTGGGCCAGGGATTCGGCATGGCTGTGGGGATGGCCACCGCGGAGAAGCATCTCGCGGCGGTGTATAACCGCGACACCTACAACATCGTCGATCACCACACCTACGTGCTATGCGGCGACGGCGACCTGATGGAAGGCATATCGCACGAGACGGCTTCGCTCGCCGGCACGTTGGGCCTGGGCAAGCTGATTGTGTTCTACGACGACAACCTGATCTCGCTAGATGGCCCCACGGAGCTTTCCTTCACGGAAGATGTCACGAAGCGATTTGAGGCGTATCACTGGCATGTGCAATCCGTCGCCGACGGAAACGACTTGGCGGCGCTTGAGAAAGCGATCTATGCCGCAAAGGCGGAGACCACGAAGCCTTCGCTGATTCGGGTTCGCACCGTGATTGGCTATGGCAGTCCCAAGGCTGGCACTAGCAAAGTGCATGGCGAAGCACTTGGAGCCGAGAATGTGAAGGCGACCAAGAAGAATCTAGGTTGGCCAGAGGACAAGAGCTTCTTCGTTCCCGAAGAGGCGCGCGCCAACTGGGACACGATCAAGCTGCGCGGCAAGGATGCCCATGCAGCATGGGACGATGAGTTCGCCGAGTACAAGAAGGCATATCCCGAGCCGGCCGCTGAGTTTGATCGCGTCATCAAGGCGAAGCTCGCCGATGGGTGGGAGAAGAAGATCCCGACATTCCCGACCGACAAGCCGATCGCGACGCGCAACGCCGGACAGACTGTAATGCAGGCGATCGAAAATGTCGTGCCGGAGCTGTTTGGCGGCGCAGCTGACCTGACCACCTCAACCAAGACGATCTTCAAAGATTCCCCGAGTTTCCACGTTGACCCGAAGGGCCGCAACGTCTTCTTCGGCGTGCGCGAGTTCGGAATGATGGCGATGGTGAACGGAATGGCCGCGCATGGCGGGCTGATTCCCTTCGGCTCGACGTTTTTTGTGTTCACGGATTATTGCCGCCCGGCGCTTCGCCTGGCTGCGTTGATGAGCGTGCACTCGCTGTTCGTCTTTACGCATGACTCCGTTGGATTGGGTGAGGATGGACCGACGCACCAGCCCATCGAACACCTCATGAGCCTACGAATGATTCCTCAAATGACCGATTTCCGTCCCGCCGATGCGAACGAGACTGCCGCGTGCTGGCAGCTTGCGCTCGAACGCAAGGCCCCGAGTTTCATGGCGCTTTCGCGGCAGGACCTTCCGGTGCTCGATGCTGCGATTGCCCAGGCTGGCGCGAAGAAGGGCGCATACGAGCTCTCGTCGAACGGCAAGGACATCATTCTGATCGCAACCGGCTCTGAGGTTTCGGTGATTGTGAAAGCCGCGGAGGAGTTGAAAGCTGCGGGCATCAACGCAACCGTGGTCTCGATGCCGAGCTTCAAGATCTACGACGAGCAGAGCGATAAATACAAGGCCAGCCTGATGCCCGAAGACACGCCGAAGCTGGCGGTCGAGGCGGGAGCGACGATGGGCTGGTACAAGTATGTCGGCCACAACGGCGGCATCATCGGACTGGACCGCTTTGGCGCTTCAGCTCCTGGCGCCATCGCGCTCGACAAGCTGGGCATTAATGTGGCGCACGTGGTTGAAGAGGCGAAGAAGCTGGTCAAAAAGTAAATGGCTTTTTGGAACGCGACGGGAAGCCCATGACACAGGACGATGCAAAGCGGATGGCGGCTCGGCGGGCTCTGGAGTTTGTCGAGGACGGGATGCTGCTGGGACTTGGCAGCGGCTCGACCTCAAGAATGTTCATAGAAGAGCTCGGCGAGCGGGTAAAGCAAGGACTGCGCGTGCGCGGCATTGCGACATCGACCGCCAGCCGCCAGCTCGCTGAGTCGCTCTCCATTCCGATCATCACCTTCGACGACTCTCCCGTGCTTGATTTAGCTGTCGACGGCGCCGATGAAGTAGGCCCCGGCCTGGCTCTCATCAAAGGCGGCGGTGGCGCGCTGTTGCGCGAGAAGATCGTCGCAAGCGCTGCACGGAAGTTCATCGTTATCGCCGACTCGAGTAAGCTCGTCAATCAACTTGGCCGTTTTCCGCTACCCGTCGAAGTAATTCAGATGGCCTTGCCTGTCGTTACTCGAAAGCTTGATGCGTTCGGCCTTAACCCAAGGCTCCGCTATCGTCCGGACGGCGCCAGATTCATCACGGACGAGGGCAACTTCATCGTCGACTGTTCATGCGGGGAAATCACCGATCCTGCGAAAACAGCGGCGGATATACGAAGCATCCCCGGTGTTGTGGAGCATGGCCTGTTTTTGAGGATGGCGTCGGTTGCTCTGATTGCGAGTGATCAAGGCGTTATAGAAGTCAGCAAGTTATACGGCGACCGCTACAAGAAGGCAATCTCAAGGCTTGCATCGTAACCGAATCCTGCGCGTCCTATATTGATATGACAATCACTTCCACCCCCGCTTACGTTTCCGCCACTAAGGACCGCACCTGGTTCATTACCGGAGCCTCTACCGGCTTCGGCCGGGTGCTCGCCGAAGAAGTCTTGAAGGCAGGAGGCAAGGTTGTTGCCACCGCCCGCAATCGCGACAAGGTAGCGGACCTCGAAGCCAGGTATCCGCACACGGCAAAGGCGTTTGCACTCGACGTGATCGACGCCGGTCAAGTGGATTCTGCGGTGACGCAGGCGTTCGCACAGTTCGGGCGGGTGGATGTTCTGGTGAATAACGCAGGCTATGGGCTGGCCGGTGCGATCGAAGAGGTCTCCGAGGCAGAGTACATGCCGATGTTCGAGACCAACGTCTTTGGGCTGCTGCGGGTAACGCGCGCCTTTCTGCCGCATCTTCGCAAGCAGCGAAGTGGCCATATCCTCAATCTTTCTTCGATTGGCGGCGTAGTCGCGAGCCCCGGCATGGGTTATTACAACGCCACCAAGTTTGCCGTCGAAGGGATATCAGAAGCCCTGGCTGCCGAGGTCGCCCCGCTGGGTATTCGTGTAACCATTATTGAACCGGGACCGTTTCGCACCGACTTCTTGGGCCGTTCGGGCGTGGTGGCGAAGACTCGCATCGCCGACTACGACGGGACTGCAGGCAACATGCGCAAGTACTTCGCCGAAAACGACGGGAAGCAGAAGGGCGATCCTGTTCGCGCGGTGCACGCGATGATGCAGGTCGTCGAGTCGCCAAATCCCCCGCTACGTCTGCTGCTTGGCGCGAGCGCATTACAGCGGCTCCGCAGCAAACTTGCGAATTGGGAGAAAGAGATTGCAGCATGGGAGCAGGTCACTGTCAGCGCGGATTTTCCGGAGGGTGAATGAATTCCCGCGCTGTATGAAAGTTTAAGAGAACAGAGGCCGTATCCGCTTGAATTGTGAAAGCGGACGAATTTGAATTACCTAAACAGCTAAAAAACAAGGAAGGAAACACTGCATGGAATTGGGAATCATTGGACTCGGCAAGATGGGCTTCAACATGGCGGAACGCCTGCGTCTTGCAGGACACAAGGTTGTCGGCTTCGACTTCAATAAAGACGCAACTGCAAAGCTGACGGCAGCGGGATCGTTGGGCGTCAACTCGCTTGTGGACCTGGTGAAGAATCTTGCTGCTCCTCGTGCGATCTGGATCATGGTTCCCTCCGGCGATCCTGTGGACCAGACCATCGCGAGGCTCGAGCCGCTGATGGAGAAGGGAGACACCTTCATCGATGGAGGCAATTCCAACTACAAGGACACACAGCGCCGCCACGCCGAACTGACGAACAAGGGCTTTCATTTTGTGGATTGCGGCACATCCGGCGGCGTGTGGGGTCTGAAGGAGGGATACAGCCTGATGATTGGCGGCGACAAGGAGCCGGTCGAACGGTTGGGGCCAATCTTCGAAACCCTGGCTCCAGCCCAGGATCAAGGCTGGGGACGTGTAGGACCTTCGGGATCAGGGCACTTTGTCAAGATGGTGCACAACGGAATTGAATATGGCATGATGCAGGCGTATGCGGAAGGCTTCTCGATCATGCACGCGAAGACGCCGCTGAACCTCGACCTGCCGCAGATCTCGAAGATATGGCAGAAGGGTTCGGTGGTGCGTTCCTGGCTGCTGGATTTGACCGCGGATGCGCTGTCGAAGAATCCTAAGCTGGATGGCCTGGAGGCATTTGTTCCAGACTCCGGCGAGGGCCGCTGGACGGTAATGGAGGCGATCGACCTGAATATCTCCGCACCGGTGATTACCGAGTCGCTGATACGCCGGCTGCGTTCGCGTGAGGAGAATAACTTTACCGACCGCATGATCTCGATTATGCGCGGCGCCTTTGGCGGTCACGACGTGAAGAAGTCAACCGATTAGCAACTGTCAGCTGCAGTGAATTACTACAGCACGAGAGGGTAAGAATATGCCGACCACAGAAATCACCGCCGCCGCTCCCGCTCCCGCCACTGTGCAGCCGGAGCGCATACCCGATCCATGCATCGTTGTGATCTTCGGGGCCTCGGGCGACCTGACCAAGCGCAAGCTTCTCCCGGCGCTCTTTCACCTGGAGCAGTCCGGCCTGCTGCCCAAAAACTTCGCGGTCGTCGGCGTTGCCCGGCGGCCGCTGGAGAAGACCTTTGCCCAGGACATGAAAGAGGGCATCATCAGCGGTGGCGATGTCGACCCAAACGACCCCAAACTCGATGAGTTCGTGAGCCGCATCCACTACCACGCGATGAACTTCGATGACTCCGCCGGCTACGACTCGCTCAAGGAGACGCTTGCCGAACTTGATAAGAAGTACGGCACCATGGGGAACCGTCTCTTCTACCTTGCCACCGCGCCGGAGTATTTCTCGGACATCATTAAATATCTGGGCGACCATTGCATGGCCAGACCCAGAGACTGTGGTGACGGCAAGAACTGGGTCCGCATCATCATCGAGAAGCCATTCGGCCACGATCTCGAGTCCGCCAAAGCGTTGAACGATGAAGTCAATAAGGTATTCGACGAAAACCAGATATTCCGCATCGATCACTATCTCGGCAAAGAGACGGTGCAGAACATCCTGGTATTCCGTTTCGCGAACGGCATCTTCGAGAACGTATGGAACCGCAACTACATTGACCACGTCGAGATCACCGCGGCGGAGAACATCGGCATTGAAGGCCGCGGCCCGTTTTACGAAACGGCTGGAGCTCTTCGTGACGTAGTGCAGAACCATGTGATGGAATTGCTGAGCTTCGTAGCGATGGAGCCTCCGGTCTCATTTCAAGCCGATGCAGTGCGTGCCGAAAAGGTGAAGGTGTGGAAGGCCATTCAGCCGATTCACCCGGCCGATACGGTGCGCGGGCAGTATGGCCCTGGGATCGTCGAGGGCAAGCCCGTTGTGGGGTATCGGCAGGAGGACCGCGTCCATCCGCGTTCGCAGACCGAGACCTATGCTGCGTTGCGGCTGGAAATCGAGAACTGGCGCTGGGCTGGAGTTCCGTTCTACATTCGCGCGGGCAAACGGCTGGGGAAGCGCGTCACCGAGATCACCATCCAGTTCAAGCTGCCCCCGCTGCTGCTCTTCAAAGATGCTCAGGGCAAGGGCGGCGAAGGCATCCGTCCGAACGTACTCTCCATGCGCATCCAGCCGGACGAGGGGATCTCGCTGCAGTTTGGAGCCAAGGTTCCAGGCCCGACCATGACCATCAGCAAGGTGAAGATGGATTTCAGCTATGCTCAGGCCTTCGGTAAGTCCTCGGCGAATGGATATGAGCGGCTGCTGCTCGATGCAATGCTTGGCGATGCGACCTTGTTCGCCCATCGCGATGGCGTGGAAGCGACGTGGGCTTTGATGACGCCAATCCTGCACGCCTGGGCAAACGATCCTATCCGCGATCTTCCCAACTATGCCGCAGGAACCTGGGGACCGGCAACGGCCGACGCTTTGATGAAGAGCGACGGACGCAAGTGGCGCAAACTGTAATCTTCAACAGACAGGACCCTATGCCTCGGCCAGTCACAGTAATCTACCGCGTACTACCTACACCTGCGGCCACTGCACGGGCGGCTGCGCAGTTCTTCTCCGATGTCGCGGCGAAGGCTGCTGCGGATCGCGGCATTGCCCGTGTCGCGATCTCGGGTGGAACGACGCCGAAGTCGATGTTTGAGCTGCTGGCCGATCCTGCGGAGCCCTTTTTGAAGCAGGTGCCATGGGATCGGATCGAGCTCTATTGGGTTGACGAGCGCTGCGTGCCACCGGATCACCCCGAGTCGAACTACCGCATGACGAAGGAGGCGCTGCTCTCGAAGGTGCCGCTGCCTGCGGAGCGGGTTCACCGGATGGAGGGCGAGCTCGACCCAGAGGTCGCGGCGGCACGGTATGAGTCGGTGATTCGCAATACCTTCAAGCTCGAAGGTGCGGAAACCCCAACCTTCGACCTCATTCTCCTCGGCATGGGAGACGATGGTCATACCGCGTCGTTGTTTCCCCATACTGACGCGCTGAATGAGATGAGTCGCCTCGTCGTGCCGAACCATGTCCCCCAGAAGGATTCATGGCGCATTACCCTGACCTGGCTGGTCATCAATCAGGGCAGGGAGGTGGCCTTCCTGATCGAGGGCGAGGAGAAGGCGCAGGTGCTGCACGACGTCTTTCTCGGTCCCTATCAGCCGGACACCTACCCGTCGCAGATCATTCGTCCGGCGAACGGACGGCTCACGCTCTTGCTCGATCGGGCGGCAGCGGCTAAGCTTCCACCACCGAAAGATTCCGATTCCACAGGTACTTTGGAGCTCAGATAGATGATCCTCGCTGGCGATGTTGGAGGGACCAAGGTCCACCTTGAACTGTACAACTTCGCCAATGGCCGGTTGCAGCCGGTCCGCGACCAGAAGTTTCCGGCACATGAATTTGCCGGCCTCGACGACGTAGTGAACAAGTTCCTTGCCGCCGGTAGCGAGGGCAGGGATCAGATTGTCGCCGCGTGCTTCGGTTGTCCGGGCCCGGTTCGCGATGGACGGCTGAAACTGACGAACCTTCCCTGGACGTTGGACGAGCGTGATCTCGAGAGATCGCTTGGGATTCCGCACATTTTTTTAATCAATGATCTGGAAGCGAACGGGTACGGTATCCCGGAACTCGCACCCGAGAGCATCTTTACGCTGCACAGTGGCGACCCGGACGCGAGTGGCCATGCCGGGTTGATCGCGGCAGGCACGGGGCTTGGCGAGGCGCTGCTGATCTGGGAAGGCAACCGGCACCGGCCGATTGCGTCCGAGGGCGGACACTGCGACTTCGCAGCGCGGACCAGTCGCGAGGTCGCCCTTCTCGAGTATCTCCACAACACGCTCAATGGGCGCGTGAGCTGGGAGCGCGTCGTCTCCGGTCTCGGGATCAAAAACATCTACGCTTTTCTTCGCGACGTCGAAAAGATTAACGAACCCGGGTGGCTCCATGACCGCATGCTGGCGGAGGACCCCAACGCCGTTATCGGCCAGTGCGCCGAAGACGGGTCGAGTTCGCTTTGTTTTGAAACGATGAAGGTCTTCTGCGGGGCGTATGGGGCCGAGGCGGGAAACATCGCGCTGAAGGTGATAGCTACAGGCGGCATCTACCTCGGCGGCGGGATCGCTCCTAAAATCCTGAAGACGCTGAAGAACGGCATGTTCCTTCAGGCGTTTCTGGATAAGGGACGGCTGTCTCCTCTACTTCAGTCGATTCCCGTTCGCGTGATCCTCGATGACACCTGCGCGCTATTGGGAGCGGCTGCCTACGCCGAGGCACGGGCATCGGAGATCTCCGGCTATTCCGAACGCGCTGAGTCGATCCAGGGCTGATTGTTCCAACGCGTCTGCGGCAAACAACAGGGGCATGCCTTCCTGGAAGGGCTTAGTCTCAAGCCGTTATACTTGTCCGAGCCACGTGCCTTCGAAATCCATCCCGTCTCCTCCGATGTCATCTGCCGGAAATGCTCATGCCTCTTCTTCCGGGAGAGCAGCGCCGCCATCTCGCGGGGTCGATCTGTCCCACCGCGCGGAGCTGGTCGAGATGATGGATCAGCCGTGCAGCTATGAAGAGCTGCGAGGGTGCCTGCATGACATTGCAAGAGTCAATCATCTTACATTCGCCTATCGACCTACCATTTCGTGGATGGAAGAGTTGGTAGCGGTTCATCCGTCGCCGGAGCCGTTGCGCGTCGTGGATGTGGGCTGCGGCGATGGCGATATGCTGCGGCGAATCGATGCGTGGGCCGCGAAGCGCGGAGTTCCGGTTGCGCTGACCGGCATCGACCTGAACCCGTACGCCATTCGCGCTGCAAGAGAGGCGACGCGGCAGGCGCAGCGGATCGACTGGATTGTGGGCGACGCACTCTCGAATGCTGCGATGGGAGACATCGACGTGGTGATCTGTTCCCTGCTGACCCATCACCTCACCGATCCGCAGATTGTGCAGTTTCTACAATGGACGGAGCGGACGACGCGACGCGGCTGGTTCGTTAACGATCTCCATCGCAAGCCGGTGCCGTATTACCTCTTTCGCCTATGGGCGCGGTTCACGAACTGGCATCCGTTCGTCAAGAACGACGGGGCAGTGTCGATCCGCCGCAGCTTCGTCGTGGAGGACTGGCAACGTCTATGCGCGGCCGCCGGACTCGAGGCGAGGACCGTCTCAATCGAGGAGTATCGTCCCGCGCGCCTATGTGTTGGGCGGATCAAATAAGCAACTCGTCACAAAGCATTCACTCGCGTTCGTGCGAGCTCACTATGATTAAGCAGAGGCCCATTCATGTCGTTTCGCAGGACTGTCTTTGCTCTCTCAGCCCCTCTCCTCATCACAAACTTCGCAGCCCAGGCGCAACGGCTTCCCGTCGGCGTCCGCCCGGAGCACTACAGGCTTACGCTGACTCCTGACCTCAAGGCTGCGACGTTTAGCGGAGAGGAGACGATCGACATCATCCTCGATGCGCCGAGCAAGAAGATTACGTTGAATGCGGCAGATCTGAAGTTCGTCTCGGTGCAGGAAACCCACTCAGAACTAATACGAGTTGTGATAAAGGGTGGAACTCAGCACGAAATTGCGGGAACCATTCCCGGCAAACTGGTGAGACAGGATGGGTTCCCTCTACTAGATGCGACCGACGAGCAGGCCACATTTTTATTCCCGAAAGAGCTGCCGGCCGGCAAGGTCACCTTAGCGATCCAGTACACCGGCATCCTCAACGACAAACTGCGCGGCTTTTATCTTTCGAAAACCAGGAAGCGCAACTACGCGGTGACGCAGTTCGAACCCACGGATGCACGCCGCGCCTACCCGAGCTTCGACGAGCCGGCGCTGAAGGCGATCTACGACGTCACCCTCGTCGTAGACACTGCGGACACGGCAATCTCCAACACCAACATCCTCGCGGACATACCCGGCCCAGTTGCCGGAAAGCACACCCTGCGCTTTGCGACCACGCCGAAGATGTCGACGTATCTCGTTGCATTTCTTGTCGGCGACTTCAAATGCACCGAAGGAAAAGCAGATGGTGTGCCGATCCGCGCCTGCTCCACTCCGGACAAAGTGGAACTGACGAAGTTCGCTCTGGAATCAGCGAAGTATGTGCTGCACTACTACAACGACTACTTCGGAATTAAATATCCGATGCCGAAGCTCGATATGGTGGCACTGCCGGACTTCGAAGCAGGAGCGATGGAGAACTTCGCTTGCATCACCTATCGCGAGACCGATCTGCTGGTCGATATCAAAACAGGCAGTATTCCGGAGAAGAAGCGCGTAGCGGTTGTAGTCGCGCACGAGATGGCGCACCAGTGGTTCGGCGACATGGTGACGATGCAGTGGTGGGACAACCTCTGGCTGAACGAAGGCTTTGCGACATGGATGGAGACCAAGCCGCTCGCAGAGTGGAAGCCGGAGTGGAACTACCCTCAGGACGATGCACAGGATCTCGACCAAACGCTGAACCTCGATGCACAGAAGACGACGCGAACCATTCGCGCGTTGGCGAACACTCCCGATGAGATCAACGAGATGTTCGACGGGATCGCGTATGGCAAGGCGGGCGCGGTAATCGGCATGGTCGAGCACTATATCGGCAAAGAGGCCTTCAGGCAGGGCGTGCACAATTACCTGCAGGCGCACCTGTATGGGAATGCAACGGCCGAGGACTTCTGGACTGCCCAAACGGCAAACTCTCACCTGCCAGTCGACAAGATCATGTCGAGTTTCGTCGCCCATCCAGGAGTGCCGCTGCTGACGCTTTCAGAGCGGCAGGCGAGCGGCGTGCCGGTCTCCCAGGGCCGTTTCTACCTCTCCTCCACGGCTGCCGCACAAGTCACATCTACTGACGGAAAAAATCAGCAAGACCAGCACTGGACCGTGCCCGTCTGTTTGAAGACCAGCGACAAGCCGATCTGCCCCATCCTGACACCCGAGGACTCGAGCATTCCGCTGCCGATGGATGTTGCCGTGCCGACGCTCTACGCCAACGCCGGCGGCAAGGGGTACTACCGAACCCTGTACACGCCGAACCAGTACAACGAGATCGTCGCCAAAGCCGAAACTGTGCTGACACCGCCGGAGAGAATTGGCTTGCTGGGGGATCGCTGGGCGCTCGTCCGCTCGGGGCAGGCAACAGTCGGCGGATACCTCGATCTTGTTCTCGCGCTGAAGCAGGACCCCAACGCCGCCGTGCTCGACCTCGTCCATCGCCAGCTCGAGAGGGTCGACTCCGACATCGCCACAGACGAGGATCGCGACGAGTTTGCAGCAGTGGTGCGGCATCAATTCGGCCCGGTTTATGCTGCGCTAGGACGTCCTGTGAAGGGAGAGCCGTTCGACCGCCAGCAGCTTCGCGGCACTCTGTTCGAGATGCTTGGAGCGGCGCAGGATCCCGCCGTGCTCGCCCAGGCCCACCAGCTCACAACGCGGGTCTTCGCCGTCGACAACAAAAAGGACAAGACGCTGGATGCGACGCTCTCGGATTCGGCGGTGCTGGTGAGCGCAAGCAACGGGGACGCTGCACTCTACGGCAAATTGCTCGCCGTCAGCAGAAATTCCGGCGATCCCGGCGAGAAGACGGATGCGCTACGCACATTGGGGCGATTCCGCGATCCCGAGCTGGTCAAGCGCACGCTCGACTACCTCGTCTCAGGCGAGGTGAGGAACCAGGACACCTGGATCGTGCTGATTGCGCTGCTGCGGGACCGCGCGACACGGGACCAGACTTGGGACTACATCCAAAAAAACTGGGACAAGGTTCATGCGCAGTTGACAGTTTCGTCAGGCGCAGAGATCGTCAGGGCAACGGGAAACTTCTGCACCGTGCGGCGACGCGACGAAGTGATCAGCTTTTTCGCGACGCACAAGATCGGAGCCGCGGAACGCACTCTTGCCAAGGCTGTTGACAGCATCGACGACTGTATTCAGCTGCGCTCCAGCCAGGAGCCTGATTTACACACATGGCTGCAGGCGCAACCGAAATAGTTCCTTAACGTAAGTTACGGCCGCTGAAGACTTTGTTTTGGCATTCTCTGCGTTTGGTCCGGCCATGTGGTCAGGAGTGCCTCGACTACTCTCGCAATCATCAACCAGGCGACGCGCAAGTCGGCGAAGTACCACGGAAGGCACCCCGAGAGAGCGAAGGGCCACTCTTTCCGAGAAGAACATTAAAATCTTAATTCATACACAAAAGTGTTATGCAGTCAGGGTCATTCTGCGTTGACATTCAACTTTCGTGACGGTACCTTCCCAATTGAGGACACAAATGAAGAAAACTTGTCTTGTACTAGCCGGCATCGCCCTCCTCTCTTCCGTCGCCCTCCCGCTATATGGACAAGGCGGTTGCGTGAACTCCCCAGAAAATCCAACAGCTATTCTTGCTGTCGTCGGCTCCGCAGGTGCATTTTTTGTATCCGTTCGTGCTCGCGTCAAGGCTCGCCGCAGTTCGTCCAAGTAGTTCGTCCTGGCAGAAACTCCACAGAGGCTGGCTACCAATTACTCCCCTGGTACGTCACCTGAAGCTAAATTTGTATGCCAACTTTTCCGGCTGCCGCTGAAGTCAGCCCCCTCCCTCGTGCTGGAGCGGCTGGACTCAACGTGCCCCGTTCTGCAGTATTAGCGGTGCTCCTCGCCGTCCTCGGTCTTTCCACCATCTGGTCCTCCATGCATAGCCTCTGGGCCATGTGGACCACTGACGCTCTAAAGTCCATCGGCATGTTCGTTCCGCTGGTCAGCCTCGTGCTCATCCTGCGGGTGTGGCGTTCGCTCGGCTGGGAGATGGATGGCAGTTGGTGGGGTTTGGCCATCTTGGTCGCGACGGCAGTCGTCGTGCAGATGCGCGACCGATCGATCCTCATCCTGGTCCTCTCGCCGCAATGGCAGATCTCTCTTCCACCGCCCCCACTTGTGGTCTTTGCCTATGGCGCGGGAGTGGTTCTGCTGTTCGGAGGAACGCGGCTCTTCCGGGCAGCACTGTTGCCCTTGATCCTGCTCTTCTTCGTCAATCCAGTTCCACACATCTTCAACACCCTGATCGATCTGCCGCTGCAGCGCGCCTCCGCCCATGTGGCACGGTCGTTTGCGATTGCGCTCGGCCAGCCGCTAAGTCCGGACCAGCTCCGTCTGATGTTTACGCCGGACTTCGGCATGTTCATCGCTCCCGGTTGTAACGGCATTCGCGGCGCGATCACGATGGGCTTTATCGCGCTGGTCGCGGGATATGTGTATCGATTCCGCTGGTACGCCCATGCCGCCGTAGTGGCTGGGGCAGTCCTGATGGGTTATGTGTTCAACTTTGCCCGGCTCTGCATCCTGGTGCTCTACTACATCGTTGCGCTGCGCATCACCTGGCTGCAAAACCGGGCGGAGATGGGCGACTACATCATCGGCGCATGCCTCTTTCTCCTTGGCACCTTCCTGCTCTTTTACGTCGTGCGAAGGTTGAGCGAGTCGCCCGGACAGATTAAGCCCCCTGCGCTGAACTTCACGGGCAGGCTCGCCCCAGCCTCCGGACCTGCTTTCTATCCCCGCTTTGCGTCCCTGCTTCTGCTGGTGCTGTTCAGCAGCTACGGCGTCGCGCGTTCTTACGCCTATACCCACAGCGGCCCCTTCGCAGCGCAGATGAGAGCGGAACAGGACGCACCCGGACAGTTTCCCGCACGCATCGGCCGATACACCCTCTCGCGAACCTGGAACGAGAACTTCTTCACCGGTCCACTCATCTATCACTGGGCCCAATACGTGGAGGAGGGTGGAGCGTCCTCTGTCTCGATCGGAATATCGCCTGTTCTCGGTTCGCACGACACGCTTATCTGCCACACGGCGCGCGGCGAAGACCCCCTCTGGCGCGATCAGCTGACTCTGGCCACTGCGAGCAATATTCCGGTCGATTTTTCGGGATCGTTCTTCAACGATGGTGCAACCCAGTATCTCGAAGCGGCGACCGTATGCAGCGGCACATCCTGCGGCGAACGCTCCAGCGACGCCAGGCATATCGGCTTCCTCTACAGCAAGCCGGACACACACTCGCTGTTCACGCAGGAGCCGCAGCGCCCCATCCCCATTCTCCTGCGGGCTGAAACAATCGACACCACCCTGCCTGCTGAGTTGGCACGCCAGCAACTGATGACCACCATGCGCTCGTTTCTATCGTCCGTTGATCTGGACAGTCTCACCCAACCGTACCGTCACGAGTGATCGCGGCCCTTGGTATCCTTAGTCCTCATGAGATCATCATTTCGCAGAGTTTCACTATCTCTCGCCTTGGTGATGGCCTGCATTCTTGCCCTCTATCTTGCAGGATGCGGTGGCTCAAGCGCTCCAGTCACCCGTCCCACCCTCACCATCACCGCTGGCAACGCAAGCCGAGTCTACGGTGCTCCTAACCCGGTCTTTACCGCTTCGGCCAGTGGAGCGCTTTCCGGTGACACCTTTACCCTCACCACCTCCACCGTCGCAATGCCCTCGTCTCCTGCCGGCACCTATTCGATAGTTCCCTCCGCCACAGGCGCCAATCTCGCCAACTACAACGTCGTCTACGTCAACGGCACCCTGACCGTCGACAAAGCCATCCTCACCGTCACGCCTAACAACCAGAGCATCGTCTCAGGATCTGTGCTCCCCACTCTCTCCGCCACGATCTCCGGCTATGTCAATGGAGATGGGCAAACTGCCGTCACCGGACTCCCGGCTGTGACCACCACCGCGACCTCCTCCTCTCCGGCCGGCTCTTACCCGATTGTCGCCAGCCTAGGTACTCTCGCCGCCACCAATTACAGCTTTACCTTCGGAACCGGCACTCTCACCATCACTCCAGCCGCCAATCCCGGAGCCGCCTTCAGTGGCCGGGCGTTAGCCGGCACGCAACCAGTCGTGGGAGCTACGGTTCAACTCTACGCTGCGGGCACGTCGGGAATCGGCTCCGCAGGAAGTGTGCTGCTTACCAACACGCTGACCACCGATGGAGCCGGAGCCTTCACTGTCCCCGCTGGATACGCCTGCCCGGCGGCAGCCTCGCAGCTTTACGTCATCGTCCGCGGAGGACAGGTCGGAGCCGCCGCCAATGCGGCCATCGCTCTCGCCGCGCCGATCGGCGCCTGCAACCAGCTTGCATCCAGTTCACAGTTCGTCATCAACGAAGTCACCACCGTCGCCACGGCCTACGGACTCGCCCAGTTTCTCAGCCCCGGCGGCAACATCGGAGCAACTCCAACCAACACACAAGGCCTAGCGAACGCTGTAGCCACGGTAGCCAGTCTGGCAAACCTCACAACAGGAACATCCCCTGGCGCGTCCTTCCCCCAAAACGGCGCATCGCCCGCCGCAAAGATCAACTCCCTGGCCAATCTGTTGCATAACTGCCTGGCGAATGCCCCTCCGGTAGGTTGCAACCCGCTTTTCTCTGCAACGACTCCCAGCAACGGCACCGCTCCAAGCAATACTCTGGATGCTCTCCTGAATCTTGTGCGTAATCCCGGCAACAATGCCGGCTTACTCTACACACAATCGATCTTCGGTGCCGCTCCTTTTAAACCAGCCCTGACCGCTGAACCCGCGGACTGGACGATGTTCATCACCTACACCGGCGGAGGCATGAACACCCCCACCGCCCTCGGCGTCGACGCCACCGGCGACATCTGGGTCGCCAGCTACCACAGCGCCGTATCGGAGTTCTCCCCTACCGGCACTCCCGTCTTTCCTAACGGCATCACCGGCGGTGGCCTCTTTAACTCCTACGGCCTTGCCATCGACGCTCAAAACAACGTTTGGATTCCCAACGAGGACAGCACCCCAAGCGGCGTCAATGGCGGCAACGGCAGCGTGACCGTTCTCAACTCAAGCGGTCAGCCAACCTCCGGCCCATCCGGCTACATCGCCGGAGGTATCGCCTACCCGCTTGCGATTGCCATCGACACCAACGCTGCGGCCTGGGTGATTGACTACCTTAACCAGCACCTCACACTGCTCTCCAGCACCGGTCAGCCGCTGTCCGGCGCGACCGGGTATTCCTCGCCTGAACTCCAATTTCCAGTCTCCCTCGCCATCGACGCGAACAATAACGCCTGGGTGGGGAACAGCTACGGCGGCGCCGTCGTCAAGGTCTCTCCCGACGGCAAGTTCACCAGCTATCCCTGCTGCAACTGGGCCGGCGGCATAGCCATCGATCAGCGTGGCTACGTCTGGGTCGCCAATTACATGGGCGACAGCATCAGCCAGTTAGCCGGTGACGGTACAGTTATTTCCAGCGGCTACAGTGACGGCAAGGCGAGCATCTCCCATCCGCAGGGCATTGCCATCGATGGGTCCGGCCACGTCTGGGTCACGAACATCCTCGGGTTCTCAATTACGGAGCTGGCTGGATCGGCCGCAAACTCACCGGGACAGATTCTGTCGCCCACTGCAGGATGGGGGCGCGACGCAGGTTTGGCCGCTAGCTGGGCCGTCACGATCGATGCCAGCGGCAACCTGTGGGTGTTGTGCAAAAACAAGAACACCCTAACCGAAATCGTCGGACTGGCGACGCCCGTGAAGACTCCTCAGATAGGCCCGGTGCAGTCGCCTTAAGGTCGTGCCGGAAGTTTTGACGGCGAAGATCCACTTAGCCCAATCTCCACCAATCCAGTTTTTGGCCTGGCGAGGTACAACCACCTCGACTTCGCCGGCTTCGTCCGTTTGAGCCCTTTCCGGTTTCCGGAGAAACCTCCGATTCGCCTGCGCTCCTCAGTTTGAGGCCCTTGTGCTCGTTCCAATTCACCCCTGAAAAAATTCCATTTAGCACTTGACAGCTCTTGCAGCAAGGGAAGAAGCTTTCTAACGCATCCAAGGTGGTCGGACCTCACGTGGCCAAAGCAAAGAGCGGGCTCAACTACACACTTAGACCAGCTAAGGCCAAGACCAGCACGACCAGCAAGACCAGCAAGACCAGCTTTACCCCGAAATAACTTATTGCGAGGTCACCGTATGACGTTCAACAAAATTCCCGGCAAAATTCACACCCAGGCCACGCTGCGCCCTGGACCTTCCAAAATCCGTGCATTCTCCGGACTCCTTCTGCTCCTCATCGCCACCGTGTTGCTCCTGAACTCATCGGCCATCGCCCAGCTCTCGGGCAAGGGCGAGATCAAAGGAGTCGTCACCGACGCGAGCGGAGCCGTAGTTCCAGACGCTACCGTCACCGCCACGTCGACCACACAGGGGACCAAGCTCACCCGCACCACCTCGAGCTCCGGTGACTTCGATCTGACTCCGCTGAATCCCGACATCTACAGCGTCACAGTTACCCGCCCAGGCTTTCAGACCGTCACTCAGGAGAATGTCCACGTCAATGCGCTCGAGATAGCCGACCTCAAAATAGCCCTGACCGTAGGCTCGGAGACCCAGACTGTCAACGTCTCCGCCGCCCCGCCTCAGTTGGAGACCAGCAACGCCACCCTCGGCGCGACCATGGAAAACGATGTCTACTCCGCGCTCCCCATCGAGATGGGAGCCTACGGCCAGCCCGACCAGCGCCGCGCCACCGACTTCGCCTTCCTCATGCCCGGCGTGCAGTCGAACAACACCAACGGCAACGCCACTACCAACTCCGGCATCGTCAACGGCTCCGGCAGCCGCGGCGCAGTCTCTGCGATCTACATCGATGGCATCCCGTTCGTGCGCGCCGGCGGCAACGGCGACCCGCGCTTCGTTTGGACGGCCATTTCAGTCGATGCAGTCGATCAGTTTCAAGTCCAGACCAACGGATACTCCGCCATCTACGAAGGCCAGGGCATTCAGAACTACAACATCAAGGCGGGCGGCAGCAAATATCACGGGTCCGTTTACGAGTTTTTCCGCAACACTGCGCTGGATACCTGGGGTTTCTTCGGTCCCGCAAACATCAGCCCCATTACCGGCAAGCCAGTAAAGCCCATCGAGCACAGCAACGAGTACGGCATCAATCTCAGCGGACCTCTCGTTCCCGTCGGTTCCTGGCGAGAGAAGCTCTTCTTCTTCGGCAACTACAATGGTTTTCGCTACTCCAGCCAGACCCCCACACCGATGACCTTTCCCACGCCGGCCGAACAGGCAGGTAACTTCAACGGACTGATCACAGGCGGAATCTTCGATCCTTCGACCGAGGCGCAGTGTCAGGCGTTCAACGGATCTCCCTGCCGTTATCGCTATGGCTTCACTCACGGAGCCACCCCCGGCTCTCCCCAGATATCAAACTGCCCGGCCACCCACACCTGCGAGGACGTAATTCCCGCCAGCCAGTTTTCTGCCATCGCTCTCAAGCTTCAGAGTTTTCTTCCCTCGGGAATCGGTACGTCAGCGACCAACAACTACATCTCTCCTAACTCCACCGGCCTGACCAACTGGTCCACCACGGATCGCATCGACTACAACCTATCCTCGAAAGACACCCTGAGTTTCCTGGCAGCCATTGGACGACAGGCCAGCGCCGTGCCCCAGGGCCAGACCACTGCCGGCCGCAACATCGGTCCCGTCCCGTACAACTACGGTCAGGCCTTCACTCCAAAGACCGCGGTAGGTGTAATCGAAGAGACGCATATCTTCTCGCCCAAAATCGTTAACCAGTTCAAATACGGCTACGCGCGCTACAACGGCCCCACCATCAATCCCAACATCACGCCCGCCTATGCCGCGTCGAACCTGGGTATCACCGGTCTTCCCGCCGGCCAGGCTGGCGGTGGCTTCCCAGTCGTTACCTTCACGGGCACGGCAGCGCCCACCAACTGGGGCGGTGCGCAAGCCAACATCACCATCGCCGAAAACTACACGCTGCTCGACAACGTGCAGTGGAACGTCGGCAAGCACTCACTCACGATCGGTGGCCAGATCGCCTGGATGCTCTATAACGTCACACCCCTTACCGGCGGATCGAGCTTCTTGACTCTCGCCACCGCACCCACCGAAACCGCGGGCCTCCTCAACGGCACCTTCGCCGCCACCCCGAACACCGGCCTCTCCTATGCCAGCTTCCTCATCGGCCAGATCGACCGAGGCAGCCTTACCCAGAATGTCGTGCAGGAGTACGGTTCGCGCTACCGTGCCATCTCTCCCTATATTCAGGACAACTGGAAGGTCAGCCCGAAGCTCACGCTCGACATCGGAGTTCGTTATGACTTCTTCCCGACCCTCCGCGAAGTGCACGACAATATGAGCTTCTTCAACCCCAATCTCACCAACCCTGTCACCGGCGCCCCTGGTGCGCTGCAGTTCGCAGGCACCGGACCCAATACCTGCAACTGCCGCACTCCCGTCAACGACTACTACAAGAACATCGGCCCGCGCCTCGGCCTCGCCTATCAGATCGACCCCAAAACCGTCATCCGCGCAAGCTATGGCGTCATGTACACCCACGGCAACGGAGTCGGCGGCGGCAGCGGTACAGCAGGAGTGGCCGGCAACACGCTCGGCTTCTCGGCCAGCCCCAACTTCACCGCCAACGCCCAGCTGCTCGGCGGACTCAACTGGAGCGGCAATAACAGCGCCTTCCCCTCCTACGCCCCAGGCGCAGGACGCGCCTCCAGCCCGGCGTTCGGAACAGGATTTACCACCACCACCGGCTTTACCGCGGCGCCTTCCACCGTCAGCTACTACGACCCCTACCTCGGCGGACGCGCGCCGCAGTACATCAACTGGAGCTTCGGCTTCCAGCATCAGTGGACCGACACCGTTACCACCAGCATGAGCTACGTCGGATCGCAGGGCCACTTCCTGATCGCCGACGCCAGCAACGCTCGCGGCTTCTACGCCAACCAGCTTGATCCTCAATATCTTGTCTACGGCAACAACCTCACTCTCTCCGGCAATGCAGCGGCAGCCTTCTGCGTGGCCAACAACCTGCCCTGTCCGAAAAACTTCACCGCGAGTCAGCAGCTCGGTACTGCTCTCAGGCCATTCCCCTTCAGCGGCGCCTCTGACTTCTTCGCCAACACCTCCAACTCCAACTACAACGCCCTGCAGGTCACGGCAAACATGCGCGCGACGCACGGCCTGACCGTTATGGCCAACTACACCTGGTCGCGCACCATCGACGATGGAGGCACCTTCCGCAGCGGTTATGCAATTCCCGCCGCGTTCTCGGGCACCGGAAAGGCTTGGAAGCAGGACGCCATCGAACGTTCGGTCTCGACCTCCAATCAGCCACAGCACGCGGTGATCACCGGCGTCTGGGACCTGCCCCTCGGCAAGACCGTTCTCGCCACCGATCGATGGGAACGCGCAGTCTTCGGCGGCTTCAAGGTCTCTGAGATCTTCCAGATCTCCTCCGGCTCTCCGCTGCCCATCACCGCATCGAGCTGCCCAACCAACCCCGCTCAGAACGCCTTCTCGTCTCCAGCAGGAGCCTGCATGCCCACTTACAATCCCTCCTTCAGTGGCCAGGCACGCATCCATGGCAAATGGGGGCAGGGCGTCACTGCGGCAAACTTCAACGCCTCCAACAGCTCTCTCACTCAATCCTCCGCGAACCA
>JAOAPF010000033.1 GCA_025462755.1 Edaphobacter sp.
GCCTTTTCCAGGAACGGAATTGCTTCGGCGATTTTGCCGGATTGGATATATAGCTCACCAAAGTTATGGTTCGCGTCAAAGTTTCGAGGCTCCAAGGCGAGCGCCTTCTGAAATTGCTTCGCAGCCAAGTCCAGCTTTCCTGCACGAGAAAGGTTGGCAGCCAGATTGGTTCTGGCGGCGGCGGAGTCTGGCTTTAGTCGTACCGCCATCTCCAAGTGTTGCAGAGCTTTGGAATCTTCCGACTCCGCGGCATAGACCAGCCCCAGAAGCTCATGGACCTCAAAGCTCTGCGGCGCCTGGGGTAGAAGTTTTTCGAGTTGCGCCGCTGCCTCTGCAAATTGTCCGGCGTTGTATTGCGCCACGGCAGACTGGAACTGGCGATCCAGTTTCTGGCTGGGGGTGTCTTGCACTGTGGCAGGCTCGGCTTTGGCTGGCAGAGCGCAAACTACCAAGAAGCAAACAAACAAAAGCCGAAACTGAGGCCCCTTCCTCACAGTACCCACACCTCTGTTATCACCGCGTCAGCAAGAGCAATACGCGGAAGAAACGCCCTTGGAGGTCACTGACGACCGTGACCCCCGGGTGTGTTCATCTTAGCTCAATAAAACAGCTTCAAAGCAAACTGTACCTGTCTCGGAGCAGTGCGGGTCGATCCGATTTCGCCGAAGTTGGAACTGTTGAAGTTGGTAGAGTTGGAAACCGAGACAACTCCATTGCCCCCGAAGCCAGGAGCATTGAAGTTTGCATGGTTGAATATGTTGAAGAACTCCGACCGGAACTGCAGCGAGAAGCGCTCGGTCAGCTGGAAGGCTTTGAATAAGGAGAAATCGAACGTCTTGAGGGGCGGCCCGTAGGTCGTCGCTTGATTGCCTCCCAATATGCCGGTGCCGCTCAAAGGAATGCACCCCGCCGGCGAATTTGGAATTGGACCAGTGAGTCCCAGCAGACAGGGTTGCTGGAATGCCTGCGGGTTCCCAAACCAACTCAATTTCTTGTTCCCGTCGATGTGCAGTCCAAGTTTCTGGCTTTGCCCGGGAACATTTATGTCGTTGCAACTCGTTCCGGCAGTAGTTGCGGAGGGGCAACGCAGAGTGATCGGTTGACCTCCCTGAAGGGTTACGATCCAATTCCCACTCCAACCCCCAACGATCGCGTTGGTAATCCCCCCTGAACTGCCAAGGAATTGCTTGCCTTTACCGAATGGAAGCTGATACCCGCCGCTGAAATGAAAGACATTTCGAAGATCGAAGTTGGCTAGACCTCGATCGAAGCCTAGACCAAAGCCTGGTACCCACGGTGCGCGGTACCCAGAGACACTGCCGCCATTCAGCAAGTCGCCAGCGTCGGAAAGGGTCTTGGACCATGTGTAGGCGGCGAGGAAGCTAAGTCCCTTCCAGTACTGCTGCTCGAGCTTGGTTTGCAGACCGTTGTAGTTACTCTCTGCTATGGTTCGATGATAGCTGCCACCACGATTGAAGTCCGGGAAGGGTACTCTGTTGGTTAGATCTGTACCTGCCGGATACAGTTGAGTCACCTGGTTATCGCCGATCCCTGTTTGCAGATTCCAGGCGTCGGTAAACACATACCCGACCTGCATGCTCAACGTGGGCGTCAGGGAGTATTGGAAGGTGAGGTTGGAACTCAACGTGACGGGTGTCTTGTAGTCGAATTGGAGTCCCTGTAATGACAGACCCTTGGCATTGAC
The DNA here is from genome assembly GCA_025462755.1 of Edaphobacter sp. Taxonomy (GTDB): domain Bacteria; phylum Acidobacteriota; class Terriglobia; order Terriglobales; family Acidobacteriaceae; genus Edaphobacter. The sequence goes on from JAOAPF010000033.1 coordinate 1,706, forward strand.
GGCGGCCGGCGTAAAGGTAACGCAGGATAGACCAGCCTCAAAGGTCGCAGTGCCGCCTGGGCCGGCCGTTGGGCACCCGGCATAGGGAGTATTGGCACTGACGGGGCTAACTGCGTCCTGGATCTGATAGTTGAAGTTGTACACAAATGGATAGTTCTCGCCGATATTGGGACCGTATCCCTGATTCTCAAAGGAGTTGTAGTACAGACCGACGCCGCCGCGCACTACAGATTTTGGCGTCGATTGATACGCGAATCCTACGCGCGGCGCGAAGTTGTTTTTCTGCGTTTGCACAAGACCTTTGCCGTACTGGTCGCCCTGCACGAGAGTAATTCCATCCTGCGCCAACAGGGTGGTAAAGCTCGGAGACAAGGTCCTTATGTCTTTGCCGGTCGGGATAAGATAGACCGGCTTGCCCAGCGGTGATCCTTCTTGAATGAAGTTGGCCTGGCCGCCGTTGGACTCGGAGATCGGCCCGAAGTAGTCCCAACGCAGGCCGAGGTTGAGTGTCATTTTGGGGGTTACCTTCCAGTCGTCCTGGAAGTACGTCGCAAAGTAGTTTTTCGTATCGTAGGTCTTGTTGATGTTAGAAGCTTGTACCTGATTGGAACCTCCCGAATAATTGACACCATTCGGAACGGTCGCTAATTGTGGCTGGAGTAGAAATTGCGCTATCCCGGTGCTGCTACTGTTCTGATTAGGGATATCCGTGTACGTGCCGTTATAGTTAAACTCGCCCCGCGAAAACGCAGGCTGCAGTGTCGAAAACTTTATGTGCTGATATTCAATACCCATTTTGAAGTTGTGTTTGCCGTAGATCTTCGTAAAGTCATCTGTGATCTGGAGCGTCTGACTGACTTCGTCCGAAGGCAGGAAGTTATTACCGCCTAAGTTAGACAGCCCGCCAAATGTGAAGCCGGGAAGGCCACCGTTTTCAGGAACCTGCGGGATACCCTGGATTCCGAATTGAGCCGGAATGCCCAGGGTGCTGCCCTCTGGGCCGAATCGCGTGGTGTGAAGGTGGTTGAATCCAGCGCGGGCTACATTCACTGCGCTAGGAGTAAACGCGTGGGTATATCCTAACGCGGCCTGGTCAGCTTTCGCGGTCTGGATCCCTTGCTGGAACCCACCGCCGTCCGCGATGCCGCCAAAGACGCCTGGGATATATTGAGGATTATCCACATAGCTGAAGCGGAAGAATATCTGATTTTTCTCAGAGGGATTGAAGTCCGCACGAACGTCAAAGGCATTTCGATTCTGGGTAGCTTTAGGGGCTGATGCAAAGTTCGTAGATAACGATCCATTGGACGGTGTGGGGTAGAGATTCAACAGCTTGATGGCGTTTGGATCCAACCGTCCAACGGGAATGTGGTTGAGGTTACAGGCTGCGAGCGAAAAAGTCGCGGTGGAAGGAGAGCAGGTGCCGAACGGATCGCGAACAAAACCTGTAGTTGTCGCGACCCTGCCGGACACCGGATCCACAATGCCCGAAATAACCGCACGTGTTGTCGCAGGGTCGAGAACCGTGCCGAGCGGTACTTGTCGTCCCACGGCGTCCGCTCGCAAGGTCCCGCCCTGCCCGGTGATGATGTCCGAGAGATTGGAGTAACCACTGTTACGCTCTGTCAGGGTTGGCACGGTAGCGGTCGAAACCGTACCTTGCACGACTCGCAGACCTTCGTAATCGCCGAAATAGAACAGCTTGTTCTTAAGGATCGGTCCCCCAATGGAGGCTCCGAATTGATTAAAGCGCAGCTCTCCTTTTGGAGTTCCACTGTTATTTGAAAACCAGTCCGCCGCGTCGAGCTTGTCATTTCGAAGAAATTCCCAGACCGCGCCGTGAATGCTGTTTGTACCAGACTTGATCGTGGCGTTAAGGACAGCACCACCCGCGCGGCCAAGATCGGCGCTGAAGTCTGCTGTCTGCACCTTGAACTCCTGAATCGCGTCCACCGGCGGAAGAACGATGAAGTTTGTTCCGTTGAGGAAGTCGACGGTGTCGGAGTTGTTGTCGATGCCGTCCAGCAGGTAGTTGTTCTGGGCAGGCCGCAGACCATTCGCAGTAAAGGCGCCAGACGCCGCATTGCCTCGCGTGTCAGCCTGCGGGGTGTTGACGCCGGCGCCAAGTTGCGCCAGGAACGTGAAATTGCGTCCATTCAGAGGAAGGCTATTGATTGTCCTTTCAGTGACCACTTGACCGACTGAGCCCTCCTCGGTCTGCAGCAGAGGCGGCGTCGTGTTTACTTCAACGGTTTCAGTCGTCGCTCCCGTTTTCAGCTGGATATTTACCTGCAAGTGCTGCTGAACGCTAACTTGCAGATTTTCCTGGGTCGTTGTTGAAAACCCGGGAGCCGTGGCGGAGAGAGAGTAATTCCCGATCCTGACCGGCGTAAAGTTGTATTCGCCGTTTGCTTGCGTGGTTGTCTCCAGGGACAGGCCTTGGTCCTTGTTCAGGAGCGTTACTTTCGCATTGGGGACGACTGCCCCGGAGGCATCTTGCACCACACCGGAGACTGATCCCTGATCTACCTGGCCAAACACAATGTGCGTTTGCACCAGAAGAAAGAACAAGCAAGTAAGGGCTAGGAACTTGCAGCGTTCAAACCAATTCACATGATTGCGATCAATGGCCATCCGAATAACCTCCATTTTTTGTCTACGGTCTTGCCCTGGCGAATCGGGTTGCGCTGACTCGATTTGAAGTAACCGGTTACATTTTGGATCGCGATGAGGCTAGGCCAACCCGAGGACTTTTGTCAACCCAAATGATTACTTTCACGTCGACACTTCGGAGGAACTCTCCAACGTCGCATGCGGCGCGTCTGGACGAAATGCTTTTGGGCTGGTTCCAGCCATGGTGCTAACATTGCCGCTACGCGGAACTCCCTCGAATGTCGTATTACCAGAACGAAAATCAACTCCTCTCCCGACGGAGGCTCCTCAAGAGCTTAGGTTTAGCCCCGATGCTCTTCTGTCCAGTTCCCTTCCACGCATCCTCGTTCCTGTTTGAGCCCTTGGAGACTCTCCCGAGTCGCACTTCCGGCTTCCCCTTCTCCGACATCCGGCTAACACCCCACTACCCGACAAAATCTCCTCTGGAGGACGTCCTCCGGCTCGTGGCTCCCGGTTCGGATGAGTACGTCACTGAGAGATACGCTTTTGAAATCGGGTCGCAGTTGAACCAGTGGGGCCAGGCCCTCCAGGCATCAGCCCACGATGTTTCGGCGTTAGCCCGGTCACTGGACGCTTCAGTAGAAGCCTCGTCGCTGGTTCCAGTAAAGGAGACCACTGTTCGCTCCGGGGATGGAATTCATGTCGTGAGGAGACAGTTTGCCGCCGATGTCGTTGCTGGACGCGAGCGATTTCTCCAAGCGGTACGAGACTGGCTGGGGCAGGTCTCGCGCGTGGAGACCGCGGAGTTCGAAATTATTGGGGTCGAGGAAGTCGGGAGCGCTCCTCTCAGGGTTCGCCTCGATATCCGATATGACATTGTTGCCAGTGGAAAGAGTCAACGCCGCGAGGAACGCGTCGGATCGTGGCACACCGAGTGGTCCTACGACGAATCGCGCAACGCACTCGAGACCTGGAAGGCACACAGATGGGAGGCTGGAGAAGAGATCCTCAGCGTCACGGATGGCCCTGTGTTTCACGACGTCACGTCTCAAGCTCTCGGAGGAACAGAATCGTACAAAAACCAGATGCTTCGTGGGTCCGACTATTGGCGCACTGTGCTGGATGGCGCGTGCGGCATTGATGTTTACGGTAACAATGGTGTGGCCGCGGGTGACTTCGACAATGATGGATTCGACGATCTCTATGTCTGCCAACCGGCAGGCCTGCCGAACCGGCTCTATCGCAACCGCGGCGATGGAACCTTTGAAGACGTAACAGAAAAATCCGGAGTGGGAGTGCTGGACAATACCGCGTGCGCTCTCTTTGCTGACTTTCAGAATAATGGGCTTCAGGACCTTCTGGTGGTCTGTGGCAGCGGTCCCCTGCTCTTTCTGAATAAAGGGGACGGAACGTTCGCGATTAAGCGCGATGCTTTTCAATTTACCAAACCTCCTCAGGGATCGTTCACGCATGCGGCTATTGCCGACTACGATCGCGACGGACGTCTCGATATCTACTTCTGCCTGTACAGCTATTACCTCGGGCTCGATCAATATCACTATCCAGTACCCTACTTCGACGCCCGGAATGGCCCAGCTAATTGTCTGCTGCACAACGAAGGGAACGCGACGTTTGTCGAGAGGACTGAAGCGGCTGGTTTGAACGTGGACAACGATCGATACAGTTTCGCCTGTGCGTGGGGACAATCCAGCTCGAACGGCTTCCCCGACCTCTACGTGGCCAACGATTTTGGGCGAAATAATTTGTATCGCAACAATGGTGACGGAACGTTCACCTCCGTCTCCAGTGCGGCTCACGTTGAAGACGTTGGCGCAGGGATGAGTGCTTGCTGGTCCGATTTCAACAATGACGGAAATCAGGATATCTACGTCGCGAATATGTGGTCGGCGGCAGGACAAAGAGTTTCAACGCAAAAGCGCTTTCAGGAGAAAGCTCCGGAGAGCATCCGGGCGCTCTACCAGCGGCACGCCCGAGGCAATGCGCTCTATCGGAACAATGGGAATGGGACGTTTGAAAACGTCAGCCGACAAGCCAAGGTTGAGATGGGCCGATGGGGCTGGTGCTCGGATTTTTGGGATTTTGACCACGACGGTTACCCTGACCTTTACGTTGCCAATGGATACATCTCCGCCCCTGAGCGGACAGTGGAACGGAATGATCTCGGCAGCTTTTTCTGGCGGCAGGTGGTCGCGAAGTCTCCAGAAGACGCGACGCCCTCGCTGGCGTACGAGCATGGATGGAATAATCTGAACGAATTGATTCGCTCAGATTATTCCTGGAGTGGCCACGAGAGGAATGTAGCCTTCGCGAACAATCGCGATGGTACATTCTCAGAGGTCTCAGGGACGCTTGGATTGGATTTCCCTGAGGACAGCCGCTCGTTTGTTCTCGCTGATCTTGACCATGACGGCCGCTTGGAACTCATCCTTAAAAACCGCAATGCTCCGCAGCTGCGGATTCTCCACAACGGGATGAAGGATATCGGCGACTCGATGGCTTTCCGCTTACGCGGGACTAAAAGCAATCGCGATGCTATTGGAACGTCCATTACCCTCGAAGCGGGAAAGCTGACCCAGACAAAGTATCTGCAAGCGGGTTCGGGGTTTCTGGCTCAGCATTCCAAAGAGGTGTTCTTCGGAGTGGGAAAGCCGGAAGGAGCCATCCGAGCCACGATTCGCTGGCCGAGTGGGCTCTCTCAAGAGTTTGAGGGTCTGTCTGCAAACCATCGGATCGAAATTGAGGAGGGCGTCGCTACTTTTATCGCCAAGCCATTCGCCGCGCCAAACCCTCGCTATGCTCAAGCAGGCGCACCGCCGGCAGTAGAACCATTGCCGTCCCAGGTAGACACGTGGCTCGTTGAGCCTTTGATGGCGCCGGCGTTTTCGCTGCCCGATCTCGCGGGTAGCATGCGAGAACTCCGATCGCTGCGTGGCAGCTTTCTGCTTCTCAACTTCTGGGCAACGACGGCGCCGCTCAGCCGCGATCAGCTGAGACTTCTCCATCGCCAGCAGTCGGCGCTGTCCGCCGGCCAACTGAAGATCCTAGCGGTAAGCGTTGACGAGCCGGGTGATATTGGAGCAGCTCGCTCGTTCGCGGCACAGGAAAACTTTTCATTTCCGGTCGTCTTTGCAACCGAAGACGTAGCGGGGATTTATAACATCATCTACCGCTACTTGTTTGATCGTCGCAGGAACCTCGCCATTCCGACGTCGTTCCTGCTGGACAGAGAGGGCATGATCGTTAAGCTGTACCAGGGAGCGGTTGTGCCTGAGCGACTGCTCGAGGATGTAACGTCAGTCCCGACCACGGCGGCAGGTCGCATGCACAAGGCAATGCCCTTAGGTGGAGAACTCTATCAGGGTGGGTTCCAGCGCAATGACTTTACTTACGGCGTTGCGCTTTTCCAGCGCGGTTATCTGGAACAAGCTGCAGAGTCATTTCAACAGGTCGTCGCCGCAAAACCGGATGATCCCGAAGGTTACTACAACCTGGGAACGCTTAATCTGCGGAGAAATGACTTCAAGCAGGCGCGCCAATATCTGCAACAGACTCTGAAGCTGCGTCCAAACTATCCAGAGGCGTGGAACAATCTTGGAATGATGGCTGCCCAGGAGGGCCATGCGGACGAAGCCATCCAGAACTTTCAACAAGCATTACTGCTGAGACCAACCTATGCCATCGCACTTCTGAACCTGGGAAATGTCTATCGGCGGCAGGCAATTTTTGAGAAGGCACAGGATTGCCTGACTCGTGCGCTGGAGATTGAGCCGGATAACCCTGAAGTCAATTACAGTCTGGGAATGTTCTACGCCCAGCAGAATCAGCTACAGAGCGCATCGAGCTATCTGCAGAGGGCCGTCGAGCTGCGTCCGGATTATCCCGAAGCCGTGAACAATCTTGGCGTTCTTTTCGTGCGGGAGCAGGATTACGCGAAGGCGGAGGAGCAGTTCAAGACTTGCATCCGCGTTGTGCCGAGTTTCGACCAGTCCTATCTCAATCTTGCTCGGCTTTATGCGTTGCGGAATGATAATGAAAAAGCAAAAGGAGTTCTGCAAGATCTGCTTCGCATCCAACCTCAGAACCAGAGTGCTATACAGGCTCTGGAAACACTGAATACAGTGCCTTAATCGGCACTGCAGGCGACGAAGGTGAAGCTGGTCTGTGCCTCTATAATCGCAACTTATGAATTTCCCCCGTCGGCGCTTTCTTGGCTCATCTTTGTTTCTGTTTGGCAGCACGCTGATGGACGCCCTGACGACTCCGCTTTGGCAATGGAGAGATCCAACGCTGGTCAAAGCTGCGACCTCAAATCCGACGACGTCTCCGGTGCAGTTTGTCGATGTTGCGCAGCAAGCTGGATTGAAGATACCTAACGTGTGGGGCGGGGTCGACCACAAGCGGTCCATCATCGAGGCTAAAGGCAGCGGACTGGCCTTTTTTGACTACGACCACGACGGATGGCTGGACATTTATCTCACCAATGGAAATCGGCTGGATGCACATTGGCCCGCGGGAAAAGCGCCGGTCTCTCATCTGTACAAGAACAATCGCGATGGTACGTTTACCGATGTCACCGAGAAGTCAGGACTGGGCGTTACTGGTTGGCAGACCGGGGTATGCATCGGCGATTACGACAATGACGGATGGGACGATCTGTTTTGTACCTTCTGGGGGCATAACATCCTGTTTCACAACAATGGAAACGGAACGTTCACGGATGTGACTCGCAAGGCGGGACTCTATCGCGAACAGGTTCGCTGGGGCGCAGGTTGCAGTTTTCTCGATTATGACCGGGACGGCCACCTCGATCTTTTCGTATGTAACTACATCAAACTGGATCCGGCGAAGATTCCCGCTGCTGACGATACGCACTATTGTCAGTGGAAGGGCATCCCTATTATGTGCGGCCCGCGTGGCCTTCCCGGCGATACGAACATTCTGTATCACAACAATGGAGACGGCACCTTTACTGATGTCTCGGAGAAGTCGGGAATCCTGAAGCCTGGACCGCGGTACTCCATCACGTCGGTCTCTTACGACTTCGATAACGATGGGTGGCCGGATATTTATGTTGCTGTTGACTCTCAACCAAGCATTCTCTTCCAGAACAATCATGACGGCACTTTCACCGATGTCGCTGTAATGGCCGGTTGCGCCTACAGCGATGGCGGCCATGAGCAGGCCGGGATGGGTGTCGCTGTGGCCGACTACGATTGCGATGGCTGGTTCGACATCTTCAAAACTAACTTCGCTGACGACACTTGCAACTTGTACCACAACAACGGCGATGGAACCTTTACCGACGTTACGTTTGCTTCCGGTGTTGGAGTCAACAACCGCTATGTCGCATGGGGATGCGGGTTTATTGACTATGACAATGATGGCTGGCAGGACATACTTCAGGTGAATGGACATGTTTACCCGGAGATTGACAACTACCATCTCGATCAAACCTTCAAGAATCCGCGCCTCGTCTACAGAAATCTCGGCAATGGGCGGTTCCAGGATGTTTCATCGGAGGTGGGGCCGGGTATTAGCGAACATTTTTCGAGCCGCGGAGCCGCTTTCGGAGACTACGACAATGATGGCGACATGGATGCCTTGATTTTGAACATGAACGATTTGCCATCGCTCCTGCGCAATGACGGAGGCAACAAACAGAACTGGATCAAGATCAAACTTGTGGGCACAAAGTGTAATCGGACAGCCATTGGAGCGCGGGTGCGAGTTATCACGGGGAAACATATCCAAATGGACGAAGTCAACAGCGGGACGAGCGTCATGTCACAAAGCGACCTGCGCCTTCATTTTGGACTTGGGAAAGCTGAGACTGTGGATGCACTGGAAGTGAAGTGGCCGACTACGCAAAAGATTGAACGATTCACGCAGCTCAAGGCCAATCAGATACTCACCATCCGCGAAGGCGATGGAATCGTTAAGACGTATAAGCCAGTCTCGACGTAGGCTTCTTATAAGCACGAGGATGAAGGAGAAACTTGAACCTGCATCCTCATTGCGGTGTTGAGTGAGCGGGCTGCCCTTGTAAGACAACCAAGAACTGCTTGATCTCTCGCCGCTGCCGTTCAACCGCAGCGGCGTTTTGCTTTTCGATCTGATCGTGAAGCACGAATTCTGCCCTGGCCTTGGTTGGCTCACCCGTACGATCATAGGCCACGCCCAGCCGGTAATGGGCCTCACCTGACTGAGGGTCTAGTTCGATCGCCTTGTTATAAAACCCGATCGCCTTCTCATAGTTACGTTCGGACGAATAAAGAATCCCAAGCCGCAGATAGGCGTCGACACAATTGCGGTCGATCTTGACAGCCTTTGCAAGCAAGGTTTCGACCTGTTGCATGGCCAGCGGGTCAGGCCGCAGTTCCTGCCGTTTCCAAAGATCCATCGCGTACAGGTAATTCGCGAGAGCGCTGTTGGGCTGTTTCTCCAGAAATCGCGCTAGTTTTTGCTCCACGCATGGTGATGGTGTGGGGGACTCCTTCTCTATCTTGCCCATGAAGATGTGGGGCTGCGGGTCGGCGGGGTTCAAGTCGGAGGCATCGCAGAGTCGGAGAGCCGCCTCATCGTAGAGAGCGGCTGCAAAGAGAGAGGCTCCGAGCGCGGTCAGCATTCTAGAAGACCTGGGATATAGCCTGGCTCCGTTTCTGAACACCTCTGCAGCTTGCCACACAGCCCGGTGTACCAATAACTCCGAGCCCCATTCAAAGTAATTTTGTTCGCTTGGATCCAGACGGACGGCCTGCTCCTCCTCCTGGACGGCAGCGAACGGATCGCCCAGTTTCTCATCAAGTTCGCCCGCCAGGCGATGCAGGTCCGCAGAGTTCTTGTGCATTCGTAGTTTCTGGATATATTCACGGGCGCGCGAGAAATCGCCCACTTCTTTGTAAGCCAGCGCAAGATCGTACGTATTGTCATCCATGGATGGATCGATCTGATATGCAGCCTGAAGTAGCGGAATAGACTCCCGGTATCTGCCGGCGTGAAAATAGAATTCACCAAGCTGATGATTTGGGCCAAAACTTCCAGGAGCGCCGGCAAGAGCGACACGGAGCTTGCTTTCATTAGTCGGGTCGCCTCGTAACGCTGGTCCTGGGCGATTCGAAGCTTCGGGTCTGAGCGTGAGAGTTTCGCGCGCGAGATCCTCGCTGGTTCGCAGGGCAGAATCCGACCCGTGCCCTCCTACGGCAGTCCAGTCGGTAACTCCCGCGATAGCGAAGTTCGGTTTATCGGAAAAATCCATCGCTTGGGTTGGAGACGGTGTTTTTGGATCTGATTGAATATCGGGCGCCACTTCGAGAATCAGGTCGATACTCTTCCGATCTCCGTCGGACGGTGCGAGAGCTACCGTGTCGTGACCTTTCTGCCCGGATTTTTCCGCGCTGAGCAGATAGCGACCTGGCGGGAGGGCTGGAAAGGCGAAGACACCTGCTGCATTTGTTTTCGTCTCGACGCGCTTGAGAGTGCCCTCCTGTTCCAGCCACACCGACGCGCCGCCGACCGAGTTGCCCGCCGAGTTGAGGACCCTGCCCTGAATTGTGACGGCATCCCGGTGCTGAGTATCATCTTGCTGAGCAAGCGCCGCAAGGGGAAGCACGCTGATCAGGGCGGCGACGATTGAGAAGGCGGCACGAAGAAACCGGGAACTCACGGTTTCGGCGTAAGACCGCGATTTGTAGAAGTCGCTCACCGAGAAACCCTCAATCCGGAAAGAATCCAATCGGTTCAGGATTCATGTTAGTGCTAACCTTCACCAAGCATAGACCAGTCTAGCTGCATGACGCCTGCCGAATCCTCGTTCGACAAATGATGGACGCAGCACGATGTCTGTGGGCTGCCTTGTCAGCCGATTCTAAAGTTTGAAGGCAACTTTCGATGCGTGACGAGATGGGCTCAATTAGATAATTGCGAGTTGGATCCTCAACAATGGGCTATAGTGACGGTGTCCCCAGCCCGGGTGCGGTGCAGCCGGTTAGGGTGCTGCTATCGACCAAAGAATCGCATTCGCCATTACTCGGACCCAGAAAGGTAACCGGATCCCGCCCCCCCTACATGAACATTCGAGAGGTTGCAAAAAAAGCCGGCGTTTCCACGGCCACAGTGTCCCGGGTGGTAAACGGAACGGTTCCGGTCAGCACAGTCGTTGAGCGTCAGGTTCGCAGCGCCATTAAGGCCCTCGGCTATTATCCCAATACGCATGCGCGCACTCTGGGCTCCGGCAGGAGCCATATGTATGGCCTCATCATCTCGGATATTGCCAACCCATTCTTCCCCGATATCTTGAAGTTCTTCGAACGCATTGCGGTTGAGCACGGGCAGGAAGTTCTGATTGCCAATACTGATTACCAGCCGCAACGAATGCAGGTATGCGTCCGTCGGATGCTCGAACGACGCGTAGATGGTGTCGCCATCATGACGTCGGAGATGGATCCCAAGCTCGTGCGGTTACTGAACAAGCGCGGTATCCCGATTGTCTTCCTCGATACCGGACGTGTGGGACCCAACATTAGCAACGTCTTCATCGACTACGTGAGTGGAATCGAACAAGCGATTGAGCACCTGATTTCCCTGGGACACAAAAGGATTGCATTTGTAAGCGGCCCCCCGACTCTCGCCTCCGCCAAAACTCGCAGCAATGCCTTCGCGCTCTCTCTTACGAGGAAGGGCCTCAGCCTGAGTGCCGACTATATGCAGATAGGCAACCATCGAATTGACGGGGGGCAGAACGCCATGGCAAAGCTGCTGAAGTTGCGCCAGCCTCCGACCGCGGTGATGGGTTCGAACGACCTGACAGCGATCGGTATGATGCGTGAGATTCACGCCGCGGGCCTCCAGGTGCCAGGAGATATTTCAGTTTTGGGTTTCGACGACATCGAGATAAGCAATTTCCTGCAACCTCCGCTAACGACAATTCGCGTTCCACGAGCGGAGATTGGAGTGAGCGCTTTTAATGCCCTTTACGCCGCAAATCGACGTGGAAACGATGGGACGGAGTACCGCATCTCAACCGAGCTCGTCATCCGTGAGTCGACCGGCCTCGTCAGCCCGCGGTCTCGACGTGCAGATGAAATTTCCTGAAATCTCGCACTGTTAGCCCAATTCTTGCCGAAGCAGGTTCATCAATTTGGGCAGTTGGCTTAGCGAGGAAGGGTTCTGGCGCTGGTCGCTACAGGACAGGCCGCCCCCTTCGCAACCCACTCTTGTACGTTCATTAAGAACTTGCCCTGAGAGGTCGGTATCGGTGTGCGCCCCTCGCCAGGCGCCCAGCCCCAGAGAACGAGAGGCGTGTTCATGTGCTCTACGATCTGCTCAACCCTGCGGTGGCCATTCCGTGTGGGGTCCTTGAAAAGTTCGCAGAGCTGTCGGTCCGATAGCCCTTCCCAGATCATTGGCATTGCGGGACTCGGCAGTTCCCAATCCGGCGCTCCTGGAGGCGTGTGGAGACCGGCGAGGTTATGGTCCTGATGACAGGTGCTGCATTTGACGGCGTTGATGCCGTGACCATCCGGTCCACGGTGAACCTGCATCGTGTGACGGTGGCTGTCGTCACCTTGACGAGGGAAGTCCCCCACGGAGTGGCAGTTCATGCAACGAGGGTGACGAAGCACCGGAACGATCGCTTCAAAGGCCGCCGCGGCTGCGGCATCGTCACGTTGTGTCTGTTGAGCCGCGACCCGCGCTGTAGGCAGTGAGAGCGAGGCACAGACGAAGGCGGCCGCGATAACTACTGCGAGGAATATTCTCCGGCGCCTGTTCATGCTTGTTTTCCCTGGCCTTGCGCCTCACGAAGCGCGGCTTTCACACGTTCGGGAGTGAATGGCAGCTCGCGGAGCCGAGCACCGGTGGCATCGAAGATCGCGTTTCCAATAGCGGCGGGCGTGACCGTGATGGAGGTCTCACCCGCGCCAGTTGCGGGCACGCCGGGTGGCGTCACAAAGACGCTCTCGATGGGGGGCATCTCGTAATCAAGATGCAGGCTGCTGTAGGTCTCCCAATCGACCGAGGTGACGTGTTTTTCATTCCACGTAACCTCCTCCACAAGGGAGCGGCTCATGCCCTGCAGGATGCCGCCTTCGATTTGATTCTGCAAACCATCGGGGTTGGAGATAGGGCCGCAGTCCAGTGCGATCACGAAACGGCTGGGGCGAACTACTCCTGTTTCCAGATTGACATCGACGTAGGCGATGAGTGCGGCATAGCCGTTACCGCCTTCATAGGCGACGCAGGCGATTCCGCGTCCGCTGACGACGCCTGTGCGGGGACGAGTCCTCCTGGAAGAACGTGCCTGCCAGTTCCCTCCCCCGGCTGCGGCCTTGATGACCCCGATTGTTCGATAATCCTGCAGATGGTTCAGTCGGAACGCCACTGGATCAGCCTTCGCATGCGCGCATAGCTCGTCCATAAAGCATTCGTTCGCGAACGTATTCTGAATCCGCAAAGGTGAGCGCAGAGGGCCGGTGAAAAAAGGAGAACGCACAGTGTGGGTAAGGGCGCGTTCGCTTCGGATCGTCCCTCCTCCGCCACAGGTGCCGGAGATACATCCGGCGAAGTACGAGGGAACGGCATTGCTCTGGTTGCGAAGCTTGCCCGAAGGCGGCTTGGCGGGTCCGGGCTTAAGAGGCTCCGGCTCATATCCCAGCAGCATGCCGCTGATGACATTTCCCGGCTGGTCGTAGCCCGGCCGGTTCCCCAGCGAGGCGACCCAGTCCTCGCGATCCCAGGCGACGATGTGCCCATCGGGTGCAAGAGCGGCACGATGCTCGACGACACACGCGGAGCCGAAGTTCTCCCACATCATCTCGTCCTGACGTGAGAACTGCAGACGGACGGGGCTGCCGACCGCCTGCGACAGCACGGCTGCATCGAAGGACACGGCGTCGGCGCCGTTCAGTCCATAACAGCCGGAACCTCGCACGTAGATCACGCGCACGTTATCGGGCGGCATATTCAGCAGCTTTGCAATGATGCTTCGAGTGGGATACGCGGATTGCGTTGCCGACCAGATCGTCGCGCCTCCCGGTTTGACGTCAGCCACGGCACAAGATGTACCAACGGAACCGTGCATCTGGTACGGGTAGGTATACCTTGCGCGAACGATTTTATTTGCAGCACCGAGCCGTGCCTCTACGTCCTGGGAATCGACGCTCAAAACGTCGTGCGAAGGCTGCTTTTGAAGATGCTCGAAGAACTGCTTTTGCGGCGGCAGCTCCGGACCTGAATGCCAACGGACGACCAGCTGACGGGCGGCAAGGATTGCCTGATACTGCGTCTCCGCAACTACTCCGACGAAGTCTTTGCGAACAACGACCTTTTTTAGTCCTGGAATGTGCTGGACCGACTGTTCGTCGACGTGGACAACAGTGGCGCCCATCTCGGGCGGCCGAACGACGCGAGCGTGAAGCATGCCGGGTACGCGGACTGATTGAAGAAACTCAAACTGACCCGTCATCAGGTCAGCCCTGTCGAGCGAAGGAACCGGTTTGCCGAGGACTGTCCATTGTGCGACGGATCGCCGCTTCGCCGCCGTGTTGAGCGGGATGTTGAATTGCTTGCCTCCGACGAGCCTCTCATAGGTGACACCTCGACCGGTCCTGGTTGAGATGACACCGTTAGTCAGGGTGAGTTGGTCGGCAGGTTCGCCCAGCTCTTTGGACGCGAGGCCCAGCAGGGCCTCTCGAGCGCTGGCTGCGGCAAGGGCAAGATTTTCAGTATTGAAGTTGGTCGGTGTCGATTGGCTACCGGATGTGCTTCCCTGATCAGGAGTGACTGAGGTATCGCACTGGATGAGCTTTACGCGGGTGATGGGAACACACAGCTCCTCTGCAACAAGTTGTGTTTGAGCCGTAAAGATACCCTGCCCGAAGTCACACTTTCCAGTGCAGGCCGTGATGATCCCATCGGCGCCTACGGCGAGCCACGAGTCGAGTTTTTCCGGATCGATGTGAGAGGCCCGAGTATCGAACTGTCCCTGGCCTCCCCCGGATAGCGCATACGTAGTACTGAAGCTGACGATCATGGCGCCCAAAGCGCCGCAGCTCTTCAGGAATTCACGCCGGGAGGGTGCCATGCTTTTTCTCCTCAGCGTACTTTCGAATGGCTCGCAGCATACGTGTGTGTGTGAAGCAGCGGCACAGAACTCCTCCTAGAGCGTCTCGCATCTCCTGATCCGAGGCTTCAGGGTTCGCATCCAGAACCGCCTTTGCCGTGAGGATGACGCCGCTGAGGCAGTAACCGCACTGTGCCGCCCCTTCCTCGATGAACGCGCGCTGGATGGGGTGAGGCTGTTCGGGTGTGCCCAGACCTTCGAGGGTTGTGACTTCGTCATGCCCCACAGCCCTGACCGGCATGACGCAGGATCGCACCACTTGGCCACGCATAATCACCGTACAGGCTCCGCACTGAGCCATGCCACAGCCAAAACGCGGCCCGCGCAGGCCGAGCTCGTCGTTGAGCACGAAGAGCAGCGGAGTCTCCGGATCAACGTTCACCAGGTGTTTACGGCCATTCACGGTCAGGCTGATCTCGCTCATGCGACGATCTCGCTCCTTTTACTGCCGCCGATCTGAACCTAATATGACGTGTAGAGTAGCGACTTGGCTGCATGGTCGGGCAGATCGCGCGAGAAAGCGACCACATCCGGCAAGCTGAATTATCCAGCAACGTCGCGCGACCCGGCCGCTGCGACGGACTTGGACAAATACGTCCAGCTTTGGCCTCAGCTATGGACGACGATTCCATGTCGAATCGCGTAATGCACCAGCTTCGCGATTGAGTTGAAGCCCAATTTGCGGCTGATGTTGATCCTGTGGGACTCCACCGTTCGTATGCTGATCTGCAGCCGCCTCGCCGCCTCTTTGCTCGACATCCCATCGGCCAGCAGCCGCATGACTTCGCACTCGCGTTCGGTCAGCTGGGCGACTTTGTTCTTCTCTTTTTCCTTCACGGGAGTGCGGGCGAGATATCCGCCCAGCACCATCTCCGACAGTCGCGTCGTAAAAAAGTGCCGCTTCTTCGCCACCGCCTCTACCGCTTCCAGCAGATCGAGGTCCGCATCGCTCTTCAACACCAGTCCGCGAGCCCCCGCCTGGAGCACCTCCCGCATCACTTGTTCGGAATCGTGCATCGTAAGCACCACGACGCCTGTCTCCGGCGCCTGCTCCGCAATCTGGGCTGCCGCCGCCGGGCCATTCAGTTCCGGCATCGAAAAGTCCAGAACCGCGACATCCGGCCTCAGGCTCACGGCCTTTCGCACCGCATCTGTGCCGGTGCAGGCCTCTCCCACCACCTGCCAGCCACTTCGTGCTGCGAGCAGATCGCGTACGCCGCGGCGAATCAAATCATGATCATCTGCAATTAAAATTCTCAGCTCATCCATGGAAGTTCACCTCCATCGGTATAGTCGCTTTCACAGTTGTTCCGTCTTCATTGCAATCGATCCAAAAGCATCCACCAAGCTGCTCCACCCGCTCACGCATCCCGCTGATGCCGATACCGTTCCTTCTGTCTCGCGCCTGCATCAACGTCTCACGCGTATGACCTTTACCACGATCGCTCACGGCCAACTCGAGCCAGCCTGCTTTGCGACGCAGCAATATCTTTGCTACCGGGCTCCCCGAGTGGCGCAGCACATTTGCGAGCCCTTCCTGCACGATGCGGAAGACCGCAATCTCGACCTCATCACGACATCGGCCAAGATCCGAACCGATATCCAGCGTCACGCGAATCCCGCTGCGCTGTTCGAATCCCTCCGCGAGCCACGGGACCGCCTGGGTCAACCCCGCCTCTCCCAGCAAAGGAGGATGCAGCAGATAGGCCACGCTGCGTATCCGCGCGGAGCATTCGTACGCAATCTCCTTGGTCTGTTGCACCAACGTCTTCAGCGCCTCATCCCGATCTCCCACAAGATTGATCAGGCGCGACAGATTCCAGTTCAACACCGCCAGTTCCTGGGAGGTCGAGTCATGCAGATCGCGCGCCAGTCGTCGCCGCTCCTCCTGCTGCAGGTTCTCCAATTGGCCTGAGATCTCACGGAACGCCGTCTGAGCCTTGTTGCGCTCGGTCACATCCTGATACAGCGCGTACACCCCAGCGAGTTTGTCGTCCACCATCAGTGGAATGCCGTAGACCTCCACGTCCACCATCATTCCATCGCGCCTGCGCCGCTGGGTCACGGTGTGGACTTTGTTTCCTCGCATGACCCGGCCGCTCAGGCAAGCCGCCTCATCGGCCATCTCCGGCCCGGCGATCAGGTCGTCGAGATCCGCGGACGAAAGCTCCTTCGGGGTGTACTGAAAGAGCTTTTCAAAGGCCGGGTTGCACATCGTATACCGGTACTGCCCGTCCAGAGCGACGATGGCGATTGGGCTGTTTTCAATGAGCGCGCGGAGATACTCTGCGGAAGTGCCCGTGTCCTTCTGCGTGAAGGGGAAGATAGAATGAGTTTCGAAAAACTCATGCTCTTTCATGATGGCCTCGATCGTGCTATTGCGGGTTATTGCAAAGGCGAATGGGGCTGGTCGTGAAATCTAATATGTCTCAGGTGCTTAAATGATAATGGATTTTTACAATCCGTGTCGACAAATGTCAGTACGTAAAAATACGCAGACCCGCGGCCTCACCCGTCCGCGGGTCTGCTATTCCAAAGTCAAAGCGTCGCCTGACTCTTTCGGATTGAACAATCTCAAGCCAAGTTATTCCTAGAAAACATACTTAAGCGCGAACTGGATCAGCCGCGGAGCAACCGATGACTGATTGATAACACCGTAGCTCGCGGTTCCTACAGCCGTTCCAGGATTCTGGTATTGAGCATGGTTCCATACATTGAAGAACTCGGTGCGGAAGTCCAGCGTCGCATCCTCACGCAACCCGCCGACCTTGGTCGCCTTCGTCAGCGCCGCGTCCCAGGTATTATTTCCCGGTCCACGGGCGACGCCGATGCCGCTGTTGCCGTAATCGAGGGCTAATGGGCCGCCGGTAGTAGCGGCAACACTGTTCGCAACCGCCGGGGCTGTTATGAACAAGGTTGAACCTGAGTTGAGATAACTGTTGCTCTTCACACGCGTCAGTATCGACGAGCCAGCGTTGTTCAGAACGTCCTTGTTGCCCTTGCCGGAAACGAATTGCGCGCGGCTTGCGGTTCCATACGCGGTACCGTTTCTAGTGTCGGTAAAGGTAAGGGGCTTACCCGACTGGAAGGTGGTTACGCCTGACAAACTCCAGCCGCCTGTCGCGACCCGTGCGAAGCTACCAGCACTGTTCAGTCGAGGAACCTGCCAGCTATAAGCGATGACAAGGCGATTTGTACGGTCATAGGCCGCCAAGCCGTAACGAGCGTAGCGGTTGTTCGGGTCGTTGCTGTTCCCACTGCCACCGGAGAAGACGCCGTTCAAACCATCACCACCGGTGACCGTAGTCAGCACCTTGCTCCAGGTATACGAGGCCTGCAGGTAAACACCGTTGCTCATCTGCCGCTTCAGGGTTGTCTGCAAGCTCTGGAAGTTGGAGAATCCATATGTCTCGATGCGATTCAAGCCGCCCACGGAGATGCCCTGGTAGGGCACGCGGGCTGCCAGATTTGCCGGGCCGACCGAATTCGTCGTCACCCCATTGATCGGGTTGGCCGGGCTGGCCAGCCATGCGCGGTTCAGTGCGCGCGACTCTGCAAGACGGGTTCCGCGAGTCCCCACATAGCCCACTTCGAAAACAAGCTTGGCCGGAAGCGCCTGTTGCACGTCCATGTTGTACTGCTGCACCATCGGGGAGTCGATGTTCTGAGCAACAGCAGTCACGCTCAAAGGTGTGGGAGAAACGGAATAAGGAAGGCGCGGCCTCCAGACTCCGGGAGTTAGTTTCGACGTATATGGCGTCTGGAACGTCGCGGCAGCATTTGCGGCACCGGTCAACGTGGCCGAACTTACATACGGCTGGTTGCCCAGCGTCTGCAGTACCGAGTTGGCATTCGTCAATGTGTAGAAGACACCATAACCGCCACGTATTACCGTCGAACTTTCGGAG
>JAOAPF010000042.1 GCA_025462755.1 Edaphobacter sp.
AGGAGAACCGTCATGAAACACATCACAGCCCTCGCTCTCTTCATCGCAGCCACGTTCATCACCGCCGGGAAAGCCATCGCGCAGGACTATGCAGTCCAGGCAACCATTCCTTTCAACTTCACCGTCAACGGCAGCCAGCTGCCTGCTGGAAATTACACGCTCGGTTCCGACATCACCAATCCTCGCATCCTCAAGATTTCGGACCGGACACAGCACGTCCGTGTAATGGTTCTGTCGATGCCCAGTGCTGACGAAAAACGAAAAGCCAACCAGCTGGTGTTCCACAAGTATGGCGATCAGTACTTCCTCAGTGAGATTCGTTCTCAGGAGTCGGCGATCAATGTCCAACTAGCCACTTCGAAACAGGAGAAGAAGGCCAGAACAGAGACACAGGTAGCAGGGTTGCCCGTCAAGAACGACGTCATCATTGCGACCTATTAGTTGTTCAGTGGTGGAATGGGAGTAGGACTCGGGGACTTCGTCTCCGGGTCCTTTTCTGCTTTGTTGGAAGCTACTGCGGGAGATTGGTTTTGGTAATGACTTCGCGGATAAGCGGCTGGAGTTTAGGTAGAGTGGGCGCGATCTGGAGAGTTTCGCGGAGCATGGCCTCGGGTTCGTCGAGGAGCGAGGCGTCTTCGCTGAAGAGAGTGACGAGGGGCTGGTTGGCTTCGAGTTTGTCGCCGAGCTTCGCGTGCATCTCAATGCCGGCGTGGGCGGAGACGGGAGCGCCTGGTTTGGCGCGGCCTGCTCCGAGGCGTTGGACTGCCCAGCCTGCACGCTTGCAGTCCATCGCGGCGAGGTAACCGGAGGTTGGGGCGGTGAGGGTGCGGGTTGCGGCTGGTTTGTGGTGAGCGGCGGGGTCTTCGAAGAGGGAGGTGTCCCCGCCCTGCGCGTTGATGATTTTGAGCCAGGCTTTGTAGGCTTCGCCGCTGCGGAGGTACTCGTCAGAGAGTACGGCGCCGTCTTCTGGCGAAATGGCATGATCAGCTAGGTAAAGCGCCCAGCCGGAGAGGATGTTCGAGAGCTCGATGAGATCGCGCGACATGGGGTGGCGGTGCTGCTTCATGATGTCGACGCACTCCCATACCTCAACCCAGTTGCCGGAGAAGCGGCCGAGAGGCTCGTCCATGGTGGTGAGGAGAGCTACGGTGCGGGTGCCTGAGGCTTCGCCGGTTTCGACCATGAGTTCGGCGAGGAGTTTGGATTTTTCGTAGGTAGGCATGAAGGCGCCGGAGCCGACCTTGACGTCGAGGACGAGAGCGTTGAGGCTTTCGGCTAGTTTCTTGCTCATGATGCTGGCGGTGATGAGGAAGGGAGACTCGACGGTGCCGGTGTGGTCTCTGAGCGCGTAGAGGATGCGGTCTGCGGGAACGATCTTCGGCGTCTGGCCGATGAGTGCGGCGCCGCATTGTTTGAGAATGTCGCGCATCTCCGGGAAGGGGAGCTGGGTGTTGAAGCCGGGGATGGTCTCGAGCTTGTCTAACGTTCCACCCGTATGACCGAGGCTCCGCCCGCTGATCATGGGGACGACGATTCCTGGAACTCCTTCAGAAGTAGGATGAGCGAGCCCGGCGGCCGCGAGGATCGGGGCGATCAATAGGGATGTTTTGTCGCCGACTCCGCCGGTGGAGTGTTTGTCGATGGCGAAGGTGTTGAGCGCTTCGGTGTAGGCGACCTCTCCGGAGAAGCGCATGGCCTCGGTGAGTGTGGCCAACTCTCTCGCATCGAGGCCGCGGAGAAAGACGGCCATCAGGAAGGCGGCGATCTGGGCGTCGGTGACGAGCTGCCTTCTTGGGGTGCGCTTGACGATGGCGAGGACGAAGGCGCGGATCTCGGCGTCGGTGAGAGCGAGGCCGTCGCGCTTGTGCAGGATGACGTCGATGGGATGGATGCGTTGGGTCATGTCTTCGATCAGATGAGTTTTTACGAATTCGGAAGCAGAAAGGCGGCGGGTAGTAGAGTGTCGATGGTCGCCTGAGCGATGGCTCCTCCTTCGCCGGGGAAGAAGACGATGGTGTCAGGTGTGCTGAACTCGTGGATGGTCTGGCGGCAGGCTCCGCAGGGCTGGCTGGCTGTGTCGTTGAGGTTGGCGACGGCGATAGCGCGAATGCGGATGCCGGGGCCGCGGAGGCTGACGGCGACGGCAATGGCGGCCTGTTCGGCGCAGACGGTGAGACGGTATGAGGCGTTTTCGACATTGCAGCCGGTGACGATAGTACCGTCCGAAAGCAGGACAGCGGCGCCGACGCGGAAGTGGCTGTAGGGCGCGTAGGCGTGATGGGCGACGGCGATGGCGCGCTGCTGCAGGTCTGCGGCTTGCGCGGGTGAGAGAGGGTTCGGATCGCTGGGCGAATTTTGGTTCGGGTCGTGGTGCGGGTCGTGATTCGGAGACATGATGTGAGTGAGGCTACCGGGTGCGGCAGATGAAGGCAAGTCGTGTTGCGCTAATGATTAAGGGCCTGCGCCCGATATAGAAGGTGTGGACGACCTGACGAAAGAATTTATTGCGGAGAGCCAGGAAGGTTTGGACCGGATGGAGCGGTGCCTGACGGAGCTCGAGACGCGGCCTGACGATACCGGCTTGCTCGGGGAGATCTTCCGCTCCGTGCACACGATCAAAGGGACGACGGGATTTCTGGGCTTTGACCGTCTGGAGAAGCTGGCGCACGCTGGAGAGCATCTGCTGGGTGCGCTGCGGGACGGCAGACTTGCAGTGACGTCGGAGTTGATCAGCGGACTGCTGCATCTGTTGGATGGGCTGCGTGCCATTCTGGTGCTGATCGAGGAGACCGGCGGCGAAGGAACGCGGTCGGGAGATGAAGACGGCGAGTTGATTGCGGAACTCGCTCTGTTGAATGGTGAGATGCCCCCGGCGGTGATTGAGGCGGAGATGTTAGACGCTGTCATCAACGTTGGGGAGGGTATTGCTATGCCTGCGGAGGCAGCGGCGGGTGCGTTGAAGGGCTCCGGTTTGCCGCCAGCGACGAGCCCGTCGGCAGCGAACAATGAAAGAAACGGAGCAGGGAACGACAAGACGCTGCGGATCGATGTTGATGTGTTGAACCGCATGATGAACCTGGTGGGAGAGCTGGTGTTGACGCGCAACCAGATGCTGCAGAGCGATGCGGCGGCAGCGAATTTTCCCGAGTTGGCGCGGCGGCTGGACAGCGTCACGGCAGACCTGCGCGAGACGGTGATGCAGGCGAGGATGCAGCCGGTAGGAAATTTGTTTGGCAAGTTTCCCAGAATGGTGCGGGACCTCTCGAGGACCTGCGGCCGCGAGGTGCGGGTCGAATTTAGCGGGCAGGAGACGGGGCTGGACAAAAGTCTGCTCGAGGCGATCAAGGACCCGCTGACCCACGCGGTGAGAAACGCAGTGGATCATGGGATTGAAGCGGCTGCGGATCGCGTGCTGGCGGGTAAGCCGGCTGAGGGATGCGTGCGGCTGAAGGCGTTTCATCAAAGCGGATCGGTTGTGATCGAAGTTGCCGACGACGGCGCTGGGATTCCAATGGAACGGGTGCTGGCGAAGGC
>JAOAPF010000053.1 GCA_025462755.1 Edaphobacter sp.
GGTTGATAAAGCACCTGTTCTGTGAAGAGGAGCCTCGCCGAGCTATTGGAGTACGGGGTGGGATCATCGATCGAAGCACTGAAGTTGCTGGCAGCGCCGGTTCCATACTGGATCGAAAACGAGTGATAGCCACCGTGCCACTCGAGGCGTTGATGCCGCAGCCCGAGGGCGTATCCATCCATTGTTGGAATTGACGTGCCTGTTGGCGTCTTGCCACCCTTGGACGTAGCGAAATCGAACCACCCACCCCAGAGACCCATAGGTCCTTTCAAGTTATAGAGACGTACGTCGATGTTGTTCTTCGCCAACTGGCCGTTTTCGGTGACGATGTCTGGGCGCGCACCGGCTAAGTAGGATAGAGCCAACTTGCCGATTCCAACATTGAGGTCTTCGACGCCGGCGCCGTAGCCGCTCATATCGAGGGGATAGAAGTCGTCGATATCGATGTGCTGGCGACGGTAGTATCTTTCGCCTGCCCAGAACTTGGCGTCCGGCTGTCCCTGAAGGACGTTACCGGTTTGAACGAACGCTTCGCGCAGGCGGAACTGATCGTTACCGGTGCCATTGGCGAAATTTGCGTAGCTGGCAGAGTTCGTTGTGTTCGCCTCCACCATGACCTCAGTCTTCATCCACGCCCGACTGGAGTTGTGATCCGGGTTCAGCCAGTTGTTGACGAAGATGAGCTCCCCGTAGGTCTCCGCTTCATTTCCGAGGCGGTATCTTGCCCCGGCCCCAAGCGCCTGGAATGCGACCTGTTGCCCACCTACACTGTTCAAGCCGTAACCAGAGCGGAAATAGCCGTGGAACTCAAAGCTGCTCACCTGTTCCTGCAGCTTCGCGATCCTTAGGTCCGCCTCTCTCAGGAGGTCATACGTTGGTTCGGAGGGCAGGTGGCCTTGAAACTTCGCCCCGACCTGATCGGATTGATCGAGGACGGCTCTCTGAGCAGCTTGTTGAGCGGCCAGTTCCACTACGAAGAGCGTGTTCTCTTTCTTAGTCGCACCGGTTTCTTTCTGCTTTTCGATTTGCTGTTCGAGGGCAGCGATGCGTTGCTCTAGGTCGCGAGTCGTCTTGGCGTACTGGTCTTTCAGTTCCTGCAATTGTTGCTGTAGCTGGTCTTGTTGTTGAGCGGGGGCGGCTAAGACCCCGAAACAAATCGTTGCCATGTAGCAGATGGATGACCTGAATGGCCGCTTCCAATCGCTGAGTGAGATGACAATCATCGAAGGAGCCTGCCCCTATCTGCCCATGTGTTTTCGTCGCGATCGCGAGGCCCCTGACTCATGATGGAGGCACTTTTCTTAAAAGCATTGGGAATTTCACACCGAACCGGGTGTACTGGTCGTTCGCATTCGTCAAAGCCTGCCCGATCTCAACGCTGTCGGTCGCACCGGTCGCGAAGCGTTCCTTGAACCCTTACTTCTGATTTCGGTCGAGACTTTCCATTCTCTCCTCAATTTGTTACTAGAGTTTTGCGCAGAATCTTCCTCGCACGCAGCAAGCGAGACTTAGTTGCGGCAACAGAAATGCCTACAAGATCGGCGATTTCCTTTATCGAACGATCATGCGATTGATGAATCTCAACCACATTTCGCAGTGTCGGCTGGAGACGGCAGATTGCTCGCCTCAAGCGCTCTACTCTTTCGTGCCTTGCATAGAGATCTTCAACGTCTTTCGTCTGGTCTGCAACCTCCCACTGCTGCCAGGTCTCACCGTCCGTGACCTCCATAGAAGTCTCGGGGTGAGCACGCCTCCTACGTAGGGTCATCAGCGCCGAATTGATTGCGATACGCGTGAGCCAAGTCGAAAATTTTGCCCTGCCATCGAAAGTATTCAAATGCACATAGGCTCTCATCCACGCATCCTGAATCACGTCTTCTGCATCGTCTTGGTTTCCAGTAATCCGATAGGCCATCCTGAATGCTGTATTCGAGTGCCGCGTCCACAGCTCCGCAAAGGCGGCGCAATCCCCTAACTTGGTCGCCGCAACAAGGACTTCGTCGGTAGCAGCAGAAAGGAGTTTGAGGCGGATCTCGTCCTGCGGTGAGCGCCTGTTGGTTGCTTCTCGTATATTGCCTTCAAATTCAACAGCGAAGCATGCTGGGGTTTCGGCGGTCATTGGCGTGATCCTGTCCTGAAGTGTCGAAATGATCGATTCTGCTTTAAACGGAGATAGAGATGTGGGACCTTTCGGAACAACTGACTGCTTAGCCCCTTCGGGCAGTGTGGAACCTTATGGGCTATTGCATCAGCATCAAGCGGCGGCCGCACCTTCTTCTAAGAGTTGGGCAAACGTAGCGCCATGCCGCCTGCGGCTATAACCCTCCAGTGCGCATGAGGAGATATCGTTTATGTCGAAAGTATAAGGAACGGTCACGAAGTATCTGCCCCTCACCGGTGTGCCACTCGTGGCTGAATCGCCAATGCCGTGCCGCGTCGATTCTCCTCCTCCACTCATACCTGCTATGTGGGTAAGTTATTCGCGCCGTGAATCTCTGCACACCTCGGAAACCATAGAATTCTTCCTAGGTTTTTCTACAGGTTGTGATGGCTGGTGTGGTAAACGCTGCGAATCGCGATCAATCCAGATTGGGCGTGTCGTCTTTCGAGCGAAAAAGGGTTCTTATCCCTTGAAACCGTCGAACGGGCATCGTCTTCTGGAAGACGATGCCTCCGGGGACTATTAGCTTAATCTCGGTTCCGGAGTTCGGTGAGCTCACGAGCGTGAGCTTGCCACTGATGCGCACAGCCCGCTCGCGCATTCCCTGAAGTCCGAAGTGTCCATCCTTCCCCTGATCAGCAACATCGGAATCAATGCCTACGCCATTGTCGGCTACACGCAACGCGAGGTCCTGACTGTATATGAGCTCGACCTCCAATTTGCTGGCGGACGAGTGCATACAGGCGTTGCGGATAGCTTCATATCCAATGCGGTAGATCTCATCACGAACGATCGGGTGCATCCTTTGGGCATCGCCCACCACCGAAAAATTCACCGCCATTGAGCCCGGGACGGGGCAGTCTTCCGTCGTCCGCTGAAGAGCTTCAGCGAGATCGTTCGTCTCTGTGGTCGAGGTGCGCAGAGAGTTCAGCGCTGCTCGTCCTTCCTGAGTGGCTTGGCCAAGCCACTCGGATAACTTCTCTATGGCACGATGCATGCGTACTGGATCGGTCGGCTCGTCCAATGCATCATCCGCCACCAGTTTGCTGCCTTGGATGGTCTGGAGGAAGGTATCGTGGAGGTCCCGCGCCATACGGGTGCGTTCTGCCAATCGCTCATCGAAGCGGGCTTTCATGGTTCTTGCAATCTGATGTAGGCGGTAGTTGTAGGCGGCGAGCCCGACCAAAAGAAGTACGGCTCCAAAGCTCGCCCTGAACCAGAAGGCGTTCCACCAGGCGGGCAGGATCTCGATCCGAATTTGCACACTTGGCTCGGTCCACACGCCGCCGCTCGTTGCACCCTGCACCCGAAAGATATAAATACCTGCCGGCAGAGTGGTATAAGTGGCGTACCGATGCTCGCTTCCCACTTCATTCCATTGTTGATCCAGCCCCTCCAGCATGTAGCGATACCGGTTCGTTGCGGCATTGGAGTAGCTCAGGGCGGAAAACCCGATCGAGAATACGTTTTGCTCATGTGAGAGGGTGATTGAATTCGTATAGTTGATGGTTTTTTTTAACGGTGAACCAGCTCCGAGGGCCACGCCGGTTCCAAGCAATCTGAAATCGGTCAGGACGATCGGGGGGGCGTACGCACTATCCGATACCATTTCCGGGAAAAACGCGGTCGCTCCGCTGAAGCCCCCAAAAAACATTTCACCCGCTACACTTTTGAAGCAGGCGCCCCATCCAGTCAAGTCAGGGCCGGGGAGTCCGTCAGCGGTCGAGTAGGGCTTGAATACCTTTTT
The DNA here is from genome assembly GCA_025462755.1 of Edaphobacter sp. GTDB lineage: Bacteria > Acidobacteriota > Terriglobia > Terriglobales > Acidobacteriaceae > Edaphobacter. Next base: position 3,909 of record JAOAPF010000053.1, read on the forward strand.
CTGCGGATCGAATCTCGCAACACCATTATTAGTGCTCATCCACAGATCGCTGTGGTCATCTTCCAGGATGCAGCCCACTGCGTTGCCAGGTAGACCGTCGCGCTGCGTGTAGACAGTGAATCTGCCCGTCCTTGGGTCGAAGTTGTTCAACCCGTCCTGGGTACCTACCCACATTGTGCCGTTGCGATCAAAGTGCACTGAGTTCACCCGGTTGTCGCTCAGTGTTCCTTGACGATTCATGTCTTGTTGATAGTCCGTGAACTGGCCCGTCGCCGGATCGAAACGCTGAAGGCCAGAGGAGTGTGTGCCGAGCCATAGTGCCCCCTCACGGTCCTCAACCAATTCCAGATAGTACGGATTTTGGCTTTGCGATTCGGACTTGTACGAAGTAAAGTGCTCAGTAGTCGGGTCGAAGCGATTCAGGCCATCAAAGGTGGCGACCCAAAGCGTCCCGTTGTGGTCTACGAGCAGACGTGTGACGATGTCGTTGCTCAGACTATACGGATCTGCGGGGTTGTGTTGGAACTTTGTGAACTGTCCCGTCCGCCGGTCAAAGCGGTAGAGTCCATGGCTGAACGTACCGATCCAAAGGTTGTTTGAGCGATCTTCGCATATCGCGATCACGTCGGCGCCCTCTCCCGGTGCGGTGATCCGGTAGGACGTGTTGCTCCCCGCATTGCGGTCGATACGATCGAGTGCGTCGTAGGTACCGATCCATAGAATTCCTTGACGATCCTCGTATATTGCGCCCACGAAAGGATCATCCGTGCTTCTCGGATTGCCAAAATCGCGTCGGTACCTCTTCAATGGCAGCGGCTTCGTTGTAAAACGGGTCGGCCCCATTCCGCCCAAGCCGGCCCAGATGATTCCTTCCCGGTCAGCGAACAGGCTGATTACACTGTTCTGGCCGAGGCTCTCAGGATCCGCAGGATTATTGCGATAACGAATGAATCGCCGATGATCCCGGTCGAATTTGAGCAAACCAGCGCCATTCGTTGCGAGCCACAGGGTGCCGTTCCCGTCCTCCAGCATTGCCGTTATGCCTGTCAAGGCACGGGTCTGGTGGTTTGCCTTCGCGAAACGAATAGTGAGTCAGGGTGTTGGTCGTTCGATCGAATACGGCTAACGCGTTGCCGGAGACATGATATATCCAGAACACGCCGAAGCGATCCTCGTAGAATGAAAACCCAAGCGAAGACTCAAGCAACGGGATATGCAGCTTTACCTTTCCCGTTGGGCGATCGAACTCATCCAGGCCTTCGCTATTCGCAACCCAGAACCTGCCCTCTCTGTCTTCACCACTCGACTTAACATTGTTGCTACTAAGGCTCGAAGGATCGTTCGGATCGTGAGAAAACCGACGGATTCGTCCTGTCGTCGGATCCAACCCATACAAGCCGCTGGTTGTAGCTAACCACAACTCTCCGCGGATGTCCTGACTGATGTGGGATACAGCCGGAACTGCGTACCGTGTAAACGTTTCTGTCTCTCGGTCGAACCTATTAAGGAACTGATCGCATCCGACCCACAGTGTGCCGGTCCTATCCTTGAAGAGGGTATTAATGAACACCCCACTCAGACTGTTGGGATTTGCATCGTGAACAAAAACCTTGAAGTTGTAGCCGTCGAATCGGTCAAGTCCGTATCGGGTGGCAAACCACATAAAGCCCTGATCGTCTTGCACAATCTGTGCGACCTTTGTTTGGGATAGCCCGTCGCCAGTGTATGGACGCGCGAATCTGATGTCCTTTCCGTCGACAATGGGTAACCTGACGGTTGCAGTACTGACGTGGGCCTGAGGCACAGCCTTGGAAGTGGCCGACGTGCTTGACTCGTGGTCCACCTGCGCTTTGGCTACGGCACTGTGAAGGGCTGGAAAACACACTATCAGCAAAAGTGCCAGCACAAAGCTGTGAGGCGGCGTTACGGTCAAGTGCAGTTGCAATCCTGCAGTTTTCTACAGGTCTCTCCGTTGGACTCAGATTTGAAGTAAGCCACGCCGGAGCGCAATCGTAACTGCGTGTGTTCGGTCATTGGCCCCCAGCTTATCCACGAGGTTTTTGATGTGGAAGTTAACGGTGGTCTCGGCAATTGCCAGTTGATCGGCAATTTGCTTGTTGCGATAGCCATCTCGGATGAACCGGAGCACCTCCAACTCCTGGGTCGTAAGGTCTTCGTCGCCCAGATGTTCGGCGAGGCGGGCCGCCACCTCCACTGGAATGTGTCGTCGCCCGGAGTGGACCGCGCGGACGACGTTGAGCAATTCATCTTTCGGCATGCTCTTAAGGAGGTAAGCCGAAGCTCCCGCTCGCATTGCCCGCTGGATCTCGCCATCGCTGTCTGAGGTTGTCAGCATTATGATGTGGGCCTGTGGAAACTCTCCCCGAATTGCGATCAGGGTGTCAGTACCGTTGGTGCCAGGAAGCCGAAGGTCCATCAGGGTGATATCGGGCCGATGAATGCGGGATTCCCTCATTGCCTCCGCCGCATTTGCTGCCTGCGCAACGAGAAGCATGTCGTGCTGAGAGCCGATGATCGTGGACAGACCTTCGCGGAAGACCGGATGATCCTCTACGCTAAGGATGCGAATTGGGTGGGCTTGGACCATTGGAAAGCCTAATTTCGTGAATTCTAACCCTTCGACTGCATTCAA
>JAOAPF010000115.1 GCA_025462755.1 Edaphobacter sp.
GCCGCTCAGGTGGATGAGGTCGAGGGGACGTAGCTCGCAGGCTATCTGGATGACGCTCATGTCGCGAGGGGAGCGGGTGAGGACAGTGATGCCGGTGATATCAGGGCCGGCGAAGTGGAGCCAGAGGACGGTGACTGTGGAACGAGGCTGGGCGGAGTTGGAGGGGGTCTGATTGGCGTCGACGAGATGCTTCCAGCCCGCGGCGTGGTAGAAGGCGATGATGGACGCCAACGTATCAGGCACATAGAAGGCGGGCCGGGGATAACGGTAGTTGTCGACGGAGATGCCGGTAAGGGCAGCGGGCGCGCGGTTGGCGTCCATGCCGTTTGATTCCAGCAGATTCTGCGCGGCCTGGAGTTCGCTTCGGTCGAGGCTGAAGGAAGTGTGGGTGGCGGGCTGATCGGCAAGGTTCATCAGCGCGTTCTGGAGGTCGCCTGGGCTGCGTGTGGGGGGCTGGGCGGAGGCGAGGACCATAGCGCCGGAGAGGAGCGCGGGGAGCAGGAGTTTGGGGAGACGTGTGGTCATAACTTGGCCTCTTCCCTATTAGACACAGATTTTAGGCCAGAGTTATGCCTGGAGGAAAGAAAATGGTGGTGGTTTGGGGTCGTGCATTGGGCTTTTCAACGTCAATAGGTTAGGCCGGAGATGCGGTAGAGAAGCGGATTTCTCCGCTGCGCTGCTCACGATGAGACGGTGAGCAGCTTCGATCGAAATGAGGGTTTTTGGGTTGGGAGGGAAAGCAAAAGCAACGACAAAAGCAAGTGCAACAGCAAAGCAGATCCCCTTCGGGGATGACTACAAGGGAGGCAACAGAGCTGGCTACTGAAGGGGGCGGGGTGCGAAGTAACCCTTTTGGGCGCGGACGTGGTAGCGGGGGTCGGTGGCCTGGAGGTAGATGGTTCGGAAGGAGCCGTCCATCTTGAGGTTTGCCGGGCGGTAGACGAGGTGGTACTGGCTGCGGAGCTCCTCTTCGATGTTGCGAAAGCCGATGGCTACGTCTTCTAGCTTGATGGGATAGAAGGGCTGGCCGCCGGTTGCCTCGGATATCTGTCTGAGGACGTCATCGCCTTTGTCTTTGCTGGGGCTGATGTTGGTGCTGATGGTGTAGACGATGGTGTCGGCGCGCTGGCACATCTTGATGGCGTCGGACTCCTGGACGCGGCTGTAGTTGTCGTCGCCATCGGAGACGAGGATGAGGGCTCGGCGGACAGCGCCGGTCTCCTGCAGGGTGAGCATCTGGTCCTTGCAGGTCTTGTAGAGCGCGTCGAAGAGTGCGGTGCCGCCGCCGGGTCGGAGCTTGCGGATGCCCTGGTTGAGGAGATCGACGTTGTTGGTGAAGTCCTGCGCGAGATCGGTCTGGATGTCGAAGCCCTCGATGAAGGCGCGGTCGCCGCGGTGGAGGATCTGGAGGAAGAACTCGATGGCGGAGTCCTGCTCGAACTGGAAGCGCTGGCGGATGGAGCTCGAGGTGTCGAGCATGATGCCGACGCGGAGGGGCAGATTGGTCTGCTGGGTGAAGCGCAAGACTGCGAGAGGGGGACGGCCGTCGTCGAGGAGGCCGAAGTTTTCGCGCTTGAGGCCGGTGATGAACTTACCCTTCTTGTCGGTGACGGTGAAGATGAGATTGACTTCGTTGACCTGAACCTTGATGGTCTCGGTGGGCTGATCTGGATTGCTGGAAGGCTGGCCGGGCTGCTGGGTGGGAGGCTGTTGTGCGGGTGGCGGCGTGCCGGGCTGCTGGGGCGACGCGGGTGCTGTGGTCTGGGGGGACGCGGTGGGTTGCTGGGGGGCGGCGGGGGTTTGAGGAGCCGGGGTGGCGGGAGGCGGCGCGGGCTCGGAAGGCGCGGGGGGACTTGCGTTGGGCGATGCGTTGGGCGATGCGTTGGTCTGGGCGCGAAGAGGCAGGGCTGCGACGGTGAGAAGGCAGAACAGGAAAAGGGAGCGGCAGAGCCCCACAGTACGATTGGTTCGGTTGATAACGGTCACTCGGGTCATTCTACCGGAATTGCGAGTGAATCCAAGCGAATTGCGTTGAGGAACGACTCCAGTTCGATAGGGAGGGCAGCGTGGATGGCGAGGGGCTTGCGAGTTTGGGGGTGAGTGAGGGAGAGATGCGCGGCATGGAGGAAGTTGCGATCGAGTTGGAGGTCCGGTGCGAGGCCGGGGATGACGTGAGGGGCGCCGTAGAGGGTGTCTCCGACGACGGGGTGGCCGAGGGATTGGGCGTGGACGCGGATCTGGTGGGTGCGGCCGGTTTCGATGCGGACTTCGACGAGGGTGAAGGGGCCATAGGCAGTGGTGAGACGTTCGAGGACGTGGAAGTGTGAGACGGCGGTGCGGCCGTCGACGCGGCGGGTGGTCATGCGGGTGCGGCGGATGAGGTCGCGGGCGATGGGGAGGGTGACGGTGGTGTCGTCCTTTTTCAGGTGGCCGTGGAGGAGGGCCAGGTAGGTTTTGGTGATTTGGCGCTGCGAGAACATTTCGCCGAGCTTGCGGTGGGTGCTGTCGTCTTTGGCGACGAGGATGAGGCCGCTGGTCTGCTTGTCGAGGCGGTGGACGATGCCGGGGCGGAGGTTGCCGCCTACGTCGGAGAGCTTGGCGAAGTGGAAGAGAAGGGCGTTGACGAGAGTGCCTTGGTTGCGGGGGTCGGGTTCGCGAGAGGCTGTCAGAGGGGCGGTGCCGGCTCCGGCGTGGACCATCATGCCGGCGGGCTTGTTGATGATGGCCAGGTGCTTGTCTTCGTGGAGGATATCGAGGGGGATGTCTTCGGGGACGGCGTGGAGGGGGGCAGGTTGCGGGGTGCCTTCGATCTCGATGGATTCGCCGCCGTGGAGTTTTTGTTTCGGCTTGGCGGGGTGGCCGTCGACGCGGACCTGCCCGGCTTCGATGAGGAGCTGGACGCGGGCGCGGCTGATGTCGGGCAGAGCCTGGGCGAGGTACTGGTCGAGGCGGAGGTTGGCGGCGGCGGGGTCGGCAAGGAAGGTGCGGATGCTGGTGGCGTTGGTGGTATCGGTGTCTTCTTCGAGGTCGTCGAAGTCGATGACGGGAACTGGAGGTAGAGGGGTTTCTTCGA
>JAOAPF010000145.1 GCA_025462755.1 Edaphobacter sp.
CCACGATTCATTTCCTGGATCTACCGATGCTGAAGGACTACATGCAGCAGATGGTGAAGATGAGTCCGCTACAGAGCTACTCGCTGGAGGTGGTGGAGGAGAGCGCGGAGACTCGGGTGATTGGGTCGGCGGTCTCAGCGGAGCAGGCGGCTGCGCGTTGAGGCGTTGACTACTTAACACCGATTTACACCGATGACACCGATTAACAGCGATGACAAACCAGATGGCTAGCGTTCTATCAGGTTTAACCTCAAGCAACGAATCGTCTTTAATCGGTGTCATCGGTGGAGATCGGTGTTAAGCCTTTTTGGGGGCAGGAATCTATTTCTGGCAGGTGGTGCAGTAGTGGGTGCTGCGGCCGCCGATCACGATTCGCTTGATGGGCGTGGCACAGACGCGGCAGGGTTGGCCGGTGCGGGAGTAGACGTGATGGCGGAGTTGGAAGAAGCCGGCGACTCCATCTGCGTCCACATAGTCGGAGACCGAGGAGCCGCCTAGCTGGATAGCTTCGCTAAGGACTTTGATTAGTGCGTCGCGGAGGCGGGTGAGTTCCGCGCGGGTAAGGCGGCCGGCGTGGCGAGAAGGTCGGATGCCGGCGTGGAACAGAGCTTCATCGGCGTAGATGTTGCCGACACCGTGGAGGAGCGACTGGTTGAGCAGCGCCGCCTTAATGGGGGTCTTGCGGTTGCGGAAGAGGGCGGTGAAGTCTTCGAGCGGGATCGTGAGGGGTTCGGCGCCGGAGCCTTCGTATCTTGTGTCGGGCGCGACGACGGAGAGGCGGCCGAAGCGGCGGGGGTCGACGAAGCGGAGTTCTTTGCCGCTGCTGAGGGTGAGGATGGCGTGAGTGTGCGGGGGGATGGGCGTGTCGGGGGTGGAGACGAGCAGGCGACCGGTCATGCCGAGATGGACGAGGAACTGGGCGGGTTTTTTCTTTCGGATTAAGTCGACGACAATGGTCTTGCCAACGCGATGGACGCGCTCGATGCGGCTGCCGGTGAGGGCTTCGATGATCTCGTCGGGTGGGGACTTGAAGGTTTGGGGCTTGTTGCTGGTCCAGACCGAGCGGATGGTTTGGCCGTGAATGCGGGCGTGGACGCCGTTGGCTACGGTTTCGACTTCGGGGAGTTCGGGCATGCCCTTTCAAGTATAGGTGGCTGGGCTTTTGTCTGAGAGGCCGTTCGGGTGAATGGAAAATTCGGCGGTCTAGCTCAGGCGAAGAAAGAGGGAGCGCGCGATGGTTCTGCGCGGCTATACTTGTCGTCCTATGAAGAAGACTACGATCCTGTGTGTGTTAACTGGCTATTCGGTGATGAGTGGGTTTGCGGTTTTTGCTTTCGCTCAGAATCACGGCGCAAAAACGGCTGCGCCTTTGCTGCTGGTGGCCAACCAGCACGATCGCAATCTGAGCCTGATTGATCCGGGCGCGGGTAAACAGATCGCCACCGTACCCGTCGATGGTGTGACTGGTCACGAGGTGGCGGCGTCTCCCGATGGGAAGACGGCGTACGTGCCGATCTACGGCGACTCGGGCGTGGGCAGGCCCGGGACCGATGGCGCCAAGATCTCGGTGATCGATCTGACCAGCCGCAAGGTCGTGCACACGATTGATTTCGGTCATGGGGTTCGTCCGCACTGCGCCATCTATGACCGGAACAGCGGCATGCTCTACGTCACGACGGAGCTGGACAAGACGGTGAGCATCATCGATCCGAAGACCCTGAAGATCGTTGGCACCATTCCCACCGGGCAGGAGCAGTCGCACATGCTCGCCTTGACGCGGGACGGGTCGCGAGGCTACACCGCGAACGTGGGTCCTGGAACGGTGTCGGTGCTGGACATGAAGGCGCGAAAGACGCTGACGATTATTCCGGTCTCGAAGAACACGCAGCGGATCGCGATCTCACCGGACGACAGCATGGTGTTTACCGCAGACCAGACAAAGCCGCAGCTTGCCGTGATCGATACCGCGACGAACAAGGTGAAGGCGTGGGTCGTGCTCCCCGGAGTGGGTTATGGGACGGCCCCGACTCCCGACGGGCGTTGGCTCTTGGTCGCGTTGCGGACGTCGAAGCAGGTCGCCGTAGTCGATCTGAAGACGATGAAGGTAGCGAAGACGCTTGACGTCCCCGACGGACCAGCCGAGATTCTCATCGCGCCGGGCGGCAAGACGGCGTATGTGGCATGCAACAGCAAGGACCAAGTGGCCGAGATCGATCTGGGGCAGTGGAAGGTGTCCCGTGTGATTGATGCCGGCAGGGACGCCGACGGAATGGCCTGGGCGAAGTAGCTTAGTGCTTGCTTAGTTGAACAATAGGCAACAGGCTGGAATATTCGTCAGTCCATGGGCGCAGGCGCGGCGTCGTGGGCGTCTCGGTGCTCAGGGAGGCGATCTGCGGAAGCGTGAAGAACTCCGGGCTACTCGTAAGCAGCACCCACGTTGACCGGTAGGATCCCATCAAGTCATCCCCTGCGCTTTCGACCAGACGCGATTGCATGTTGGCCGCGATGGCGAGTTGCGCGATCTCGGGCGCGAGGTTCAGATACTGATTGGAGACGTGGAAGGCGATGATGCCGTTGGGGGCGAGGTGTTTTTTGTAGAGTGCAATGGCCTCATTGGTGAGCAGGTGTAACGGAATGGCGTCGCCCGAGAAGGCATCGATGGCAAGGACATCGAACTGCTGCGGAGCTTCGCGGGTGAGCGACGTGCGGGCGTCGCCGTCGGCGATGGTGATCTGCGCTGCGGAGTCGCGGAGGTAGGTGAAGAGATTCTGCGCGATGGGCTGGACTAATGGATTGATCTCGTAGAAACGAATGTGGTCGCCAGGGTGGCCGTAGGCGGCGAGGGTTCCGGCCCCCAGGCCGATGACTCCGATGCTGCGCTTGCGTCCGCCGCAGCAGAAACGCAGAGCGAGGCCGATACCGGAATCAGTGGCGTAATAGGTCGTCGGGAAACGGGAGAGGTTAGGGGCGAAGATCTGGGTGCCGTGCTGGATGGTGCCGTTGAGGAGCATTCGCTCGGGGTCGGCCTGGGCGGTCGTGGTCTGCTTCACGCGCAGGGTGCCGTAGAAGTTGCGGACCTCGACGATGGCGTCGCGAGCGTAGGCGCGGTGCAGCATGAAGGTGAAGACGAGCAGGAGGGCCGTAGCGGTGGACCAGAGGAGGCGCTGGGGCCACCCATCGTGCCAGGTGACCGCGATGGCGAGTGCGGCGACGACGAGGAAGGAGATGGCGAGGTCGTAGTTGGCGGAGAAGATCAGCGGACTCGCGATGCCGATGAAGAAGGTTCCGGCTGCACCGCCTGCAGCAATCAGCAGGTAGAACAGCGTCGTCTCGGAGCTGCGCTGCGGGCGCAGAGCATAGGTTTCCGCGTGGCAGAAGAGGCCGGCGAGGAAGCACTCGGCGAGGAAAAAGAGAATGGCGACGCCGATGGGGAGGCTGACGTCGGTCTTCGAGATCGCGTAGCCGAGACTGGCGAGCATGATGACGAGAAGCCGCACGACGATGCCGCGGCGGTAGAAGTTGGGAAATTCAAACGCGAGGATGAAGGTGAGCAGATAGACGGCTAGTGGGAGCATCCAGAGCAGCGGGATGGCGGCGATGTTGACGGTGAGATGTGCGGTGACCGCGCTCAACTGCATGGCGGCGGCCATGGGGAGAAGGAACCAGAGCCATTTTTTGGCTGCCGGTGTTGGTGGAGCGGTGGATTCTTCCTGCGCTTCGACTATTGGCCTCTGCGAGCTCGTTCGCGGGGAGAGAACGGCGCAAAGGACGGCGTAGACCAGAAATCCGACGGTCCAGAGAGTTCGTTGGAGCCTAAGCGTGAAGTATGGTTCGACGAGGAACGGGTAGGAGACTAATGCAAGGAGCGACCCGGCGTTAGAGAGAGCAAACAGGCGATAGGGAATGCTGCCGCCCTGGGTACGCAAAAACCATAGCTGCAGCAGAGGACTGGTCGCGCCGAGGAGCAGAAAAGGCAGTCCGATGGTGTAGGCGAGGGCGCCAAAGATCGTGGTGACCGGATAATCGGAGCTTGGGCTCAGCCTGGCGGGGACCATTCTCTGCGCCAGAAGCAGCACGACCGCGGCCGCGAGCGTGACGAGGTAAACGTGCTGCCGCCAGCTGGAAGCCCGGCAGCGCGTGATCCAGTGCGCGTAGAGATAGCCGAGAAGCAGCATGACCTGGAAGAAGACCAGGCACGTGAGCCAGACTGCAGAGGAGCCGCCCAGGATGGGCAGGAGCTGCTTGGCGGCCATCGGCTCTACCAGGAAGAGCAGGAACGCGCCGAGGAAGACGGTGATGCCGTAGAGCAGGCGGGATGCAGACATGTCTAGACCCAGAATAGTCGTAGCTTGAGGGACAGCGGTGCGGCGTTCCTGCTGCGTTTTGGTGCGCCGTTTTCTTGAAGCGAGATCCATGAGGAGGATAACCAGAGATTCGCGGCTCGCGCTATCAAAAAGGTCGTTGTGCGGGCATCTTTCAGTGCATCCGGATAGGACGCGATATGATGGATATAGGCGTGCGCTCGCCTTGTGCGATGTGCGCCTTCCGTCCAACGCAAATCCCTGGAGAATACATTCGTCGTGAATCAACGCAAATCAGCGGTTATTTTGGGTGCCCAATGGGGCGATGAGGGCAAAGGCAAGATCGTGGACGTGCTGTCGGAGAAGTTCTCCGTCGTCGCACGGTACGCGGGCGGCCACAATGCCGGGCACACCGTCATCATCAAGGGCAAAAAGTTCGTTCTGCAGCTGATTCCGTGCGGTGTTCTGCGGCCGGAGTGCAAGGGCGTGATCGGCAACGGCGTAGTGCTGGACCCGATGGCGTTCTTGAACGAGGTCAAGAGGCTGAAGGACGCCGGGCTGCCGGTCGACGGCCAGTTATTTGTGTCGAACCGGGCGCAGGTGATCCTGCCATATCACCGGATGATCGAACTGGCGGCAGAGAACGCTCCGGGACGAACGAAGATTGGCACAACCAGCCGCGGGATTGGGCCGGCGTATGAGGACAAGATGCACCGCAGCGGATTGCGTGTGGTGGATCTGCTGAACTCGGCGCTGCTGCGGACGCATATCGAGAACGCGTGCCATGAGAAAAATACGATTGCCCATGCGCTGTTCGGCACGGCGCCGCTCGATCCGAAGACGATGTATGAGGAGTACGCTCGGGCGGCAGAACAGGTTGCCCCGTTCGTGACGGATACAGCGGTCATGCTGAATCACGAGATCGACAACGGCGGGAAAGTGATGTTTGAAGGGGCGCAGGGCGCTCTGCTCGATATCGATCATGGGACCTACCCGTTTGTGACGTCGTCCTCTTCGACGGCAGGCGGTGCGGTGACGGGTACGGGCGTTGGGCCGACGCGGATTGGCACGGTGATCGGGGTGACCAAGGCTTATGTGACGCGGGTGGGCGAAGGGCCGTTTCCGACGGAGATTCACGATTCCACGAGCGACCTGCTGCGGGCGCGCGGACAGGAGTATGGCGCGGTGACTGGACGTCCGAGGCGCTGCGGATGGCTGGATCTGCCGCTGCTGCGCTACAGCAATATGATCAACGGCACCGAATGGCTCGTGGTCACGAAGATGGATGTGATGGATGAGTGCGCGGAGATTCCCGTGTGCACTGGATATAAGATCAACGGTAAGCTGACGGACGTCATTCCGGCGGACATGCCCGGGTATAACGCGATCGAGCCGGTCTACACGAAGCTGAAGGGATGGATGGCCTCAACCGAGGGAATTACCGAGTTCGAAATGCTGCCGAAGCTGGCGCAGGACTATCTAACGTTTGTAGAAAAGGAGTCGGGGGCGAAGATTGGAATGGTTTCGACCGGGCCTGATCGCGACCAGACCATGATGCTGCCGGAGTTTGACCAGGCGCTGAAGGCGTAAGAAGAAGCGCCGGCCGCAAAGGAAAGCGCCTGCGGCAAAGGAAGAGATCGATTATGTTGAGTTTTATCGTACGGATGACGTTTGATCCGGCAGACCGCAACGACGTTGATGAGATTTTGTGCCAACTGGCCGCCGCGTCGAGGCAGGAGCCGGGGTGCGTGAGCTATATTCCCCACTTCGTGGAGGGGGAGAGCTGCACCGTGCTAATTTATGAGCAGTATGTCGACAAGGCGGCTCTGGACCATCACAGGGCCTCCCCGCATTTTCATCAATATGCAATCGGCGGACTGTATCAAAAGATGAAAGAACGCCAGTTGGAGAATCTTTCGGCTGTCTGTTGACAGTTTTCCCTCGACGTTACAGGCATTTTCGGCGTCTTATGGTACCAAGAGACGCGTACGACTAAAGTTGTTTTGACTGTGCGCGCTCAGTCGGTCTAGTATCCGGTACGCAATGCGGCTAAGTGGTCGTCCAATTCGTCGCACGCTCATCCCCACAACTGTGCTGCTAACGGCTGTGGTGATGGGAGGGTCTGCGCCGGCGTTTTGCGCTGGCTGGAATCAGCCGCTGCACGAGAAGAAACACGACGCCAAGCGCCAGGTGGAAGCTCTCGAAGAACAGTGGCGTCAGGCCCAACTGGCCGGCGACGTTGCGGTGATGGATAAGCTCTTGTCGGACGATTACATCGGCATTACGATGACCGGCCAGGTGAATACGAAGAGCCAACAACTCGACCGGATGCGGATGCACAAGATTGCGCTCACGAAGCTCGATCTGGGGGATCGCCAAGTGAAGCTCGTCGGCTCCATCGCGATCGTGACCTCGCGCGCAGAGGTGGAAGGGACCAACGAAGGGTCTCCCGTGAGAGGCACCTACCGCTATACGCGTGTTTACCAACGGTTGCCGTCGGGAGCATGGAAGATTACCAGCTTTGAGGCGACGCGGGTGCCGGGGCCGAAAAACTCTTCTGACTCACGAAATAGCGGTAACGACACACAGCCGAAAGCGACGGCGAGTGCGCCGCCGCCCACCGGCTCGTCTTGAATACTGGAGATCGGGCCCTTTTCAGCGATCTTGAGGAGTTAAGCAAAGAGACCTTGCTCGTGGGCAAGGTCTTAGACTTTCTGAGAACTATTAAGACTCTTCAGCCCTGAATGGCTGGATTTAGCACATCCTGCATCAGGCGATTTTGCTATCTACCACCTTAAAACGCACTTCAGTGACATCCCGGAGCTCTGCGGATATTTCAGCGCGGGCGACAGGACGGGGTAGATTCAAGGCGAGCAAACGTCGATAGAGAGACCGAGTTGCGCCGGTAAGGCGTGCGTCCTCGGACTCATGGGGGAAAAGGGCGAGATACTGACTGGCAGTGGCGACAGTTCGCCGGGTGGAGGTTACGGGCCTGCGTGGAGGAACAGTGACCAGGTATGGACGGCGGTCGGTCGACGGAATTCCGCGACTTTCGGGCGGGGCCGGAGGGCCGAAACGGAGGGATGAGGGCAAGTTCTGTTGAAAGATTGCCATGTGGGAATCCTCGAGGAGCTCGATAGGGACGAGGCTTGCGCCCGATGTCAGCTATACCGAGTTAGATGGATATGGCGAAAACTAAGTTGTATTAAGTTTTGAACTTGGACGTGACTTTCTTCCATGTTACATCAAGCGGCTCGGGAAGTACACGAGTTTCTGCAGTGACGGTCATGAAATTTGTGTCGCCCACCCAGCGCGGCAGAACATGCATGTGAATATGGTCGGCCACGCCGGCGCCCGCGGCTTCCCCCAGATTTAGGCCCATATTGAGGCCGCCCGGGCTATAGACCTCACGCAGAACAAGTTCAGATCGCTGGGCGAGGAGCATCAACTCGCTTGCCGCATCGCCCGGTACTGCGGCCAGTGAGGCGAGATGCTCATAGGGCACGATCATGACGTGGCCAGTGGAGTACGGGTAAGCGTTGAGGCACACGAAGCAGTGCGCCCCGCGATGGACGATGTAGGCCGCCTCTTCGGCAATCTCGCGCGACATGCCGTGGGCTACGGCGTAGTCGACAGCAGCGAGCATGTTGCAAAAGACACAATGCTTGTCCTCTGCGTCGGTAGACGGCCAGGCATTCAGTGCGGCGGGAACGCCGGAGCGGGATTGCGGGTCCGCGCCGGTGATGTAGCTGTAGCGCCAGGGAGTCCAGAGGCGATCCATTGGCCGAGTATAGCGGGTGCCCGCTACAGCGAGGCAGGCCGAAGCTGAACGAGAGTACGTCGCGAGGCGCAAATTATTTTCGTCGCAATAGTTCTTGAAGCGGTGGGCCGCATCAAATCTTTATACGAATCCTTTGATTCAAATCCGCAGGATGCATGGTGATCAGTTGCAGAGGCCGCTCCCGGCTTTTGTTGACGGACTGTATGCAAAGTTCTATTCTTTATTTAGCGAGCTATTGCGTGTGGGACCCAAGGGCAGTAGTTCCTCTGCAAGACTTGATTCCTTCCATCCTGCCAAAGCAGTCGCGGGGAAACAAAAAGCAACCAGTATCCGTCTTCGGAGTGCTGCTTGTTCCCGCCTGACGCGCCGCCTGAGAGGGAATGAATCCTTGGATCCCGGAGTCCGCATTCACCATGGTAGAAAACCATAATCCTGACATCAACGAGAGCAAACCCCTGACCACCGAAACGGAAGTCCTAACGCCCCACGCGACAGCCGATCAGACCGGACTGTCTTCTGAATCCACCTCAACCCAACCGCATGAGACCACCCACGGAGCGTCGAATGCCGCGCAGCATGCCCTCCCGGCTGCCGCGACTCGCGCGTCTGCAGACCATGGCACCGTTGCCACGGTAACCGCCGCTGCAGGCGATGAATCGGACGACGATTTGAATTACGATGCAGCCGATTTCGCCGCTGCCCTCGCGAACTTTGATCGCGAACAGGCCGCTGAATCTGCTGCTGCCCAGAACCTGACCGTGGAAGAGGTCATCGTTACCGGCACCGTAGTCAAAGTCACCGACAAGCATGTTGTTGTCGACATTGGGCTCAAGTCGGAAGGCCTCATCCCCCTGGAGCAGGTGCTGGACATCAATGGCGTCTCCAAGTTCAAGACCGGTGATTCGGTTGAGGTTGTGGTCGAGCGTGAAGAGCCCGAAGGCGGCTACCTGGTCAGCTACGAGAAAGCTCTCCGCCACAAGGTCTGGGACAAGCTGGAGCAAGCGGCGAACGACAAGACGCCCGTGAAGGGCATGGTTCTCGGCCGCGTCAAGGGTGGTCTTACCGTCGACATCGGCATCAAGGCGTTTCTGCCGGGTTCGCAGGTTGAGGTTCGTCCGGTTCGCAATCTGGACGGCTATATCGGCACGGAGATCCAGGTTCGCGTCATCAAGCTGAATAAGAAGCGCGGCAACGTCGTGATCAGCCGCAAGGAGCTTCTCGAAGAAGACCAGAATGCCAAGAAGTCGGTCACTCTCGCAACCCTTGAAGAAGGCAGCGTCCTCACCGGGACGGTGAAGAATCTGACCGATTACGGCGCGTTTGTGGATCTGGGCGGCCTCGATGGCTTGCTCCACATCACCGACATGAGCTGGGGCCGGCTGACCCATCCCCGCGACCTCGTCAACGTTGGCGACGAGATCCAGGTGAAGGTGCTGAAGTTCGACAAGGAGAAGCAGCGTGTCTCCCTCGGATTCAAGCAGTTGACGCCCGACCCGTGGCTGGATGCAACCGAGCGCTACCCGATTGGGGCGCAGGTTCGCGGCCGCGTTCTCTCGGTCACGGACTACGGCGCGTTTATCGAGCTTGAGCAGGGTATCGAAGGACTCGTTCACGTGTCTGAGATGACCTGGTCCAAGCGGATGAAGCATCCGTCGAAGATGGTGAAGCCCGGCGATGAGGTCGACACCATCATCCTGAGCGTGAACCCGAACGACCGCCGCATCTCGCTCGGCATGAAGCAGCTCCAGGAAAACCCCTGGGAGCAGCTGGAGGAGAAGTATCCGACCGGCGCCATCATCGAAGGCCGCGTGCGCAACCTCACCGACTTCGGTGCGTTCATCGAGATCGAGGACGGTATCGATGGCCTGGTGCATGTCTCGAACCTGAGCTGGACCAAGCGGATCAAGCACCCGTCCGAGGTCCTGAAGAAGGGCGAGAAGGTCCGTGCGATCGTTCTGGGTGTCGAGCCTGAGAATCGCCGTCTGTCGCTGGGCGTCAAACAGCTGCAGCCGGATGTCTGGGACACGTTTTTCGCGCAGCATCGCGTCGGGGACGTCATCAAGGGCAAGATCCTACGTACAGCGCAGTTTGGCGCCTTCGTCGAGATTGCTGAAGGAGTTGAGGGCCTGTGCCACGTCTCCGAAGCGGTCGGTGCGGATGGCAAGCCCGTGGCGATGGATGTGGACTCGGAGCACGAGTTCAAGATCGTCAAGATGAACCAGGAAGAGAAGAAGGTCGGCTTGAGCATCCGTGCCGTTGGCGAAGAGGCCAGCCGCGCTGAGGTCGAGAGCTACAAGGAGCGCGAGAAGACCCCGAAGGGCAACAACTCGGGTTCCTCCTCCTCCTCGAGCAACAGCAGCAGCACCACGCTGGGTGACCTGATCAACTGGAATCGCTCTGAGTCTGAGAGAGACTAAAGCTCAGATCCTGAAAGACAAACGAGAAGGCCGTCCCAAAGCGGGACGGCTTTCTTGTTTGCGGCGGGCAATCGTCTCACGGGGCGCTTGGTTTAGGGAAGGCCTTCCCTTGTGGAACATTTGAGCCAGCAGGCTTCCGCCGCGGCAGCGCCTGTAGGCGTGCCCTCCTTCTCTGCCGGGACCGCTCCCTTCAACAGACACGAAAGAGCCGTCCCATCCGGGACGGCTCTTTGATAGGTCACTGCGACTGTTATCTTTATGCGGACAGCGAGTGCAATGCAGATTGCGTCTCCAGCGCTGGAGTCATCTTCGCAGAGGCCCGACGCATGACTTCAAGCTCCGCCGGGGCAAAGAGCTCCGGTGGGATGCCACCCACTGCAACATAGCCCGGATCGTCGCCAAGAGCCAAAGAGATCTGGTTCCAGCGAAGGAAGGGCGACGTGGTGGGAAGTACGATGATACGGCGCTTCGGCTCCGGGAAGGCGAAATAGGCAGACCAGGTCATGAGTGTCAGGCCCACAGCCAAACCGTTAATCACACTGAATAGGGAGTACATGCTGGGATTATGGGCGATCCATGCAGAGTTGACCAGATTAATCGTTGCAAGAAAGCCAAGCCCAAGGCTTACACCAAAGATGCGGCTGCGGAACGAGAGGCCCATCGGCCGAATGGCGAAACAGACAAACAGCAGCAAGCAAAGAGTGAGGATGCTGGAGGTCTGCTGTAACTGGGTGATCATGGCTACCATGAATTTTATTCCGGAGATGTGGGGCGAAACCGCCACGCCGATGGCAACTGCCACGGAGATGGCTGCAACCCATCGAAAAATCAGCATTCCCAGTGTCTGCAGGCCCTTCAAAGGAGCCATTGCCAGCTTGAAGATGCTGTAGATGACCAGCAGGGACAGGATCGCTTCCAAAGCGAAGCTCGTCCAATAGACATAGAAATAAACTTGATAGGCCAGATGTCGCTCGATGTCATGGCCGCTGAAGGTGAGCAGCGGAATGCAGATGAAGGAGCAGGCAAGCCTCACGCACAGAAGTACGAAGAGATAGCTAAACTGACGGACGGCCTTCGCGCGTACAAGGAAGTACACGAGCATGCCGCAAAGGACCGGTTCAACATATTGAAGCTGCGAGAGCAGACTGAAGAGAGATACTTTCATGGTTGTCCGTACCTGTAAGGCAAAATCAGCCTAGCGTATTCCAAGCACGGACACAACAATTTATTACGCGGATATCCAAGAAAATGCTAACTAAAGTGTAACGAGTCCATCCGCTGAACTAACGACCAAGACCCATGCCGCAGGCGTTGGGATCATCCGGAGCGCAGGTGGGGACCGGAAGCATGCTGACGCGCGTGGCGGTGACCTTGTTCTGGGTGGACGCGGTAGAGGTCTGGGTGGTGGCAACGGCACCGGTGAGGACAAGGACGACGACGGAAGCGCGGATAATATTTTTCATAGGGTGGCCCTCTTTCGGATTTATTCTCTGCAAGTTATTGAAGATGTGTAGCTAACTGAGGCTGCTCAACCATTTCCGGTCTAACGGCCAAGACCCATACCGCACGCATTTGGATCATCCGGAGCGCAGGTTGGAACGGGGAGCATGCTTACCTTAGCGGCCACAACCTTGTTCTGAGTGGAGGCGGAGGAGGTCTGGGTGGAAGCAACTGCTCCGGTGAGGACCAGGACGACGACGAAGGCGCGGACGATATGTTTCATAGTGGGATACCCCTAAAGTTGTATTCTCAAAAAAAGATTTGTCTGGACAAAGCCAATGAAGTAACAATAAGATACATAATGGTATAAGTCTAATAGAATCAGTTATATACTGAAGTATACAACAGGTCAGATTACTAAAGTACCCAAAATTGCGCTTTTAGGCAATAATGTGCATCGTCAATACCACTTTTGGGTTGGGGGAAGTTCTTCTGTTAGAGGGAATTGGCGGCCCAGCCAGGAGACCTAATGGCGACGTAGAATCACAACCCCGCGAACGCGGTCCAGCCTCCAACTGAGCGGGCTGGGTGGTTTAGAGCAAATATCTGAAAATCGGAAGGCATCCTTCGCCACCGCTGAACGCATCACAGTGCCCTGCGTCGGGCGTTCGCCCGAAAAAGCGGGCGAATCAGCTCAGTAACGAAGCGGTTAACCGGAGTGTGAAAGTCCCTGCGCACCCGTTTGGCCTAAAAGTCAGCGGCCAAATGAGTGCTTTTTCAGCGTAATGCTATGGGTTAGGCGGTTGCGGGAGGAGCGGGGTCTGCAGGCTTCGAACCAGAAGCCCCAGGGGGCGTGTCAGCCTTCCTTGGAGCTTGCTCGGACTTCTTCGACGGTGCCAGGATGGCGTGCAGGGTAGTGCCTTCCATACGCGGCATGAACTCAACCAGACCAGCGTCACCGATGTCGAGAATGAGGCGGTTGATGATCTTGTAGCCGAGATCGCGATGGGCCATCTGGCGGCCTTTGAAGCGGAGCGATGCCTTCACTTTGTCGCCATCGCCGAGGAAGCGGACAGCCTGATTTTTCTTGGTCTGGTAATCGTGCTCATCGACGGTGACCGAGAATTTGACCTCTTTGATGGTGATGATCTTCTGCTTCTTGCGCGCGGCGCGGTCGCTCTTGTCCTTCTCGTACAGGAACTTGCCGTAGTCCTGGATCTTGCAGACGGGGGGAACGGCGTTCGGGGAGATCTCTACGAGGTCCAGGGAGCGTTCGCGGGCCATCTTGAGGGCCTCAAATGGGGCCATGACGCCAAGCTGTTCGCCATTTTCGTCGATGACGCGGATTTCACGGGCGCGGATACGTTCGTTAGTGCGGATAAAAGACTTCGCGGAACGTTTATCAATTGGGGGAATAAGTCGCCTCCACAGCGGGTTTTCTCACTCGCTATGCATTGTTAGGGTTTAGATGCAATTCACACTAAAGGTTGCACCCAACCTGAAGTATACCACTACGAACGAGGTTGCCTGTAAGTTCCCGACCCCCACTTTGGCATCGTTGGCCGGATCATGTATGTTTGCTCGGAAGCTCTAGAAAGGAATCCGAATGAGACGCCGCATCCTCCTGGTCGATGATGAAGTCGCTGTGTTGCTTACGCTGAAGGCCGTGCTCGAGATAAGCGGATTTGATGTCGATACGGCCGCCTCCGCGCGCGAAGGTGTTTCGAAGTTGCACACCCGCCAGTATCAAATGCTCATCACAGACATGCGTATGGAACACGACGTCGCCGGAGTCGAAGTCATCAAAGCGGCCCGGGCCGCGGCGTATCACCCTGCCGTCGCGTTGTTGACGGCGTTTCCCGTGGCCGAGGAGGACTGGCAGGAGATGGGCGCCGACCAACTTCTCGTTAAGCCAATGCATACCCGAATCCTGCTGCAGCAGATCGAAGACCTGATCGCCTCGCACGAGCAAAAACTGGTGCAACTGAGCCTGAAGTCTGCCACCGGAAACTCCGCGCAACCGCTCGCCGCAAAAAAGGCGCAGTCAAACAAAGTTTCCGCAAAGAAGCCTGTTGCAACAAAGGCGAAGACGGCGATTGCAAAAAAGCCGGCAGCCACAAAAAAGAAGACGATCGCGAAGACAGCCGCCAATGGAAAGAGGAGATCCGCTGCCAAGGCAAAGCCTCTCACGAAAAACTCGAAGGCCTCCCCCAAGCGCAAGGCCTAGCGATCAAACCGCCACGCTTCAATCTAGCTTGAAGTGTGTTCCTTGATGTAGGTGCGCATCTCGAGATTTAGGCTCATCGCTTTTTGCACGCCGTCGTCCAGCAAGCGAAGCCAATCGGATGCGGGCTCTTTCATCTCCGTGGTGCTCAGAAGATAGCTGGTCTGGATAATGATCTCGAGCGCGTTGCTAAGATCGTGGGCGATCCTGCGCATTTCAACGGAGAGATCTTCAGGAATCTTTTCGACGTCTGTCCGCGCCTCGGAGTTTGCCGGGGCCTGAGACAAGAGGTTCTTTGGTTCGGTCATTTGGGAAATGTCGCCTTCCTCACCAAGTAGACGTCCTTTTCTATCAGAAGTCTCAAACGTTTGCCACTCGGGCTTCCCTCCTTCCGGCCTTCCGATCTGTATCCCACCGGGCAACTGGCCAAGTCCGCAGCGGCTCCGATGAATTGACAGCGGCGTCGACGTTTGAAAGACTAAAGCTCGCGGTTAGCGTGCTCCGGCCAGTTGGGCGAAGCGTAGAACACCGTGCCGTAGTGGCGGAATTGGCAGACGCGCATGGTTCAGGTCCATGTACTCGCAAGGGTGTGGGGGTTCGAGTCCCCCCTTCGGCACCAATACTATATTTTTCAATAGTTTAAAACGGCTTTTACTAGCCGTTTTACTATTTGCTGGCAACAACTGGTTTCGGCTGGCACTCGCTGGCGACCGTTGGAGTTCAGCAGCCTCAGCCAAACTACGCTCCCATCGAAATTTCTGAGGAGCTTTTGTGGCAAACAAGATTGCTGTTGTCTATCAACACGTAAAAATCAATAACAAGTGGACGTTTCAGAAGGCACCCACCATGCGTCGGCGCTTTTTGTCCGACGGTGCCTATTACATCAGCTGGTATGAGGGCACTAGAAAGCGAATGGAGCGTGTGGGCCCCGATCCGATCGAGGCGGAGAAGGCCTTGCTGAAGAAGTCAGCGGAACTTTCATTCCTTGCTGTTGGCGGGGAAATCAAGGCAAATCCGGCCGACACCCATGTGCGCGTAAAAGTGAGCGAGGCTGTGGAGGAGTATCTTTCCGACTGTCGGGACCGGCAAGGAAAGTCCGGGTACGGGCTTGCCGCAAGAACCGTCGAAGCCTATCAGTATCGCCTCGGTTACCTGAAAAGCTTCAGGCCTGAAGCTTACCTAGACGAGATAGACGCAACATTTATTAGACAGGTTCGAAGATTCCTAATAGTCCATCCTGACAATTTGGGCGACCGCACCTGCTACAACGTCATGCAGGCAGTCAGCACGTTCCTAAACAGACACAACATTGGCGCTGCGAAGCCCTTCTTGAGGGAAATGTCTTTTCCGCCGAAGCCCGTGATTCCATATACACACGAGATGATGGTGAAGTTTTTCGCAGCATGTACCGAGGAAGAAGGCCTCACTTTCAAATTCTTTCTCCACAGTATGGGACGTGATCTCGAAGTTGCTTTCGTCGAGACGCGGGACCTGTTTTTCGACAACAATGTCCTGCACATTAGTTCAAAGCCGGACAAGGGCTTCCGTCTGAAAGGAAAGCGTTCAGGACAGGCGACAATCGGTCGCAAGGTCCCAATTCCGGCCGCATTCATGGCTTCGCTGAAGAGGTACTGCGAAGGAAAGGGGCCGCGAAACCTTGTTTTTCCTAACGGTAAAGGAGGTGTTCAAAATCATTTCCTGCGGATATGTAAGAAAATCGCCAAACGTGCTGGACGTTCGGATTGGCGGGAATTCAATCTTCATCGCTGGAGGAAGACAGGCGCAACTTGCCACCATGAATCAGGGGTATCGGTCCGGAAGATTCAGGCATGGCTAGGGCATGAGAGTCTGGACGTTACGTTGGATTATCTTGGGGTCTCGGATGCTGCAGACGATTACTCGCAAGATCAGGTCAATAAAGGTGCGTTGGCCGGCTTTGTATAAGCCGTTGGTTGTTGACCAAAGCTTATGAAAATTGCGTGACCGAAGAGGGCGACCGCCACCATGCTCGTTTTAGCTATGGCGCCGCCCTCTCGTTGTTCCGCATTCAGGTTGAACTCGCACGACGTGGGTGTGCACGGAGAATATCTGGTGTCTGTTGCATTTTGGCCAAAATGGCCAAAAATGAATCCTCTCAAATTGTGGAATCGCATGGAGACTCTAAGTGCCAAGGACGCAAAGTACGGCTTCGGACGGTTGATTGACCTTGCCCGTGCAGAGCCGGTGGCGGTGGCCAAGCATTGGCGGCCTGTCGTCGTTGTGCTCTCTGTGGAGGAATATGACCGGGCTGAGAGCGCAACTGAGCACAAGTGCCGGGTCACAAGCGAAAAATGCAGGAAGATCAGGAAAGAATGACCGCTGACCACCTGAATAATATTGAGCAGTTTGGGTTCTTCCGTACATTTGGTGAGGCGGATGGCGAGATTTCCGCCGCATGCCACTGGCGTTTCTTGAAGGTGGTCTTGTGATATCTATCGAGCGTTGAGAAGACCTGGACCCTCAGCTTCCACCGGTCGCCAACGCCGTTCGACAAGGGAAGTCATCAGTCATGTGATTGGGATCCGAGGTGTCCGAATAGACTCCTCGACCCTTGTCATTGGCTGTACGACAACTCCAAAAACAACTCTATTACGACACTATTTCGCCAGATGTCGGACGTAGGGTTGGACTACACCCTACCTCAGCAGACAATACCGTCTTATAAGATGAGGCGGACAGTAGCAGCTTCGCGCCAACAGCCAGGAGAGACGATGACGAAACAGCCGCGCAGTACGACCAGCACAGCTGTACAAGAGGTATTTGATGATTTCATCTCACGGTTGCAGGCCGAGACCAATATCAATCCAGCCGCGATAGCTGAGATTGAAACAGCCCTTGCGTGCGGCCAATACAGCGCCGATAAGCTCCGTGCCGCCCTCTTGACAGAGGAGTCCTTGTGATCAAGATCGAAAGCCTCCTCATTGAAGAATTCCGAGGAATACGCAAATTACAGCTCAACTTAAGCGGCCAGACGTTCGCCATCTGCGGGCCTAACGGAACGGGTAAGAGTGGCGTCGTCGATGCCATCGAATTCGCATTGACTGGCGACATCAGTAGGCTCAGCGGCGAAGGGACTGACGGACTCACAATTAAGGCACATGCTCCGCATGTTGATAAACGCAACGCGCCTCAAAAGGCTCGCGTCGTGCTTACAGCCTGCATACCCCACCTGGGTGGAAAGGTTTTCACGCTAGAACGTACCGTCAGTAACGCTAAAGCACCCAAACTCTCTCCTCCCGACGCCGACATACAAGCCGCGATAGGTGAACTTGGTGGCCATCCCGAGTTCGCACTGACCAGACGCGAGATCATCAAGTACATTCTCGCAACCCCTAATAATCGCGCGAAGGCTGTCCAGGCCCTCCTTCGGCTTGAAGAGATCGAGAAAGTCCGAACCTCACTCAACTCCATCGACAACGCAACAACACGTGAAGCCAATATTTGCGAATCGGCGCTCGCCCAGGCGAAGCGGCTTTTACTACAAGCTCTAGGTATCAACGATTTACTCAAGTCAGAAGTGCTGTCGGCCGTAAACAAATACCGCGCCGTCATTTCTCTAGAGCCTCTTGCTTCTTTAGAAGCGAACACCTCTCTCAAGGAGGGGATGAACTCAGCGACGACCGCGAAACCGAAGGTATTGAAGCAACAAGCCAAAAATGACCTAGACGCACTTCTGAAGATCCTACAGGCTCCTATGCCACAACAGATAGGGAGCAAGTTATCTGAGGTACGAAGGATATTTGAAGCTCTACGGAGTTCGCCGCATCTCTTGGCGAGCCTAAAAAGAGAGTCGTTCCTTCGAAGCGGCCTCGCGCTTATTGGTCCTGATTCGTGCCCATTCTGTGATGCCGACTGGCAAGCCGACCTGCTCAGGGAGCATGTGGGGCTCAAGATTGACGAAGCCAGACAGGCCAGCTCCTTAAAAAGCGAATTGCGGCTTGCTGCGCAGCCCATTGAAGAACATTACAGAGACATAGACGCACTTCTTGTCGCGATACAAGGCCACGCCAGCGGTCTTAATCCTTCAATTAGTAAGGTCGCTATTCAGAGCTTTCGCGAGACGCTCATAAAGAAAAGGCTGATGTTGCAGGCTCTTGATGATATCGAGGCTTCGATGGCGTCCACCACCTCGATCACTGCTGATAGATCGCGGGATGTTGATACAGCATTGAATGCCCTGATGCTCTTAGTTGAGGCGTTGCCCGACCTCTCAAAGGAGGATGCGGCTCGTGATCAACTCACTCTTTGCCAAGATCGGCTTGAATCTTACCAGAAATGCAAGCGAGAAACCGAACAAGCGAAGAAAGTCAGCCAGTGGGCCTCTGAAGCGCTGCGTGCCTACAGCAAGAGCGTCAATCACGTTCTTGAGTCTATTTACATTGCCGTAGAAGCTGATTTCAGCACGTTCTATAAGGTTATCCATCACGACGACGAGGATGAGTTCGTAGGCAAGCTAGTTCCCTCTTTAGGGAAGCTCGGTTTTGATGTTGATTTCTACGGAAGGGGTTTTTTCCCTCCCGGGGCCTACCACAGCGAAGGTCATCAAGACTCGATGGGCGTATGCCTATACCTCGCCCTCATGCGGCATACGCTTAAAGAGCGCTTTACCTTTGCAGTTCTGGATGATGTCCTTATGTCCGTTGATGCAGGCCACAGAAGAGAGGTGTGCTCTCTGCTTAAGCAGCACTTTTCATCTACACAGTTTGTTATCACCACCCACGACGATATTTGGCTTCAACACATGCGAACGGAGAAGATTGTTTCCAGCAAGTCATTCGTTCACTTCAAGCGTTGGTCCGTTGAAGATGGGCCTGTTATTTGGGAGGGCAATGAGGTGTGGCCACAAATCCAAGCCGAATTGGCGGATTCAGGGGTCTCAACCGCAGCAGGTACCCTCAGGCGGTACCTGGAGTACATCTCTGGTCAGCTGGCTCACAAGTTGCAAGCGGAGGTTCCTTTCCGTGGAGACGCACGATGGGAACTAGGAGAGCTCTTGCCTTCGGTCATCAGCCGATGCTTAGAGTTGTTGAGAAAGGCAAAAGCAGCTGCTCACTCATGGCAGGATGAAGGTGCAAAGCTGACTATTCAAAGTCTCGAAAACAAGATCAACGCCGCTTACGCTCGCACGCAAGCTGAGCAATGGCCTATTAACGCTTCCATCCACTACAACGAATGGATCAGGTTACAAGAGGAAGAGTTCAAGCCTGTTGCTCTCGCCTTCGAGGAACTGCTGAATCACCTTCGATGTTCAACATGCGAGACGTTCTTTCATGTTCTTCCCCTGCGAGGTTCGGGGCCGGAAGTCCTCCGTTGTGACTGCGGCAAGAGCAGCTTCAACGTTAAGAAGAAGATCATTTAGAGCCGATGAAATGCGTGCTTTGACGTCGGCCATAGTCGCCAGTGCTCTCTCCAGGCTGGCGTGCCGTTTCCTTCTGTAATTGGCTCACCGTCGATGTACCGTAAACGTGCGGGTCGTCCCGACTGGGGTTGCGATAGACGAGTCAGTGGAACTCGCACACGAGATTTACAACCGGGTGTTTCGGAAAGTGCCCGAACGAGTGATGCAGAAATAGGCGCGTCTGAAGGGCAATTGAGAAGCGGGTAAAACTCCATGTTCCCTGCACAACGTTGCATATTCTGAGAATTATGTGCAACCGATAATCATGCTTTTTATGGGCTTTTTGAAGTATCTCTGTGTTTGGTCGGTCACGTGCTTCTATTTTTACTGCTCCCGTCACAAATTCTTGCGTACAAATTTCCAACCTCAGTTCGGATCGCCTTTGCACACTCGTACCCTTCCGTCTGCCCTTCTTACTGTAGTGAACTTCTATCTAACTTCTAAAGGAAATCCATGAAAATTAGGCTTGCTGTACTTGTTGTTGTCCTTGGAACTCTCATGTCTGCCAGCTGTTTTGCCCAGTCAATCGGACCAGATGGTCGGGTTCTTCCAGCATATAGCGGTATAAATACTCCTACTCCTCATCCAGTCGTAACTCCACCCACAACACTGCCTGCACCTACGCCAGCTCCTGCTGCTGCACCTCATCCGGCAGCGGCTCCTGTTCCGGCTCCTTCAGCTGCAACTGTTACGCCGCCGGCGCCAGCTCCGGCTCCGGCTACGATCATCACTCCTGCGGTTGCCCCCGCTCCAGTGACAAAGGTTATCTCCGTAGTTCCGGATGGTACTGAGGTTGATCTCAAACTCGCTGAGACCATCAGTTCCGCTCGTGCGATGGTCGGTCAACGGATTCGTTTTACGGTAGCGAAAGAAGTGGCAATCGATGGCTACGTTGTCATTCCTGTTGGCTCGCTCGCGATCGGTACCGTTACTAAGGCCGCTCCGAAGAAGTGAGCTGGCCGCTCCGGGAAGCTCGAGATGAACTTGCAGAATGTCACTGCGATCGACGGGACAAAGATCGACCTGTCCGGCTCTCGCGGAGGAAGTGGTGATAGTCATGTTGGTCGGATGGTCACAGGAATTGTGATCACTTCAATCTTCACGCTCGGAGGGGCATCTCTCTTCCTGCTGATGCATGGGAAAGATCTAGTGATTCCAGAAGGCTCCGGGGCGACAACCTTCACCATCGGTACAGCCAAAGTTGCATCCTCGCAACTCATGGTTGCTTCGGTCAATCCGTAATAGTTTGATAGCCAAACGTCCGGCCGAGAGGCCGGACAGTCTGGTAGTGAATTATGCCCAACGAACTAGCACCATCACCCGTTCGCCGACCCCGAGCCTGTGATCGACGCCGACGAAGTTATGGAAGGCGTCGGGGCAGTCCAGGAGGAGAATCTGAAGGGGCTTGATGACGACGTCGACATCCTCACCTACGCCATGGCGGACGAGTTTGAAGCGGATCTCCGGCAACTTAAAACTGAATACAAGCTTTAGGGTTGGTGAAGAAAAGCAGAAGATGTCCAATTGGGCTAATCGAGCGCCTGGACGAAGCACTCACGCAATGAATCAGATCATATCTGCACGAAGGCGACAGCAACCCCTACCCGCCGTTCGTCTTTTTCCCGGCGCTTCTTATCCTCTCTCCCCAAATCACTATGGTCGGAAAAGCAATTACAAAGAACACACCTAGAATCTCGACTCCCTTTCGGTAGCCGAAGAAAATCAGGCCAGAGTCAACTACCAAGGTGTACGACAAAACGACTAGAAACCCGATAGTACCAACCGTGGCTCCAATCACTAGGAGTACCTTCTTTAGTCCTGTAGCTGGGACACTGGGTATCTGATTCGAGTGGCTGCCGTTTTTGGATTGCAACAACAAGTATGCGGTTGCTGGTCGTCTTCTCATATCTGCTCGCATTTTCGGGTCAGGCTCGAAGCTGGCAAGGAGCGATCCCGAGACCGGCCGCGCAATGGAAGAAGACTCTCAGATTCCGTACTGGACGAACTGGAGCAATATATCGTCGCGAACGGACCCCCACTACCGTTCCCGGTTTGGATCTCTCTCCTCGATTAGGCTGTCAAGCGAACGTTTTTCCTTTTCTTGTTTCTGCAGCAGTTTGTCAGGCGGGTCTTGTTCGTCAAGAATTTCGCTTATCGTCTTGGGGGCTTCTTTGGGCTGAGTCATTATCCAGTTCCTCCTCGGGAGCGATCACAGCGGGGCGAGAACGACAATCCGATCAATGGTCTTCCATTCTCTTTTTCAGTTCACGTATGAGGTCAGCCGATGCTCCATGCCAACTGCAATTTTTGGTGTCTTGCCACAGCGATTGGTCGTGGTTCTTGGAACTGCGCACGACTAGTGTTGCGTGGCATGGGCCTCCGGTCATTGTGATTGGTTTCCCATTTGCCATACCAGTCGAGGTTGACCGCTCATCACTTCCCGTGAAAACGAAAATAAGGTCTGCTTTGTCCGGAGAATCCGTTATTTCAAATCGATTCCACTTCTTTAGTTCGCGGTAAGCGTAGTCGGCGACGATCGCTATACCACTCTCGTTATCGAGGTAAATGCTTTTCGCCGTCTTTATCTCCGCTGGTAATGGTGGCCGATCTTTCGCCCCTAACGCTGGGAGAGAGAAAGAGAAAAATAGAAGGTACGACACCACTTTCTGTCGCGAAACAGCAAGCTGTACTGACATGAGCACAGCATAGCCGAGATCCCGTCGCAGGCGAAGCAAGAAATTGGACCTGCTTGTTGAATTCCAACATCATGGCACTGCTGCCGGCCGACTCGGCTGCATCCAGGATGACCTCGCCACACGCGGGGCAGAAGTCACCTTCACCCCAGGAATGATCGTGCCTCGGACGATGCTTGTACTCACTGAAACGGTCGTTTCAGAAAGTACATCCATGGAGCCAACGACCACAGCAATACTGCCCCTAGACCAACTGTCTATAAACGGCGATTTGTTGAAAGAGCAGGCTCGCAGCCGCTTCGTCAATCTTGTACTCTGCTGTTACCTGTGCGCCGTTTTTTAGTGTGAGTAGAGCAATTTTAGCGTTGAACTGCGGCATATAAGCAGCAACAACCCCGATAAACTGATCAATCTCGGGTGCATGAATCGTGTAGCGGTGGCCGCTATCGCTGTTCGCTGTGGCCGTAAAGAGCGGGGATTCACCGACACTTGAAGGATCAATTTGGATCTTTACGTTCGTCATGAAGCCAGCCTACCATCTTAGGCCAGAGAGCCAGACTTTTGCTGCCCTGCTCTTCTGAGCAGGAGCGCGTGGAATGGTTATAGCTCCTCTCGCAGCGGAGCTATCCATCAGATGGAACGGGAACTGCGCGCCGAACGCGCTGCCGCCGGCCGCGCCTCGGCAAAGGCGCGAGGAAAAACCGGAGGCAGGCCACGGACGGATGTCATAAAGTTGCGTGATGCCAAAGTGCTCTATGAAAATTCCGGCAAGACGGCGGACGAAGTCTGCAACGCCGAAGCGCGACTTCATCGTCACGCCTCGATACGCAACAAGGTTGGTGGCGGAAGACGGCGAAGACGGCTGTAATTAGGAGGAGGCCCTCTCTCTTTAGCAGTATCTTCTTTCGCCTCTTATGGGAAAATGGCTAATCTCGTAACCAGGAAACATTCAGAGCGTGCAATGGTAGCAAAGCGATATTCCACTCAATTCGGGCAGGGGCTTTCGTGAACGTATTTAGTCTGGACCGGCACCTGATTCGTGAATACGCTTCGTTCGCGCGTTCATTTACCAAAATCCGTGCTCACGATATCGCTGAACAGGTTGAGCGTATTTACGCGCGCGGCACCTTCTGGCCAGAGCCGCTTGTCAGCATCAATCCCCACTACCAATCAGGAGCGACACTCGCTGAACTTGTCAGGGATGGCGACCTTTGTGCGGATATCGAGCACGTTTTCCGAGTGGAAGGCAAGCAAATCAAGCTCTACAAGCATCAATCGCAAGCCGTGGCGAAGGCGCGGCAGCGGCAGAGCTTCGTCGTAACGACCGGCACAGGGTCAGGGAAGTCGCTCTGCTTCTTTATTCCGATCATCGATGCCGCGTTGCGCGCGCGTGCCTCGGCTTCCGGGACCAAACGGACACGAGCGATCGTAATTTACCCGATGAACGCACTAGCCAACAGCCAAATGAAGGAACTGGAAAAGTTTATCGGTGAATCCGGGCTTCCAGAGACTCGGCGCCCGACCTTCGCGCGCTATACAGGACAAGAGAGGCGGGAAGAGCGCGAGGCTATTTCGAGAAGTCCTCCAGACATCCTCTTAACAAATTTCATGATGCTTGAGTTGCTTATGACTCGTCAGGATCCTCTGGATCAGCAAGTCATCGCTAATGCGGAAGGTCTGGAGTTCATAGTCCTCGACGAGCTCCACACGTATCGCGGTAGACAAGGCGCCGATGTGGCGATGCTGGTTCGACGATTGCGGGATCGGCTATGCCGAGAACATTCGCCTGTTTGCATTGGGACCTCGGCCACCATGGCGAGCGAAGGCGGACCGGAGACCCGTGCAGCTGCTGTCGCACAAGTCGCGTCACGCTTGTTTGGATCGACGATCTCGCCTGACTCAGTCATCGATGAAAGCCTGGAGCGTGCGACAAATCAGTCATTGAAACTTGGGGATAGCCTCAATCATGCGCTGGCGATACGACTGGAGCAGGCTATCGATGGAGACTTGACCGATGACAAGCTAATGCTCGATCCGTTTGCGGCCTGGATCGAGTTGAGGATGGGGCTTGAAGATGGTCAAAAGCTCGCTCGGCGTCCACCTATGCGGGTGAGCGAGGCCGCGGAGCTATTGAAGCTGGACACCGGAAAGCCCGAGGAGCTCTGCCGGCAGCGCTTAGAACAGATGCTTTCGATCATGAGCCGACCCAGCGATCAGCGGGGAGGCATCGGTTCGCGCGCTTTCCTAGCTTTCAAACTTCACCGCTTCATCTCTGGAGCCGGTCGGCTCTACTCAACACTACGTTCACAAGGTGAACGACTAGTTACGCTAGACGGGCAGCTCTATCATCCAGATGATCCAGAAGCACGACTCTATCCCTTAGTGTTTTGCCGAAGCTGCGGTCAAGAGCTTCATCCCGTCACAATAACGCGACGTAACGGCCACGATGAAGCCTTATTACGACCCATTGACGAACTTCCGCTTAAAGACGAGATCGGAAGTGACCGGGCCGGATACCTAACAGTGGTGCACGATGGTGATCCGGACTTCAGCTTTGGCGGCGATGTTCAGGACTATCCCGAAGAGTGGCGTGAGACGGTCGGGGGCGTTGAACGAACTCGGCTAGATAAGCGCGATCACCTTCTTGAAAAGATCCGAGTAGCGCCAAGCGGACGCATCCTCTCCACCGGTTCAGCAGTATGGTTCATTCCTGGCAAATTCCGATTTTGTCCATGCTGCAAGGAGCAAGTAGCTGCACAGGCACGCGAGATCAACAAACTGGCGGGCCTTTCAGGAGAGGGTCGCAGCTCAGCCACTACGCTTATAACTGCGAGCGCGCTGCGATGGATGATGTCGGAGCAAAGCGATCTGGCAGAACACACGCGCAAAGTGTTGGCATTTACGGACAACCGTCAAGACGCCGCACTACAAGCAGGCCACTTCAACGACTTCCTCTTCGTCACTCTTTTGCGCGCAGCGATCTTCGCTGCAGTCCGTGAGTCAGGTACCGAAGGCCTCGGCGAGGCGGAATTCGGACTTCGCGTTCGCCAGAAACTCGGTTTCCTTGCCTTCAACAGGGCGCGCCGCAAAGAATGGATGGCTGACCCTGAATCTCTAGGGGCACGGCTCAATGATGCCGAGAGGGCGCTCGGCCAAGTGCTCGTTCATCGCGTCTGGGCGGATCAGCGCCGTGGCTGGAGGTTCACAAACCCGAATCTGGAAGAACTCCGGCTCATCACAGCTGATTACTCCGGCCTCGATGACTTTGTCGCGGATGAGACGCAGTTCGCAGAAGCTGTTCCGGAGCTGCGGGACACGTCCCCGTTCATTCGCAAACAGGTTTTCACTTGCCTGTTCGATCATATGCGGCGCGGTCTCGCGCTCACTGCCGATGCCCTACAACTAAACACGCTGGAGGTGCTGGCGAATACTTCACAAAGTCTTCTACGCGCGCCCTGGAGCCTCACGCGTGAAGAAGCCAAAGATGAACGGTCGGCCGCAACCCTGGTTCTCGGTACAATTCGGGCCAACTTCAATGACGAAGCACTCCTGCTGCGATCGGGCCCTGGGAGCAGCCTCGCGCGTCAGCTCCGGAAAGGAGATCTTTGGCAATCTCCACGGCTCTCCACTGCCCGGTACACGGCTGTATTGGCTTCGATGGTGCGCTGCGCAGAAGGTAACTATGGCTTTCTGAACCGCGTCCAGACACCATTTGACACTCAAGGATGGCAGCTAAATTCCTCGGTGGTGCGGCTCCGCGCCGGCCAGGAGACACTCAGCGCGAATCCTTACTTTATTGGCCTCTATCAATCTCTCGCCGCTATCTTGGACGCGGGTGGGGACGGGCTCTTCGGATTGGAAGGCCGGGAACACACTGCTCAAGTCGACCAAGAGCGGCGGCAGTGGCGAGAGAATCGATTCCGCTTTGGTAAAGAAGACCGGGAGTTTCTTGCAGAGAATCCAAAACGATGGCTTCCTGAAGAAACCGACGGATTCTTGCCACTTCTATTTTGTTCCCCAACGATGGAGCTTGGCGTTGATATTTCGGCACTGAACGCGGTTTATCTGCGTAACATTCCGCCTACTCCTGCGAATTACGCGCAGCGATCGGGCCGGGCTGGACGTTCTGGACAAGCTGCGCTTGTGGTTGCTTATTGTGCCGCGCAAAGCCCCCACGATCAACACTACTTCGCCAAGCCGGAAGAGATGGTGCGCGGGATTGTCAAAGCTCCGAGTCTTGACCTCGCAAATCGCGATCTCGTCGAAGCGCATTTGCATGCGGTCTGGCTTGCAGAGTCTCGTTTGGAACTCGCACCTGACATTCCACACGTCTTGGAGCTGCAACGCGACGAGCAACCGCTGAGGACAGCGTTACATCAAGCCTTACGCGCATCTAGCATTACGCAATCTGCGTCTGTGGCGATGAAGCGAATTCTCGACAGCATCGCCGATGAGCTGCCAGAGCAACGTGCTCCCTGGGCCACAGACCGACAAGCGTTCGCCGTCGCGGTTAGCGCAGAATCATTAGCGCGCTTTGAGGCAGCTTTTGGGCGCTGGCGGCAGCTATATCAAACCGCGTTACGGCAGTTGACCGATGCCAATCGTCGGTCAGAGATTCCCGGACTCTCGGCAAGAGAACGCCGAGACGTGAAGGTCGAGCAAGCGCAGGCCAATGAGCAGCTTGCCCTGTTAGAACGTGGCACCTCTTCATTTGGTTCTGACTTTTACACCTACCGGTACTTGGCTACGGAGGGCTTTCTTCCCGGCTATAACTTTCCCCGGCTTCCGCTCTATGCATATGTTCCTTCTGCAGGTAATGGAAAGGGCACATTCCTGCAGCGCGCACGCTTTTTGGCGATTGCGGAATTCGGCCCCAGAAGTCTGGTTTACCACGAAGGCCGAGCTTACCGTGTCACTAAGGCCAAGCTTCCGCCGGGCCGCCAGTTGGGCGATTCCGGAAATCTCGTCACTGGCTTGATGTACATTTGCGAGAGTTGCGGCGCGGCTCATATCGAAGAGCTCGAGCGTTGTCTGAATTGTGGCCGGAGCTTGGCAGGGCTGACACCTATTCAAAACTTGTTGCGAATCGACAACGTGGAGACGCAACCTGCTCTTCGGATCACCTCCAACGATGAAGACCGGCAACGGCAAGGCTTCGAAATCCAAAGCGTTTTTGAGTGGCCAATGCGGCAAGGGGGCCTCGATATTCTTTCGGCTGCTGCGCTACTAGATCAAGAACGCATCGTTGATCTGGACTATGGTGCTGGCGCACGCATTAGTCGTATCAACAAGGGGCTTCGCCGTAGGAAAACGAAAACCGAACTTGGTTTCTGGATTGATCCCGCGACCGGACGTTGGGGCAAAGGGCAGGACGAAAGCGACACACCCGATCCCGACATCCCGGCACCTCAACTCATCGTGCCGTTCGTGCAAGACACCAAGAACGCGCTGCTGATTCGGTTTGCGGAAGGACGGCCAAGTCTGGTGACTTCGGCTACAGTGCAACACGCACTTCTCCGCAGTCTGGAGCTCACCTTCGAACTTGAGGAGGGAGAAACTGCGTCCGAGCCTCTTCCTACGGCGGAGACACGGCGCTCGATCTTACTGTACGAAGCTACAGAAGGAGGCGCTGGCGTACTGAGTCGCATTTTGCAAGAGCCAAGCAAGCTAGCTGAGATCGCGTACACGGCAATCGAGTTGATGCACTACGAAGGCATTGAGGTGGCAGCTGCAGCCGGAGATCCTAGCTTACTCGTGCCCGTCCCAAACGCCCATTGCGTTAAGGGCTGCTACCGGTGTCTCCTGTCTTATTACAACCAGCTAGACCACGAACTCATCGACCGCAAAGACGAACCAGCACTGGCGTTGCTCCTCCGACTCACACGCTGCATAGTGATCCCAACCCAGAGCCCACAGCCGGTGGAAGTATCACCATGGCACGAAGCCCTAAAGGGTTGGGGTCTACCTGCGCCCTCTACCAAGCCGCTGCTTGCGGAAGGCTCTACATTCCCGCTGGTGTGGAAAGAGCATCGTGTCGTCGCGGCCACAGAGATCCTCTCCAAAGAAACAGCCAAGGCACTCAATGACATGGCGTTCGATGTGGTCGCTGTCCCGGCCACGCCTCCAACAGAGCCGCCGAAGAATCTGCTTCAAGCACTGGGAGTGTTTGAGTGACCGCTACTTTTTCACCGGGAGATCTTGTTCGAGCCCGTGGACGCGAATGGGTTGCGCTACCTTCGCTTGACACGGCGCTCCTATCCTTGCGTCCGCTGACGGGCAGCGAGTTGGATGTTCAGCTAATCGACCCTTCTCTCGAAACAGACCCCGTACTTCCGGCTCAATTCGAACTTCCCCGCGCAGAGGACAGAGCGACACAGGACGCAGCTCTACTGCTCGGCGAGGCATTACGCTTGTCGCTTCGCCGTGGTGCGGGACCGTTCCGGTCGGCTGCACGCGTCGCATTCGATCCTCGTGCGTATCAGCTGGTTCCATTGCTTATGGCTCTCCGCCAGCAGACTGTGCGTCTCATGATTGCCGATGACGTAGGTATCGGCAAAACTATCGAGGCCGGCCTAATTCTGCGTGAGCTTGTCGACCGTGGAGAGATTGATCGCTTCGCCGTGCTGTGTCCCCCGCATTTAGTTGAGCAGTGGACAGGAGAGCTGCGCAGCAAGTTCGACCTCGATACTGTCGCAGTTACAGCGGCCTCCGCCGCTCGGCTTGAGAGAGGCCTCGCCCAGTCACAATCTCTGTTTGAAGCGAACCCTTTCACTGTCGTTAGCCTGGACTACATTAAGGCCGAGAAGCGACGTGACAGCTTCGCGCGTGCATGCCCGCCGTTCGTCATCGTGGACGAAGCTCACTCCTGTGTTGGGGCTCACCTTGGCCGTCAGCAACGTTTCGAGCTGCTCCGCCGCATTGCTGAGGATCCCAACCGACATCTGCTCCTGTTGACCGCAACACCCCATAGCGGCGATGAGCAAGCTTTCAGCCGTCTTCTCTCTCTACTGAATCCCCGATTCAGCAGTAGCTCGCTTGAAGACGAAGCCTCTCGGCGCCGGCTCGCTCGGCATTTCGTGCAACGCCGCCGCATCGACATCAGAAACAAGGACTGGGGGGAGGATCGTTCGTTTCCGCCACGACACGACACCACCGAAGAGCCCTATCGATTCAATTCTTCGCATCAGGCGTTCCATGACGATGTGCTCGACTATTGCCTCGGCGTTGTGGAAGGCACAGGTTCCGACCAACGCAACAGACGTATGGCCTTCTGGAGCACGCTTGCTCTCATGCGTTGCGTGGGTTCTTCGCCGGCCGCGGCTCACAGTGCTCTGCGCACCCGCCTGAGCGACGTAGCCGTTCTGGAAGAGCAGCTCTGCGACGACGATGAGGCCGAGGGGTTAGACGTCGAGCCTGCCGCCGTCGTGCTTGACGACCCATTGCTTGCCGCCCTGGTTCGTCAAGCGGAAGCTCTGACGACCGCGCCAGATCCGAAGCTCGATGCAATCACTGAACTACTGCGTCCTCTTCTTAAGGACGGTGCCAATCCGATTTTGTTCTGTCGTTTCATCGCGACGGCGGAGCATGTAGCATCTGGCCTTCGGAAGGCGTTTCCAAAGCTGTGCGTGGAGGCCGTCACAGGAGTGCTGACGCCGGAAGACCGCCGTGCACGAGTGGAGTCGATGGGAATCGCTCCGCAGCGCATTCTGGTTGCGACCGACTGCCTCTCCGAAGGCATCAACCTCCAGCATCTTTTCGATAGCGTTGTGCACTACGATCTTTCTTGGAATCCGACACGGCATCAGCAGCGCGAAGGACGGGTCGATCGCTTTGGACAATCCAGGGTTGTCCGATCTGTGCTCCTCTACTCGCCAGACAGCTCGATCGACGGCGCTGTTCTTGAAGTAGTACTGCGTAAGGCCGAAGCTATCCGTAAAGCAACCGGTGTGACCGTACCTCTGCCAGAAGAGCGGTCGGCCGTGGCTGGTGCACTATTGAACGCCTTGCTTTTGCGCAAAGGTCGTTCCGAACAACTCCGCCTTGATCTTGGCATCGAACTTTCCACGGATACCGACGAACTTGACCGCCGCTGGCGCGACGCTGAAGAAGGCGAGCGCCGCTCACGCGCAGTCTTCGCGCAGAACACTCTTCGTCCCGAGGAAGTTATTCCCGAGTGGCAGCGGTGGCAGACGCTCCTGGGTGGCGCGGAGGAAGTAAGGCGCTTTCTCGCCCGTGCGATGGGGCGGCTGAATGCCGCACTTGAGCCCTCTTCTGGCGGTACCGAACTAGCGCACTTGCAAGCACTACCGCCAACCGTCCTGGAGCGGCTTGCCGCTCGCGGTCTTCAAGGGACCCTTCGCATCACGTTCCAGGAACCAGCACCTCCGAATACTGAGGTCGTTGTGCGCAGCCACCCGCTTCCATCCACACTAGCCGATTTCCTGCTCGAAAGTGCTTTGCAACCAAGTGAGACTACAGGGCGATCCCTCGGACGGTGTGGCGTTTGGGCGACCGAAGGCGTTGAGACCCAGACCACGGTTCTGCTTCTCCGCCTGCGATTCAAACTTCTTGTACACGGTCGTCAGGAAAAGCTGCTGTTGGTCGAAGAGGCCGGGACACTCGCCTTCACCGGCGCCGCCGATACGCCAGCATATATCGGAGAAGAGGCGTTCGACTTGCTTCGTTCCGCTGCAACAGAAAACTTGGCAGCCGTAGCGCAGGAGCGTATCCTTCGGCAGGCGCTTGCGCGTATTGGAGCACTGCTGGAGGACAATGGTCCGCTCGCCGCCTACGCGGCCCAGCGTGCAGCGGTATTGCTCACTGACCACGAACGAGTACGCTCTGCCACGGCGTCAATGCCAGGTGCACCGCGCGTGACTGTCGAACCTGTTCTGCCGCCTGACGTCCTTGGCATGTATGTGCTCATCCCAGGAGGCGTCTAGCAATGGCACGCGTCCGCAAATCCACCCTGAGTTTCGACGCCATCACGCTGGAAGGCTCACTGCTGTCCTCCGCCAAGTTTGCCGCTATCGCCGAACGTAAGGCCGAGGAACAGAGCGACGCTGATTACAACATTCCGAAGGGTCTGACGCTTCGAGATGAAACCGCGCGCTACTTTCGCATCGGTCAGGCACTCTTTCGCGAGCTTCATGCCTCCAGCGCGCCCTCCCGCCACAAGACAATCGAGTTCACGGAACAGCTTCTTCGCGAAGTCTTCGGCTTCGCGGACATCAAGCCTGTCCACGCACCACATTTGCGCGACGAGCGCCAGTTCCCTCTCACCCTTGAAGCCCTCGCTGGCCGTGTACCGGTCGTTGTCGTCCCACCGGCAGATGACCTCGACCATGCCAGCCCCTCGCTTTCGCACGACCACCGCCGTTCCGCCGCTTCAGCCTTACAGGATTGGTTGAATGCTGACAACAACGCCCTCTGGGGCCTCTGCACCAATGGTGAATCCCTACGCTTACTGCGCGATAACGAAAGTCTGACACGCCCAGCCTATCTCGAAGCGGACCTTCGTCAGATCTTCGAGGCCGAAGACTACGCGGGTTTTTCCGCACTTTGGCTCGTACTTCACGTCAGTCGCTTTGGCCGCCTCGGGACGCTGCCGACCGACTGCCCACTTGAGCGCTGGCGCGAGTCTGGCAGCAAGGAGGGCCTCGCCGCACGGGATCGGCTGCGTGACGGCGTCGAAGAAGCTTTGCTTGCACTCGGCACCGGGTTCCTCACGTATCCGGCCAACACCGAACTGAGTGCACGACTGCGTGACGGCACCTGGCCCATCGACGAATACTTCCGCCAGCTCCTCCGGCTCGTCTATCGGTTGATTTTCCTGCTCGCCGCCGAGGATCGCAACCTACTGCACATGCCCGAAGCTTCCGCCGGGCACCGCAAGCTCTATGCCGAAGGCTACTCACTTGGCGCACTCCGCGATCGTGCGATTCGCCGCAGCGGATGGGACAACTTTCACGACCGCTGGTCTGGGCTTCGCGTCACATTCCGCGCTCTGGCGAATGGCGAGCCCCGGCTCGGCTTGCCTGCACTTGGCGGCATCTTCGCCCTGACAGCAACTCCCGAACTCGACCGCGCCCACATCTCCAATCGCTTTCTCATGGAGGCCATCTTTCGCCTCGCCTGGATCCGCGACGAAGGTCTGCTCATGCCGGTCAATTGGCGCGATATGGAGACGGAAGAGCTCGGTTCCGTCTACGAGAGCCTTCTGGAACTAACGCCCCGACTCAGCACCGATGGCCGCGAGTTTAAGTTCGCAGAAGGCGTCCAGACCAAGGGGAATGTGCGCAAGACGAGCGGAAGCTACTATACGCCGGACTCTCTCGTGCAAGTGCTACTCGATGGCGCCCTCGATCCTGTGCTTGACCGGGTCGAAAGCGAGTCTGAAGATCCCATCCGTGGCTTGCTCGGCGTCACGGTCATCGACCCCGCCTGCGGGTCCGGACACTTCCTGCTTGCCGCCGCACGCCGCATTGCCAAGCGTGTCGTCCGTCTGCGTTGCGGGGACATCCACTCCGAGCAGGACCGCCTCCGTGCCCTACGCGATGTCGTCCGCTCCTGCATCAACGGCGTTGACCGCAATCCCATGGCCGTCGAACTTACCAAGGTCGCTCTCTGGATCGAAACGGTCGAATCCGGCAAGCCTCTTAGCTTCCTCGATGCGAACATCCGCCTCGGCGATTCGCTGCTCGGCATCTTCTCCCTGGACGCCCTGCGCAAGGGCCTCCCCGACGCCGCCTATAAACCGCTCACGGGCGACAACAAGGCCGTCGCCAAAGACTTCGACAAGCGCAACCGCGCCGACAAAGGCCAACTCACCCGCAGCTTCGATTTCACGGGTAGTAAGTCGAAACAGTTCGAGCTACCGCTACTCGCCGAAGCTTACCACGCCTTCCGCCAGTTGCCTGAAGACACCATAGCCGACGTCGACGCCAAGCGCGACCGCTTCTACTCTGCCACCCACGACCCTCGTCTCCAGAATCTCGCGCAGGCCGCTGACCTCTACATCGCCGCCTTCCTCACCCCCAAAACCGAACAGAAGACCCTCGATCCCCGCACCGGCCTCATTCCCACCACCGAAGATGTCTGGACCGCTATGCGCGGCGGCACTGTCTACGGCCCACGCCTCGGCGCCGCACGCCAACTCGCCTCCACAGCCCGCGCCTTCCACTGGCCCCTCGAATTCCCGGACATCATGAACGCAGGCGGCTTCGACATTGTCCTGGGCAATCCACCTTGGGAGAGGATCAAGATTCAGGAGCAGGAGTTTTTTGCGTCACGTGAACCAGCGATTGCGGAAGCCTTGAACTCCACCGCTCGGGGACGGTTGATCGAGCAACTTCGACAAGCGCCAGCGGGGTCCCGGGAACACGCTCTTCTGCAGGACTTCGAACTCGCCAAGCGGCTGGCGGAAGCGAGCTCGGCGCTGGCCAGACTCGATGCGGGGAGCGGCGGACGCTTTCCCTTGACAGGATGCGGCGACATCAATACTTACGCCTTGTTTGCTGAACTATTCACAAACCTCACGGACGTGAGTGGGCGATCCGGGCTAATCGTGCCCACCGGCATCGGTACGGACGCGACGACTGCGCCGTTCTTCGCTTCACTGGTCAAAGCGAACGCGGTGATCAGGTTTCATTCATTCGAGAATGAGGCCTTTATCTTTCCCTCTGTCCATCATGCATTCAAATTTGCATTGCTCGTTGCGGGTTGGAATCCGACGGGGGAACCCGGCGACTACTGCCATTTCATTCGATACATAGATCAGCTCGATGATATCCGCAGACATTTCAAAATGTCTGCAGACGAGATCTCAGCTATCAATCCCAACACTCAGACAGCTCCCGTATTCCGTTCCTATGTCGATGCGGAGCTTACTGCAAAGGTCTACTTGCGCTGCGAGCCCATTGAGGACCTGACCCGAGAGCCTCATAGTTGGCGCCTCAAAGTGCGCAGATTTCTGGACATGAATCGAAAGGAGATCATGGCTCTCGTCAGTCCGGAGCCGAGTCCGGACAAGATCCCAGTCTATGAAGGAAAGCTATTCTGGCAATTCGATCATAGGCATGCTACCTATCCTTTCTGTGCCCAAGTACCGGAATCGATGTCTTTGCTTCAAAAGATGGACCCAACTCTCGAAGGGTCGCCCCGTTATTGGATCGAGCGGGAAGAGTTCGTCGGGCGCCTCGTTGATGCTGGGTGGAACAAGCAATGGTTGATTGGCATTCGTGACCTGACAAATACAACGAATGAGCGCACGACTGTGGCGTCAGCCTTTCCGCTTGCTGGGACGGACTACACCGTTCGCACGCTCTTAGCACCGGACCCGAAACACGCTGTCCTATTCCTTGCGTGTGCGAATAGCATTGTTTTTGACTTTGTCGCTCGAACCAAACTCGGCGGAATGCATCTCGCTGAATTCGTATTTCAGCAACTTCCTTTGCTTCCAGATCGGGCTTACACCGATGAGGCCGTTATGTTCAATACGAGCCGCGTCCTCGAACTCACCTACACTAGCCATTCCATGACCCCATTCGCTCGAGACCTCGGCTATGAGGGCCCGCCGTTCACCTGGAATGAAGAGCGCCGCGCGCTCCTCCGCGCCGAGCTCGATGCCTGGTATGCCCGAGCCTATGGCCTGACACGCGATGAGCTGCGCTACATTCTCGACCCCAAGGACGTCATGGGCCCTGATTACCCTAGCGAAACATTTCGCGTCCTCAAGAACAACGAAATCCGCAACTTCGGCGAATACCGCACCCAGCGGCTCGTCCTCGATGCCTGGGACCGCATGGAGCGCGGTGAACTACATAAGCCTGAACCCTATCAGCGACCCACCGCTGGCACTGCGCCAACAGCCGTCGCCACCTCACCCCGTCCCGAAGTAACGAATCAGCCATCCCTGCAATTCGCCAAGGCTGATCCCGAGTGAGCACTCAGCCTCTCAACCCCGAATCCGCACCGACCTTCATCACCACTGAGGAAGCCCACAAGGCTGCCTACGAGAATGGGTTTCGAGTTGAGCTTGGCCGGCAGCGCGGTTGGATTGGCTACCGCTCTACCACCGCACGCGGTGAAGTTTGGATTGCCCGCGACGCACTCCAGAACATTTGGCTCCTGGCAATCACGCATCCTGGCGTAGTTGCCGAAATCTCGCTCAGCCGCGCTCAAATCTCCAACGCGCCCGGCCACGCCTCCTACGCCTTCTCCAACCTATCCGGCCTTTACGACGCACTCGACCGCGTCTACAAGCTCGGCGTTAGCTTGCCGGACGCGCCTCTGGAGGTCTTCCGCAAACTCACAGCGGATCTACCCCGGTCCACTGAAGCCGAACGAATCACCGTTGTGCGCGTTGGCCAAAACGTTTTCCGCGATGCGCTGCTCGAATATTGGAATAGCCGCTGTCCGTTGACCGCAATCACCGACCCTGCGCTGCTCCGTGCCTCGCACATCGTTCCGTGGGCCGAGTGCGAATCCGACGATTTGCGTCTGGACGTTCATAATGGGCTGCTGCTTTCCGCGCTTTGGGATTGTGCTTTCGATAGCGGCCTCATCAGCTTCTCCAACACAGGCACCGTTCTCCGCTCATCCCGCCTAACCGATGCCGCTGCACTCGCGTTGCAACTCGATTCAGCTCCTTCCATTAGCCAGCTGAGAGACTCACACCGGCAAAATCTTACGAGACACCGCGCCAAGCACGCTTTCCAAGGCGACTAAGGCCTTTCGTTCGCGATTACGCGAACCGTTGTTTCGAGTAGTCAATCATTGCCTGACCGTTCAACTCAGCTGTCGCATTCGCCGCACGCACAAAGAACTTCTGGGCGTTGCCGTCTTTCACGAAAGCGGGCCTCGGTCCCTTCTCACACCTCACCGACAGGATCGTCTTCCCCTCAAGCTCTTCGAACTCCGGATGCACATAGGGCAAGAAAAGCTCCCCGATGCGGTCACGGATGAGATTAACGAGATGGAGGCTCATTTTGTCTTCATTCGGAAAGGCGTCGGCTTTCAAGCCGATCGCCTCTCCTTCGTCGTTGACTCCAATGAGTAGCGTGCCACCACCGGCGTTAAGAAATGCCGCGAGAGTCTTCAACACGCCCATCTGCATGCGATCGTCTGGCTGCCCCGTTTGCAGGTTCGTGCGCAGGGTGGACTTGAATTCCGTCCCCTCAGTCTCGCCGCCGACGATCAACTCTGCCGCAGTCAACGTCACAACTGAACTTACTGGTCCGCCACGCAACTGTACCCAGGCGTTCTTAACCACCTTCGCCATGCGATCCCGGCGTTCTTCTAAGAAATCGGAATACGATAGCTTCCACCACTCCGGCGGCAGAGCATGGTTGAAACGATCTACCTCGGTCAGTTTGGCATCCAGCGTCGGCGCGTAGATGGCTGGCGCGTCCCCACCAATCTTGAGGTTGTCGGGCCATTCGAGCAGCGCAAAATTTGCAATCTGATTTATTTCCTTCTTGTCCTCGATCTTCAGGGAGGCCAAGTAAAGCTTTGAGAAGAGGTGGTGTTCTTCCACCGTGGACTTCGTTCCGACAACTGAGGGATCGAGAGCAGCCGAAACCTTCATCGGCGAGAAAAGAACACGGGCGTCCAGCACAACGAGTGATGCTTGATACGCCATCTTGGCGGGAGTTCTTGCGCCCGAGGTGGAGAGCATTTCGGGCAAAGTGATGGACCAGGAATCATCCGTTAGTTTCAAGTCGCATAAACGGCGCAGGCGGCCAAGAAAATCGTCCGGTGAAGTAGCTCCCTGAACCGCTGCGAGATCCGATTCAAATCTTGACTCACCACTAAATGAGTATCGAGACGTGAGAGTCACCATAAAAACGAACTCAGCGATCGCTTGTCGCATTACGGGGAGTTCCACCTTGAAATCTTCAACACCAATAAGGTAGAGCACGTAAGGATAAAGAATCGCGTTCGCAGCGACAACCATACCCTGAGATCGGTAGCCGGCGAACGGCAAAGACCCCAGAAAATGTAACCATCGGTTGACGTTCAATGTTGCTTGACGGGCTGCCTTGAGCTTTTCAAAACCTGCTTCGCGTCTCGCAGGATCAATCACTCCACTCGATGGCACGCGTCCCCGAAGTACTGAATAGACCGCTTCAAGCTTCCCGCGCTTGAGGCCCAGGCCAACCATAACCCTAAGCATCTGATCCGGTGTTGGCTCGATAAAGTGATTCTTCGGGCCCGGCTTGCCGTCGGGGTGCCCGGCGGCGGCCCGCGAAAATGCCTCCAACTCTCTACGACCTTCTTCCCAGAACACGGACATTAGGGTAAGGATGAAGTCTGCTTGATTGAGCTTCACGCCCTGCCCGTTGATTCGCACGAAAACTTCCGCGACCGTATTGACGCCGGCATCCGATGTCAGGACAAGAGCATTGAAAGAATACTGCGCTAGCCTGACCAGGTTTCCGATGGCCGACTGAATGTGCTCAGTCTGTGCCTGTGTCAGGGTGCGCGCTTCGTTGAGAGCAGTCAGGTAAGCCGTCGCCACTTTAAACACGTTCGTCCCCGGCTTCCACACTTCCGAGACATCAGAGATGAAGGCTGGGTCCTTCGCCGTCGCAGCATTCGCCACCTCGAACCTTTCAGAAAGAGGATCGAAAGCGATGCGGATTTTTTCCTTGGAATAATCGCTCCGGATGACCTCAGCGCCCGTTAAAACCGCATAGAGCGAAGTGAGGCGTTGCTGACCATCCACAATCGCCAAGCTCGGAATCTCTTCCTTTCCATTGGTACCTATCCCCTTTAAAGCAGCTCCGGTTTCCCAAAGCAGCAAGAAACCACATGGGT
Organism: Edaphobacter sp.; assembly: GCA_025462755.1. Taxonomy (GTDB): domain Bacteria; phylum Acidobacteriota; class Terriglobia; order Terriglobales; family Acidobacteriaceae; genus Edaphobacter. The sequence continues at coordinate 38,113 of JAOAPF010000145.1, forward strand.
ATCCGCGGTACAAAGAGTCGAACAGGTCGCGGATCTTAGAGTTGGACCACACGAAAGGCCGCTGTAGTTCAGGAAGCCCGACTGCGCCTCTGCCAATGTCGTGCACGAGTGTATTGAGCGGGTAAGTCGTTGACTTGTAAAGCATAGGTTTCAATATCATAATGCGGCGGGAAGATACTTCGAGAAGAAAACACCTTCTCCCAATGTGAAACTCCGTCTGTCGTATGGGGGACTGGCCGGTATGCCGCTCGGGTACGGGTTCGGCCATCGGCCATCATACGGAGCATTAAGATTGCGGTACGGACTGTTCCAGAGGAAGCTCAAACAACCTGGCTGATTCTCTAATCAATGATTCGCAGGTGGGATCGAGAAGCGTGGGCATATTGTGCTGAGCGCATTCAGCCGAGTTTCGCTTCGCTGTCACGCGTGTCTTGGCAATAATATACTTGACACAGGCGACGAATTAGCGTAATTTCTTCTATATGGAACACCCTAAAACACTTCAGGACGCCATTGTTTACTTTTCGGACAAAGACCGCGCCTTTGCCTATGCCTTGAACTATCGCTGGCCGAATGGTCTGGTTTCTTGCCCCCGTTGCGGGTCTGAAAAGCACGCATTTATCAAGACTCGCCGTATCTGGGAGTGCTACGGCTGCAAGAAGCAATTCAGTCTCAAAGTCGGAACGATTTTCGAGGACTCCGCTATCACTCTGGACAAGTGGATGATGGTTGCGTGGATGTTGAGCAACTGCAAGAACGGGGTGTCCAGCTACGAAATCCATCGCAGTGTAGGCGTCACACAAAAGACGGCTTGGTTCATGCTTCATCGCATTCGTGAGGCCATGAAGAACGAGACTCCCACGAAGCTGGGTAGCAACGATGGTGGCGAAGTTGAGGTAGACGAAGCGTATGTAGGTGCGAAGGTGAAGAACATGCACCACAGCCGCAAGATGAAAATTCAGAATGAACTGTCGAAGGTTGCGGCTTGGAAACAGACTACCCGCTATGCTGGCAAGACGGCCGTCATGGGAATGTTTGACCGCACCTCCCGCGAAGTCCGAGCGAAGGTTGTACCCAACACCCGCCGTGAGACTTTGCAGACCGAAATTTTGAATGGCATCAATCATGGCTCTCGCATCTACTCCGATGAGGCTGTGGCTTACGATTCTCTAAAAGCTAAGTACGTCCATGAAACGGTGAACCATGCCGATGAATATGTACGCGGCCAAGTTCACACAAACTGCTTAGAGAACTTCTGGTCACTCACGAAAAGAAACCTTGCCGGAACGTATGTTGCAGTCGAACCGTTCCATTTGGATCGCTACCTTGACGAGCAAATGTTCCGATTCAACAATCGTCAGAACAAAACAGACCATCAGCGATTCAACAAAGTCATGTCGCAGGTTGCGGGTCGGCGTTTGACCTATGCCGATCTGACCGGCACTGGCAGCGCTACATCTCACTAAGTGGCGGCAAGGGCGAGGCAAGCACAAACGCTAACCCTTGCTGGCCTTCCCACGTTTGCGCGCCTTCTTCGCTACCTTTTTCGCGCTCACCGTCTTTGGTGCGCGAAAGAGTATGGTCATCGTCTTTTCGAAACGCTCTAAGGCTTCTGGGCCTTCATGATATTCGTGTTTTTTCATACGTTACTCACCACGGAAAGATGAACTCCATCTAGATCATGGGCCATTGCTACTATCTTGTCGCGCAGAGTCCGTAAGTACAATTCGTTGGGTATCTGCTCGAACCATTGATCAATCCACGTATCTTCTTTGCAGCCTTCTTTCCGCAAACGGAGAACAACATCTTTCACTTTAGGTGCTAGGACGTGAGAGTATTCAGCCCGTACTTTAGGGAGTGCCTCTTCGTGAGGCGTCCACGCTTTTGTGAAGGCCTCATGCCACTCTGTCTGCGTCGGAAAATCTTTCTGATACGTCTCCGCTTTTGGCACTGGTATTCGCTTCATCAATACATCAAGTTCCCTTGCTAGGCGAAATGCCTCAATCTGGAGCGCAGTGAACAGGCCGTCAACATTGTTGGCAGATTCTAAACGGCGTTCATGTTCACGCGTGGCCGCTTGTTTCAGATAAGGGTCTTCAGGAATTACAAGCAATTCGGTCTCGGGTCTTTCAACTGTTGCCTCATGACCCTCGAATGAATAACGAACCTTCAGTCTCTTTAGTACCCCAACAAGAGGATCAAACCCATGAAACAAATCCGCTCCAACTCTGACAACAAGGGCACTATTGGCATGACTGCGGATGGTAGCAGTTACATCTGAGTCTTTGCCTTCGATGCCGTAGTTGGCTGAGTGAATAACCAACTTAGATGGCACCGGGGGGAGTGCTAGCGTAGGGAGAGTGCCGTCGTGGGATTCAGGGTGTCTCGAAAAATACGACTTTGTAATGAGAACAGCAGCAATCAACATCAAGACGATGCCCACTCCGTAGCCAGCACCAACGGTTATCCAATGGCCCCAACCGGATATTTGTGCTCCAAACGAGAGGCTCATTAGACCGAACCCCGTCCCGAACGTCCATGTCCTACCGTTCGTAAAGTGATCGCGTTCAGGCATACGTCATTGTCCCCCTCGTGTCGAGGCGGGTAAAGAATTGATTGCAGATGGTCTTGGCCGCGCCTCGCATAACAGTATCTCGACGCCTTACCTGCGTCAAGTATGTTATTACCCGTGTCTTTGGTCTGTTTTGTAACGCAAGTACTAAGTATGCTCACCCCTGCACCCCCAATTCGCCGCGAAGGAGAAGGCGAGGAAGGACTTCAAGCCAGCGGCAAATGGCAAGCGAGCGGCTTAGTAAATTGGAATCCTCGGGCCTGCCTTCGGGCAGGTCCTTTTCTTGTTCCGGCCCGTCTTCCCGCCCTGAAGGTCGCTTTCGCCCTCGCGAAAACGTCATGTTTCGCCCACCCGACCGGCCGACAGAACGCAATGAGTGCTGATTACCCGTCGCCCCGGTACTCAAATCGCGCCGTAGAAGGCACGGCAAAAAGAGCATTCGCATCGAATTCGAGCCAATTCGGCCTGATATTCTCTCTCGTCCCCCAATCGCTCTATGATTGTGCTGTCCCTCCGTTACGATTTGATGGCACCGGCACTCTGAGAGAGACCGAGGTCCTCAGATGTGTCTCGATGCAGGACTGCGATTTAGATTCGAGGCAAAGGTCGCACAGGTGAACAGATAAACAGAGCCGAAACAGAAGCTCAGCGGAGTAAGAATGAGCACGAGCACCAGCACTACACCTTTCGCTTCCCGCCGGTCCGGTGGAGTTCGCCACGCTCCAGAGGCTGACATTGAGAGTATCCGCGACTTGCTGCAAGGATGTGGCTCAGCTCGAAGCATCCTTAAGGAGCTTATTCAGAATGCCGAGGATGCCAACGCAACCAGAATGGATTTGCTCTATCTGAAGGGCGATCCTACATCTCCCTTTGCCTTGCTTAAAGGTCCTGGACTTCTGGTAGCGAACAATGGAGTCTTCACAGAAGGCGATCGCGATGCAATCACCCAGATCAACCTCGGGACCAAAGGGACTGACGAACGGGCCATCGGACGTTTTGGTAAGGGTCTGAAGAGCATCTTCGCTTGGTGCGAAGCCTTCTTCATTATCGCTCGCACAGACCTCGCGCTCGGACGGCAGGACAATTACATTGTCGACTTTTTCAATCCTTGGCACGGCTGGCGACGCGGCGAGTGGGATGACGAATTTAGCATTCACTGGGATATTCTCGCTGCCGAAACGGTACGTCACCTGAACACTATCTACCCTGTCGGAAAACCCTGGCTGGCACTATGGTTCCCGCTGCGACATAGGGCCCAAGGTGGGGGCGCCCAAGTCGCAGACGAGTGGATCTCCAGCTTGTTTCCCGGAAATAATCCAGAATTTTATGAAACTTTCAGTTCGGAACTTCGCTCCCTGGCACCATCGCTCGTTACCCTCAGAAGCCTACAACGCATAGAATTCATCGATTGCACCGCTGATCCACGCAATTCCATCACCTTACAGTTTCCTTCTCAAAGCCAGCGCGTACCTCCGCCGGGAGCAACGGCAGGTTTTGTCTCGCATGTGAACGGAACTATGCTTCTTCACGGTTCTGTCGGCCGTGATATGGAATATCAGTACTGTGGGCTCGCCGGACATCTCAGAAATGAAGAGGTTGCGCATCTTCAGGATGCCGATGATTGGCGGAAAGTCGTCCAACGTACACAAATTAGCAGCAGCGCAAGCCACCGGGCCAAGGGAAAACCACACTTCGCTACCCTCATCGCATCGACCGCAGTAAGCCGCGATGAGAAGTTGGGTAGTCTCGACCTTCGCTGGTGTGTGTTCTTCCCGGTCGGCAAGCAGCCGCCAGGACAATTGCCGCTGACGTTGCCCGATATCCGTCGCCACATCACAATCAACTTACACGGGTTTTTCTTTCTTGACTCGGACCGTTTGCGCATCGACGGATTGGAAGAAAGCTTTAGCCCAAGCAGCACAACAACACAAAAGACCAGTTTGGAATGGAATCGAATCGTGGCGACTCACGGAACTCTAGCTCGGCTTCCGGAAGCTATCGCAGCGTTCGCAGAACAGCAGTCGTTTAACAATCTTCAAAGCAGAGAACTCGCGGACGCGGTCCGTCAAACTTGGCCGTGGAAGGAATTTCAAGAGGCGATTTGTCATATCTCCACTTGGCGTCCTCGCTGGCGATCGGGCGTTGAAACGTGGAATTGCATTAGCAAACAGGACTCCGTATTGGTGATTCCAACTGTTGCCGACCATCGCGAGGTTCTTGCCCGAGTTCCAGCCCTCGGGCCGATAAGCGAGGAGTTCACGCTGGTCGCCGGCACCGATGAAGTCACGCTTCCCGGCTTGCACCGCAACACCGCGGACGGCTGGCCGGAGGAACTCGTATTGCGGCTGCTGGAAAACGTGCAACTTGCATCGACGGGCGGCCAGGCAACTGCGAACTGGCTGAACCGCTTCCTCAATGATCTTCACAGAAATTCTGCGATCACTCCGGCGATTCGCGAACGTGCCGTACTTTTGCACCTTCTTCCTGCGCGTGACCCAGCGACGAACACACCAGTGCGCCTCAATGCTCGCGAGTGGGTTGAGTCTATTGACAGCGGTCGACTCTTTACCAATGATCCTGAATCAATCCGTTGGATAACAATGTTGCGCTCGCTGCTTCCCGATTGGTCATGCCATGTCGCCTATGCTGAACTTCCGAACTGGTCCTCCGAGCCACGGCCACCAATCTGTAATGCTGCCGCGGCGGCAGACATTATTCTCAAACAGAACTCTCTTGGTGATTTTGTCCACCGGTCTCAATTAGTAGATGCATTTGCTTCATCGATTCATCGTGATTTCAAACTCCGTCTGGCAATGCGTTACCTTTTGCATGGGGAAGCCTCTGATCGCCATGACCAGACCAAAACCCTGTTCCTACCTTCAACCCAACAAAGAGAGCAAATTTGGCCCAGGCTTATAGAACAGTTGCTTGACAACGAAGGTGGTGTCGACTCCTGGCGCTTGTTGCACGAACAATGGGCTCCCATCCTAAGTCTGCAAGTGCAACAGGAACTTAAAGTGGCAACCGTCGACGCAGCCGGCGCATGGATTGAATTGAGGAAAGGCGAGACCGAACTCTCAAGCCTGGCGTTTCCGTCCGACGACTGGTCAGGCAATGATGTTTTCGCTTTGTTGCAAGGGCTTTTCCAGGCCGCGCAGTCCAAGGGAGATGATGCCGTCCCGACGCTACGGAAGCTTCGCTTGCATACGTTGCGCGGTCACCCAGATGATCGAGTAGCGGTCGCTGACAGTGAGGGAAAGCTTCGCGACGGGTTTGTCTTGGATGCGCCGATCTTCGAATCCGACCTGACGCTTGAGCTTCGAGCTCTTTGGGAGAAATTCCTGTCCAAAACGAACATCGTAGAACTAATACCAACCGATACCTTGGCCTCAAAGGTGCAGCAAGATATTTTCAGAGAGGAGGTCGACGGCCTAGATCGTCTCATCCAACTTGACTGGAATTTTGTCGTTCGACGCTCACTCTTTTCAGAGTTTCCGTGCGAGTGGGCTCCTCTCATCATGGAAGCAATAAGTCGGCAAGGCTCCCAATCGATAAGTGGCGTCGGACCAAAGTTCAGAGAAACGAAGTGGCTCCCATTGGCATTAGGCGGAGAAATCGCACCGGAAGACGTGGTTCACATTGAAGGACTCGAGGAAGAGCTACATCGTTTACTCGACCCTGCCAACGATGGATGGGCGGCAATTCTGGCCTTGCCTGAATGGGTCTGCAAGCATGCAGGCTTTAGCACTTTGCGCAATATGCTGCCGTCCAAAGAGAAGGCTCTGGAAATTGTGGGACTGTGGCTCGAAGACAAATCCGCGTGGCACTTGGGTTTGAGTAAAGAATTTCAGATCCCCGAATTGAAACTTCTCCTCGCTCAACTTAGGGACTTCGAAGATCTGCCGGTTGCCGCCCTCGTGGTAAAACTTCAGTGCATTGGCCTTCGCGAGGATAGAGACAAAATCGACTCTTTGCTCACTAAGTACATATTGCCGAAGATATTGAAATCCTTTGATTATCGGCAGAATGGTCCGGCGAGAATTGCAGCCATATTGCAAAGGTTGCAACGCGAGCAGAGCCGGGCGGCATTCGATTCATATTTAACCCAGGCGTGCCAAGATCGTGTAGTCGCTACGATTCTGCCCGAGCTCTCGCTGGTGAATCAGCTTGGTAAATGGGTACCATCACGTCAATTGATTTGGCCCTCTCTAAATCTCAATCCGGCTGTCCAACTTTGCACTGAGCAGAGTGGAATACTTCAATCCCTCCATGAGCGTTCAGGAGCAGGAGAGTGGCAAACCATAGGCGGCCAACAGGGCACAGCCACGATTGTGGCAAATCAGTTGACGGAAGCGCCCGATTTTGAGGCTGAGGCCAAGAAGCTGTCCGAGTATCTGAAGCCTTTCAGAACCGGAAACGTGGGTGAAAATCTTCCCGCGGCACTTGTGGCTGTTCTTGGAGGGCACGCAGCGAACCAGACACTGTTGCAGGAGTTACTTGATGCTGGACTCAGACGTCAGCCAGACGATTTCCTTGCCCAATTATTGGGGGAGAAAACGGATGATCTAGCTCCATCTGTCAAATCTGAACGTTTCTTGATCGAGATTGTCAAAGGAGAAAGTTGCACGGTTGCGAACGTAATCGGCGAAACAATAGTAGTGGAGTTTACCAAGGAGATTACCAGCCTCCTCGTCGGAGATCCGTCAGTACTCTGGCGGCGCCACTACTACCAGAATCGTCCCGACACTGCATGTCATTTATTACGACTCAGATGGATTGAAACACCTGACGATCTGTCAGATCGGGTGGCAGTCTTCGCGTCAACGATCGAGACCATTCTCCTCAAAGTCCACTGCAACAGTGTCTCCGGTCGGTGTCCCAGTAACATCAAAGAGGTATTGCAAAGGATAGCTGACGCTGGACAAGCGGACCTGCGGCGTAGTCAAAGCTATTTATTGGATATGGCAGAGGCTCGGCTTAAAGAGCTCGGAGTTAGGAAAATACCTGAATTCAGCGTAGTTCTGCAAGAGTTCGCCAAGGCACGAGACAGAAGGGTAGACGCAGAAGAATTATGTCAGCAAGCACCTGCCATCGCTAGACAACGCGAAGAAGATGCTAAGAGGCTGGTCGAGACTGCCAAGCAAGAACTGAGAAGACTCCTTGTGTCACCTGAAGAACTCGGAGCGCAGCTTTCACTCGTGGAAGCCGTTCGCCGAAAAATGGACGAGTTCCAATACGACCTAAGATCGGTCGCGTTCGAGATGTTTCAGAATGCAGACGATGCCGTGGCGGAACTTGAAGAGATGCAAAATGGCGCCAATAATCCTGGGTTGCGGCGGTTCGTTCTTCAGGTTGACAGCGAACGGGGACTGCTCGAATTCTTTCATTGGGGGCGCCCTATCAACTGTTACGAGTATCCAGGGTTCCAGCAAGGACTCACACTGGGCTACGATCAGGATCTGCAGAAGATGCTGACGTTGAGTTTTTCGGATAAGGGAGTACAGCCAGAGAACCGACCTTCTATTGTCACCGGACGTTTCGGCCTTGGTTTCAAGAGCGTTTTCTTCATTTCTGAGCGACCAGAAGTGGTCAGTGGCCGGCTGGCTTTCGAGATTAGAGGCGGCTTTTTCCCGGTCCCGCTCCTCTCCGAAACCGCAAAGGAAATACGCGACCGTGCAGCCACGCTTAGCGAATCGCGGCTTGCTCCCACCGCAATAAGACTGAAATGGGAGATTAGCCGATTCTCTCAGATCGCCGACGCGATTGATGACTTCACCGCCGTCGCACCCGTGCTAACTGTCTTTTCGCGATGCATTCGATCATTGACTGTAAGCAAAAATGCCGAAACTGAAACATGGACAATTACAGAGAAAAGCATAACCGCGAGCGGCCGCGCGACTTACGCACAGGTTGGAAACACGGCGTTCTTGTGTTTCAGGTGTTCACTCCGCTCCGATCAGCGCCCCGCCACCGTGCTATTTCAAGTGGGTTCGAATGGCATTTCGCATTTACCGGACCATCTAAGCGGACTTTGGATAACCACGCCCACCGCGGAGCGCTCTGATCTCAAATACGCGTTGAATGCACCTTTCAAGCCAGATGCGGGTAGGCAGCGATTAGCATTGAACAACCCCGACAATCGTGCAGTCGCCACGGATGTAGCAAGCATGTGGAAAGAAGCGTTGATCGAGCTTTTCGACGAGACGCGCGAGCACTGGAACCAATTTGCGACAATTCTTCGGCTTCATTCGAACGCAGGGTTCGATAGTTGGTGGCGAGAACTCTGGAAACTGATGACCCGCAATAATGTTCCGGTTGTGCATTGGGACCCAATCGGAGGCGGAAATGGCGGTCAGATACTGAGTTGGATTGCTTGGGGCAAATCGATAGGAGCTATGCGCGGATTGATTCAGCAGCGGCCGGCTATCCCAAGCGAGCTGCCCGACCACTATGCCAGATTGGTGAGGCAAGGTGATGTGCGATTTTCCGTCGTCGGCCTGTTAGCGAAGACCGAGAATGGCTGTTTCGCTCATATTGCCGACTGGAGATCAACTCAGGCTGCATTTCCAGTTGGACAGACCGTACGATCGGATATCGCTGACTTTCTTAAGCGTGCAGAATTCTTATTTGAAGTGGAGAAGGTGACATTAGAGAGTGTGTTGAAAGCCGCGGTAGGGACTCACAACCGGGTGGATCATCAAACTGGCGACCGTATCGGCACCTTGCTCATCGAGTGCGATGCTGCTCTTCAATCAAACACGTTTGACGCACCAGAGGTGCAACAACTTCATGTCTGGTTGAAGGAGATCAGACTCCTTGGAAAGGATTGTGCCTACCATCCCGCAGATGAACTCGTCTGTGGCCGATCGCTTAGTGGCGTGATTGACGCAGATGAGGCTCGGCGAGCCGCGTTCGCTCCAGATGCTTCAGTACTCTCCGAGGATTACTCCGACGCCGCCTTACGTGTCTTCATCAAGGCTCGTCCTCGACTAACAGCCGGAGCTTCTTCGTTAGCCACGTGGACAAGGGAGGCATCACACGCTAAACTTCTTGCCGTTTTCGGTTATTTAGTTCACGGCGTGCTGGGCCAAGAATTGGCTGACCAACTCGAACGACCTTGGCTCGAAACTAAGATTGAAACACCTCCCTGGAGAGAATTGTCACCGGAGGAGCAACACGAGGTAAAACGTAAGTTTCAAAGGTGGAGTTCAACAGACAAATTTATTGACGTGTCTCCACCGAATCTGAATCGTGAGATTAGACCAGAAATAAACAGCGAAGATGCATTTCGTCTTGTGTCGGCTTGGTGGAAGGAAAACGAAGCGCGTTATATCGCGGAATACGAGGACAAGACATATCCTCCTGGATTCCCCGGGACCCTGCCGTGGCCAGGGGAAAATGAATGGGACGTTGTGTCGGATCCATCAGCCCAGGCTCGGTGGTTGATCCTTTTCATTCACGCTGCCTTAGTGCCCCTCGGGTTCAACAAGATTGGCAGGGATCAGAGCTTTTCACAGTTTCTGGTATCCCACAGATGGTTGAGTGTTCTCGCCAAGATTCATGCCGAGCCTGAAGCTGTGTTGAACGCGTTGGATGACTATCTCGACGGATTTATTCAGAACACGCGGTATCACTTTCAGATGAGACAGTTCGTTGCTTTCTATTCTGTGGCGAAGAATATAGAGCCGTTGCTGCTTTCGCTCAGAGAGGCTGACCGGTCTTCGGGCCCGGAATCCTTTAGCTCTGTATTCAGTCCGAAGGCTAACCCTGCACTGTCGGGAACCGGAATCGATGCACCTCCCGTTAATGGAATGCTAGGTATAGGCACTTGTCAGTTGCTCCGCGAGCTATATCGACTCCGGCGACTGACCAATTCGTCGGGTTACCGGTTTGCTTTTACTCCAATCCGCAAGGTTAGGCGTCTTTGCAATTTACTTTTTGGTGTGTCTGATATGGACATTTCGTCTCATCAATCTTCGAGAGAAATATTCGAAGCCCTCAACAGGATGGGCGAGCGTTGTGGTTTGGATGCAACGTTCAATCACTGCTTCGATTTGCCATTTCAATTTCTTGCGGAAGACGAGGATCTTCGAGGCAAAGTTCTGCAGATAATGATCAGCGACGAATCGCTCAGAGACGTTCTGGATGCTGCTCCTGATGAGGTCGAATCCTAATGGAATCCATTAATCAAATATCGCTCGGCTCCCCCGTGAGTCACGCAAGCTTCGGCCGTGGCGTAGTTGAATATTCAAAGGGCGAGACGACCTTGGTTCGCTTTTCCACGCGAATCGAGGAGTGTCTTACCAGTGAATTGACGATGTTGCGCTCTCCTGCTATCGCGTACCTAGAAGGTCAGGTTGCGCCCGCGTCACCCGTAGTTCTCCGTCTTTTAGCGGAAACTATCGGCGCAGTGAACGATGCGTGGGGAGTCTTCTCGCCAAGTCGAATAGACCTGTATCCTCATCAGCTTTGGGTCTGTAGAAAAGTCACGGAGAGCTGGCCTGTCCGTTGGGTGGTCGCCGACGATGTCGGCCTTGGCAAGACCATCGAGGCCGGACTTATCCTTTGGAGGCTGTTTCGTCTGGGGCTCGTGCGGCGATTGCTTATTCTTTGCCCGGCTTCATTGGTTCAACAATGGCAGCAGCGGTTATTCACGATGTTCGACATACGTACGGCTCAATATGATCCCGATCAGGATACCGAGAAGGTCGATTTCTGGAAACTTAATCCGCACGTCGTGGCTTCGTTCCATACCTTGCGTGAGGGACGCGAAGGACGTCACGACCGAATGTTGAAAACCGATCCGTGGGATTTGATAATTGTCGATGAAGCGCACCATTTGAACTTTGATGAAGCCTCAGGCATGACCTTAGCCCATAGGCTCATCAAAAAGCTTCAGGATGCAGAGCAACTCTCATCGATTATCTTCTTCACGGGGACGCCGCACAGAGGCAAACACTTCGGTTTTCTCGCTCTTATGTCTCTGGTTCGTCCAGATCTCTTCGACCCCCGTAAGCCGGTCGACCACCAATTGACGCTCCTGCCTCAGGCGCTCATCCGCAATAACAAATACCACGTTACGAATCTCCGCGGGGAACGACTATTCAAACAACCGGTAGTGAATACAATTCCGTATCACTATAACGAGGTGGAGAGTCGCTTTTACCAGATGATGACTGAGTTCATCGGCTCTGGTCGCGCGTATGCTACGCGTCTTGACGGCAGCCAAGGGCGTGCCGTCATGTTGGTATTGATAGCACTGCAAAAATTGGCTTCCAGTTCAGTGGCCGCAGTAAGAAGCGCTCTTCAGAAGCGTTTGACGAAGCTTCAGCAGATGTCTCACGCTGTACAAGGGCGTCGTCAGGCCGAAAGCGAACGAGTTGCAAAGTTGGAATCCCTTGAAGACGATGTCGAATCGTACAATCTCATCGCTGAAGAGGAAATCTCGAAGCTGAGTCTAGAGCTGATGGAGAACGAGTGTGATCGACTCAACGAGTTGATCGCTGCTGCTGACTTGGTAACCGCAGAAACAAAGATTGACACGATTGTGCAAAGCATCCGGCAATTACCAAGCGGAGAGTCCGTACTTCTTTTCACAGAATACAAGATTACTCAAGCGCTTCTGTTATCGGCGCTCTGGCGGGAATTTGGGGAAGCAAGCGCTACTTTTATCAACGGTGATGATGCGTTGCCCGATGTACTTACCGTTGGTGGCGCACATCGCCCATTGCATGAGCAAAGAGAGAACGCGAAAGATCGCTTCAACTCCGGAGAAGTTCGCTTTTTGGTTTCAACCGAGGCCGCAGGGGAAGGCATTGATCTTCAGGAGCGGTGCTCGCGGTTAATACACGTTGATCTCCCCTGGAATCCGATGCGACTTCATCAGCGAGTCGGCCGCTTGAATCGGATTGGACAGAATGAAGTAGTGAAGGTAATGCTCTTTCAAAATCCGGATACGGTCGAGTCTCGCATCTGGGATCTCTTGAATGAAAAGCTTGAGCGTATCAGGCAGTCAATCAACTCTGTCACAGAGGAACCCGAGGACTTGCATCAGCTTATTCTGGGAATTGCCCGCCCCGGAATGCTGGACACCGTCTTTTCACAAGCGCAGTTTGTTCCACGGGAAAAATTAGATCAGTGGTTTGACAGTCAGTCGGGACAAATGGGTGGGGAAGATGCGGTACGCGTGGTCCAGGACTTGCTGGGGCACGCTCAGCATTTCGATTTTGCTCAGGTTTCCGACCGGATTCCCAAGTTTGACTTGCCTGACCTTGCACCGTTTCTGCGACTCGCTCTCCGGCACAACAGACGCCAGCTGAGTGAAACAGACGGGATACTGGCGTTCAAGACACCCGAGGCGTGGCAAAAGGTTCTTGGAGTCAAACCGCGTTACGATGACCTCCACTTTGAACGAAGACCATCTTCTCGGCGCAAAGGTGCGGTCCTGGGGGTGGGGAACCGGCTCTTCGATGCGGCGCTCTCTCAAGCGGGCCAATTTTCTGATACCTACGCCGTGACCGCGGTCGACTCTGAGAGCGGAGTCTTGTTTGTCTTTCGTTGTTACGATCGGATAACAGGAAACGTTGCCCAGCCGAAGACCGTAGTGTATGGAGTCCATGCGCAAGACAACTCGATTTGTATCCTCAATGACGGTCAAGTATTGAAAATACTCAACGAACTTGCCGGTGCTATTAAGTCCCCTACAGAGCTAGATCCGATTGCACAGATTCCCAATCCAGGTGATCCAAGAAGACTGGAGCAAGCTGAAGCATTGTTACGGGATGCATTGTCATCACTGGACCTCCCGTTCCGTCAACCTGAAATCGAACTGGTGGGAATTCTCGCTGGAGTTGGCAACTCACTTGCTCTTCGTCACGAAAGCAGCACCTGAGCCGGACCGACGACATGATGGTTGGACAGTGAATCTCAGCGTTTGTCCCTTGATGTATTGAGTGTGCGCTCGATTGCCTCCCTACTGCGCGGGGGGCGTCGCCATTCGATTCGTAGCGCGATCCCACATGGTTTCAAAACGAGTTTCGAACAGCGCTGCCAGTGTCGTATCTATTTCGTAATGCACATCATTGTCCTGGCGCTTGAGGCCAGTCGGCGACCAGTTGGCCGACCCTGTACGCAGTAGAGCGCCGTCAATGACATAACTCTTGAAGTGCATCAGGTCCTGCGAAGCTTTCACAAGGACCTCGACCCCACCTGCCAGCAGCATTGCCGTGGTGGAAGAGCCGCGCTGGTTCTCCTGCATTGATTCTCTCGAATCACGGTAGACACGCACCCGTACTCCAGAGCGTGCCAGGCGAACCAGTTCCGCGGCCAGCTCACGATCCGTGAAGCTGTACATCGCCACATCGACACCCATGCAAGGTACTACCCTCTGAGCCGCGGGGTTGCGTTTGCAGCCCCTTCTCTTCGCAAAAAAAGTGCGCAATGGTGTCAAAAAGTGACCCTCTCATCTCGCTTAGATGGTAGATGCCAAGACTCGCCCACTCATAGGCGGGCGGCGGGGGCCTTTCCCTCCCCCGCACCCCTCCTAAGCCAAAAGGCATCTGGAAGGAGACATCGATGGACAAGACCGAGTCCACTGTTCGCACTATGCTCACTGCCATCGAGGCACCACTCTACGATCTCGGTGTCCTGAGTGAGCGTGGAATGCTTCCGGGACTCGACGGCATCTCGGCCGCTGCGGTCCTCGACAGGCTTTCTCTGCTCAAGTACCGCAATGCCCACGGCTCGCACATCTACATTCGCCCATCCGGGGAGCATCGTTTCACCACCCTCGACGATCTCAGCGAGACCTCGCTTGCGAGGCTCTCGGTCGACGGCTTCAACCCAAGTGCTATTGTCGAGACCAGCGCCGGCAACTTTCAAGTCTGGCTCAAGCACCCCAGAACGTTTCCGAAGCTCCTCGGAACCTTTGCCGCGCAGACATTGGCCGAGCGGCACGACGCTGACCCCAGCGCGGCGGACTGGAGGAGGTTTGGACGGCTGCCCGGCTTCACCAACTGCAAGCCTAAATACAGAAAGTCTGACGGCCTCTTCCCTTTCGTGCGCCTGCACAGCCACAGGGGACAACAGTACCCGATGGCGGAGGCCTTCGAGCAAGAGATAACGAAGCTCTACGAGGCCCGCGAGCAGGAATTCGAGGCGAGGCGTCTGCAAAGTTCTCATTCTCCCCGAATGGGACCGAGGTTATCGAACCTATCTCTTGAGCGATTCCGAAGCTCAACCAAGTACCAGGACCGGCCCGCCGCCGCCGACATCGCTTTCTGTGTCGCCGCTTTTGCCAATGGCATGACCGAGGACCGGATCGGATGTGCCCTTGAAGACGTTTACCTCTCCCGCGATCCCAGCCCTTCCAAGCGAGCTGCCTACATCCGGAGAACCATGGAGAAGGCGAGGAGATGGGCCGAGCGATGAACATCGATGTCGCGATTCTCCTTTATGGTTCTTCCTTCCTGCGCGTCAGTGGCGGCTCTTTGGACTCTGAGCTGGCTTTTGCTACTCGCGCCATGAGGTAAGGCCATTGAACAGGACGGCTCCCTTCCGGTTTTCCTTTCTATCTGCGTTCAGCGTGCCGCGCTCAAAACACCCCCGCCCTTCGGACGCACGCTCTCCTTCCGAGAATCCGCTGCGCGCCTCGCAAGAGGTGCGGACTCCTGCCCCCAGGCAAGCTGTGGTCCCCTTCCGCAGATTCGGTCCAGTCGCCGAGGGAGTGGGTCGCGACGGCACACCCTCCGGGCAAGCATGTACCGCAGACAGCGGACAAACCAAAAGAAACGGAGCCAAACACCATGTTCAACAAAGTCATCCTCATCGGCCGCCTCGGACAAAACGCAGAAGCCAAAACCGCTCA
>JAOAPF010000160.1 GCA_025462755.1 Edaphobacter sp.
TGCTGGGAGTACGGAGCCCAGACGAGGGTGGTGTCTTTGGGTTGGTAGAGCGGGATGGCGAGGCCGATGGCGGCTATGAGGATTGCGGCGATGGTGCTGGTCCAGCGGGCGGGCCATTTGCCGAGGATCCAGCCGGCGACAGCTAGCATCAGGAAGCAACCGAGGAGGAGAGCGACGCGGTAGATGCTCTGGTTGCCGCTTGTGCCGCCTGCGAAGAGTGAGCCGTAGACGTAGACAAGCCAGATGACGGTGGCGAAAAAAATGACGGCGGTGAGTTGCTTGAAGATCTCCATCCATGCGCCGGGACGGGGGAGGATGCGGGTCCATGCGGGCTGGAAGCTGAGGAGGAGATACGGTGCGGCTAGTCCGAGGGCGAGCGCGGTGAAGACGGCGAAGGTGATGGCGGCGGGTTGCGCGAGGGCGAAGCCGATGGCCGCGCCCATGAGCGGGGCGGTGCAGGGGGTGGCGACTACGGTGGCGAGGACTCCGGTGAAGAAGCTGCCGGTGTAGCCCTGCTTTTGTGCGAGGTCGCCGCCGACGCTGGTGAGGGAGAGGCCGATGTCGAAGAGACCGGCGAGGGAGAGGGCGAAGAAGAAGATTCCCGAGGCGAGGAGGGTGAGGAAGACTGGAGACTGGAGTTGGAAGCCCCATCCCGCCTGGCTGCCGCCGGCGCGGAGGGCGAGCAGGACTCCGACGATGGCCCAGAAGGAGACCAGGATACCGAGGGTATAGACCAGGCCGTGGCTGCGGAGGTGCTTGCGCTCCTGACCGGACGATTGTAGGAGCGCGAGGCCTTTGAGGAAGAGGACGGGGAAGACGCAGGGCATCAGGTTGAGGATGATGCCGCCGAGGAAGGCGAGGCCGATGGCGGTGAGCGTGGTGACGCTGCTGGTCGCGGCGGGTACGGGGGAGCTGGAGGAGGAGCGGGTGCGATCTCGCCGGGGACGACGGGGGAGGTGAAATCGTAGGCTATTTCGTCGGAGAGCTTGAAGACTCCGTGAAGAGTTGCGGGGAGGGTTTTGAGGTCTTCGGAGCGGCGGACGCGAAGGCGGACTCCATCGGGGAGGGATTCGATGGGCTGTGGAGCGGCGTTGGCGATCTGGTCTTGATCGAAGGGATAGAACTCGGCGTGGGTCTCTCGCTTGCCGGTGTTGAGGGTGAGGACGAAGTCGGTCTGGCCGCCGGTAACGGTTAGCTTGGCGCTATCCGGCAACGGTTTGGGGATCAGGTTGAGGGCTTCGCCGATGGCGCCGACGGGCTGCGCAGGAGCTGTGGCGTCGGGCGAGACGGTGAGGTTGAGGCCGAGGTGGGCTTTGCCGGGGATGCAGACCTCGCGGCAGACGAGCCAGTTGACGATGGCGTCGAGGTGGATGGGGCCGGGCTTGAGGGAGCTTGCGGCGGTGAGCTGGACGGGGAAGGCGACTTCGTCTTCGTAGCCGAAGTCCATGAGCGGGCCGAGGGGGAGACGGCTGGGGATGGGGAACTGCATGGGACCGGCGGTGATTCCGTCGGGGAGCGTCCAGGTGATTTTGGGCGGCTCGCCGGAGTCGCCGGCGTTGATCCAGTAGACGTGCCAGTGCTCTTCCAGGGTAAGGACGAGGCCGGCCTGGAGGGTTCCGCCGGGGGCGATGGTGGGAGCGAGCGAAACGAGTTCGGCGGTGAGATGTTGGGCTTTGACCGGGCCGGGGCCGCCGTCGCCAACGACTTGAAGCTGGGCGTTCGCTGGCAGATGAAGGAGGAGAGCGCAGGCAACGAGCAGCAACGTGCTAAGGCGGCGAATGTTCATCAGTATCAATTGTAGGGCTTTGGAGTGGGGGTGTATGTCACGCGAATGTCAAGTGGCGTATGCCAAACGACGGTGCTCGATCATGATGCAGCGGTCCATCACGACGTGGATGCCGGCGGCTTCGGCGCGGGCGGCGGCTTGCTGATGGATGATTCCCTGCTGGACCCAGAGGTTGGAGAGACCGAGTTGGAGCATTTCGTCGACGATGGCGGGGATGAACTTGGGAAGACGGAAGACATTGACGATGTCGGGTTTGATCGGGAGTTCGGCGAGGCTCGGGTAGGATCTTTCGCCGAGGACCTCTGGGATGGAGGGGTTGACGGGGTAGATTTTGTAGCCGCGTTGCTGCATATAGGCCGAGACATAGTGGCTTGGCTTGGATGCGACTTCTGAGAGGCCGATGACGGCTATGGTGCGGGGGCTCTCTTTCGTTGAGACAGCGAGCATGTTGCGAATGAGTTCGGGTTCGTTCATTTCTGGAGATTCCTGAGTGAGGAGTTTAGAGGATGCGTTGCAAAACAAAAAGCGTACCTCATGGGCTGAAGCCCCATCGCAAACAGAGCAGTTACGGCGCGGGCTGAAGCCGTGCCCTTAAGCAAAACGGATTCTTTCAATGGCCCCTTGACACTGCGGATTCTTTGAACCGCCTCTTTTCTGGCTCTGCTCGCTCTCAAAAAAAGAACGCTGAGTTTTCCGCAACCTGTCTACTTGTCCCTTAGTTGTTCCAGGCGCCGAGGAGACGGCGGAGGACGATGAGTTCGCCGATATGGTAGGCGTTGTGGTCGGCGATGAGGAGGGCTTCGCGGAGAAGGTTCTGGCCATCGCCCCAGCGGAAGGGCTTGAAGAGGTCGGACTGGGGATTCTCGATGAGCGCGATGAAGGTTTTTAGATCGGCCTGGATGACCTGGATGGAACGGTTCCAGGCGTCGGCGGTGGGTGGCTCGGGAGATTGCGGCCAGTAGTCCTGCGGCCATCGCATGGGGTGGTAGCCGCCGGTGGGAGGCGCGGAGAAGTTGAGGATGTCGCGCTGGGCGATGCGGAGGTGCTCGAGAAGCTGCCAGGCGGAGTAAGGGAGTTTGGGTGGGACGGTGCCGCGCAGGTCAGCGGGGAAATCCATGACGGCTTCGTCGAAGGTGGCGTGCGCCTGACCGCCTTGGAGGAGGTCGATCAATTGCATGCGTAAAGGCGCGTGTTCGTCGGTCGTGGTCGGCCTGGATTTATCTGCTGTCCTGGTTGTGCTCATTGCCGGTCCCCCCGGTGGTTTTACAGGTTGGATGCAACTCAGACGTAAGAGTTACATTGGTTGCGAGCGATGACAGGAGTGACCGCAGGAAAGGTGGTGACGATTGCTTCGGTGCTTCTTTCGACGATGTAGCCTGCGTTGCGGAACTCGTCGGCGTACACTCCCGGTGGGCTTGTAAGAAATGGTGACGTGCGCTTCCTCTTCTTCATTTGAGGCGCATACTGGTATTGCAGATCCCTATGCGAAATGAGGCTTCCCATGGGAAATCGGGTATTTAGGAATTCCATCCTGAGCACCCTCGACAGAGAGGCCGTCGCTCGACTCTGCCTGCGTCCGGTTGCTTTTGAAATAGAACACGAGCTTGAATTTCCCGGTCACTCGATCGAGCACCTGTTTTTTGTCGAAGAAGGCATGGCTTCTATGACAACGACCTTTCAGGATGGTTCGCAGGTGGAAGTCGGCATGTTTGGTTATGAGGGGGTCGTCGGCGTCTCCGCCCTGATGGGAACAAAGCGCAGCCTGAATCGGGTGTATACGCAGATTCCCGGCCATGGATACTCGTGCGCAATCGAAGTTGCCAGGAGGGAGTTTCGTCGGGGTGGTGAATTCCAATCGCTTACGCTTCGCTATGTTCAAACCCAACTGCTTCAGGCGGTCCAATCAGCGGGCTGCAACGCAAAACACGACATCGACCGGCGACTTGCCCGTTGGCTGCTGCTGTGCGCGGACCGCGCGCATAGCAACGACTTTGCGTTGTCGCAGGAATTTATCGCTGATATGCTCGGCTGCACGCGACCGACTGTTTCCACGGCAGCAGGCCTGCTGAAAGAATCAAGCCTGATCCGATATAGCCGGGGCGTGATCCATATCCTCGATACAGCGGGCCTGGAGGCCAGGGCGTGCGAATGCTATCGCGTCATCAAAGACCATCTCGACAATTACACAGAATTCGACAGCGGGACCGGCGAACAGCCCCTCAGCCCAGCCAATCTCTAGGCCGGTTCGTCCTCTGTCACCTCGGCCGGGAAGTTGCCCTCGCGGCGCATGCGGAGATATCCGCGGATGAACGGTTCGAGGTCGCCGTCCAGGACCTTATCGACGTCACCGACCTCGACGCGGGTGCGGAGGTCTTTCGCCATGCGGTAGGGCTGTAGGACGTAGCTGCGAATCTGTGAGCCGAACTTGATGTCGAGCTTGGAGTCTTCGAGCTTCTTGCTGACGGCTTTTTTCTTGTCCAGCTCGTACTCGTAGAGGCGTGAGCGGAGGAGCTTCATTGCCTTCTCTTTGTTCTTGTGCTGGCTGCGCTCGTTCTGGCAGCCGGCGACGAGGCCGGTGGGAATGTGGGTGATGCGGACGGCGGAGTCGGTGGTGTTGACGTGCTGGCCGCCCTTGCCGCCGGAGCGGTAGGTGTCGATGCGGAGGTCGTCGGGCTTGATGTCGATGACGATGGTGTCGTCGATCTCGGGCGAGACGAAGACGCTGGCGAAGCTGGTGTGGCGGCGCTTGGCGGAGTCGAAGGGGGAGATGCGGACGAGGCGATGGACGCCGGTTTCTCCGCTGAGGAGGCCGAAGGCGAAGTCGCCGGTGATGGTGAAGGTGGCGGATTTGATGCCGGCCTCGTCGCCGTCCTGGATTTCGTTGATCTCGACCTTGAAGTTCTGGCGCTCGCCCCAGCGGATGTACATGCGCATGAGCATCTCGGCCCAGTCCTGGCTCTCGGTACCGCCGGCGCCGGGGTGCACGACGACGATCGCGTTGAGCGGGTCGGTTTCGCTGGAGAGCATGGTCTTCGATTCGAGTTTATCGGCGAAGTCGACCAGGGATGGGATCTCGCGGGCCAGGTCGGGTTCTGTGTTTTCGCCTTCGCGGGCGAGTTCGAAGTAGGCTTCGATGTCGTCCGAGCGGCGGGCGAGTTCGGTGTCGTCGGCGAGCAGGGTTTCGAGGCGCTTGCGTTCGCGCATCAGGGGTTGGGAACGTGAGGCGTCGGCCCATACGGTCGGGTCGGAGATCTTTTCTTCTATGGTGGCTAGTTCACGGCGGAGTCGGGCCGAGTCAAAGATACTCCCGCAGAGCGCGCACTTTGTCGCGGACCGGGGAGTAGGAGTATTCGAGGTCGCTAAGCATATTAACTTTAGTTTACGGCAACTTTGCGCTGCAGGCTTAAGGCGAAGGCTAGAGTCGCGATGAAAGCGCAGGCGTAGGCGAAGAGATCGCCGTATCTCGCATAAAATGTTAGATCGTTTTCGTAGCCGAAGTGAACGCGGATGCTGGTTCGCTGGTGTCGCGGCGCGGCGGCGGTGACTCGGCCGTAGGGATTGATGGCGGCGGTAACTCCAGTGTTGGTTGCGCGAAGGATCCAGCGATGATTTTCAATGGCACGCATGCGAACCATGTTGAGGTGCTGCCAGGCGGCGCTGGTGTCGCCGTACCAGCCGTCGTTGGAGATATTGATGAGGACGTCAGCGCCCTGCTGGGGGAGATGACGGATCTCGTCGCCGAAGATGGATTCGTAGCAGATGAATATCCCGTAGGTGTGGTCACCTGTTTTGAAGACGGTGCGTTGCTTGCCGGGTTCGAAGAGACCTACTTCGTTCAGAAGGCTTTTTGCGAAGAAGAAAAGCTCTTTGTAGGGAACGTACTCGCCGAAGGGGACTAGATGCATCTTGTCGTAGTGGCCTGCAAAGGTGCCGTCGGGGGTGATGAACGAGGCGCGGTTGTAGGGTGTGTAGCCGGACTTCGACGTTGTACTTGGCTCGAAGCCGGTGTTGCCGACGATGATGGGGGCATGGGCAGTGCCGGCGAGCGTTGACATCGATGCGCGGAACTGCGGGTCTATGTCTTCGAACGGCGCGGGAGATTCCGGCCAGATGATGAGGTCGGTTCGAGTGGGTGTGGGCTGGGCAGGATCGGTTGTTTCGGCGGGAGATTTGCGGATGAGGAAGACAGAGGGCGTATCTACAAGTTCCGGGATTCCCATGAGGAATCGGGGCGACGGATAGCGGCTGAGGTAGGAGAAGGAATCGAGGAATTGCTGGGTTGAGGGCCGGGGGCCGGTGTTGGCGGCTCCGACCTCCAGGTTCTCCTGAACGAGGGTCGCGGTGGCCGTTGTGGGAGAGGGCTTTGGATTTGCGATCAGCCGCAGGCTCGCGATGTAAAGGACGACGATGATGACTCCCGCGAGGGTGAGGGCCGGGCGAGTGAAGCGGCGCTCGCGGATACGGATGCGGATGAGCCAGAGAGCATTGACGGCGGCGATGATGAAGGACAGGCCGTAGACGCCGGTGATGGGGGCGAGACGCGTGAGCAGAGGGTTGTCGATCTGGGCGTTGCCGAGTAAATCCCAGGGCAGGCCGGTGATGCGGGCACGGGCGAGTTCTACGGCGACCCAGGCGAATGGGACTAACAGAAGCGCGGTTTGGCGACCGAAGCGTCTGCGGAATGTGGCAATTAGTGTGCCAAACAGCGCGTGGTATAGCCCCAGATAAAGACAGAAGAGGAGGAGGATGCCAGCGGCGATCGGTTTGGCGAGACCGCCATAAAGGTACATCGTCTGGTAGATCCAGTAACAATTTCCTAAGTACCAGATAAAGCCGCAGATGTAACCAAGAGCTGCTGCCTGCGGGAGAGTAAGAGGATCTCCCCTCTTTGTGTTACCGAGAAGCGCCCATAGAAGAGGAAGCAACGCTATCCAGCAGAAGGCGGTTCGCCAAAGGGGCGTGGGGCCTGCGATGGGAAAAGGGAGAATCTGAAGGATGCCGGAGAGTACGGCCATGGCCCAGAGCCGCAGGGGGATTTGTCGCATCGCGTTTGAAGTCTAACATTGCCCTATTTCACAGCTACAATAAGCATGCATGGACGCAGTGGCCCACATTCTGGCGAAGGTTCTGGTACCTCTTTTTTTTGCGGGGATGGCCGGCTCCCTGCTGGTTGTGGTTTTTACTGTGGTGCGCGACCTGCGACAGGTGTTATCGAAAGAAGATGAGCATGGCGGTGCAGAGCTTTGAATTACGCTTTGATTTTTTCGGGAACGCAGGCTGAAGTTGACGCCGTATTTTCAGGGGCGTTTGTTCGATGGTCGGAACAGGTGGCGTTTTCTAGATAATGGGCTCTTCCAAACCAACTCTCGCTCCACCGCAATCCAACCGCGTACGCCTTGTCGTGGCGTCTTCGGTGATGCTTACCTTCATTTCCTTCTGGCGGGCGGCCGCTATCGTACTCAACGATCTTGGTTCGTCGGCCTTTTACGCTGGGGGACTTGCGGAAGAGGCAGTGGGTAAAGCCGCTCCGTGGCTGATTCTTGGAGTCGTTGTCTTCTCCTACGCAGTTCGAGCAGTGTATGTCGAGAGCTGTTCCATGTTTACGAGAGGCGGCGTGTACCGCATCGTAAAGGAGGCCCTGGGCGGCACGTTTGCGAAGCTCAGTGTTTCGGCCCTGATGTTCGACTATGTGTTGACCGGCCCGATCTCCGGGGTTTCAGCCGGCCATTACATCGTCGGGATGATGAACGATCTGGCGGAGTTCTCCGCCGCTAGATTTCATTGGGCCGTCGTACCCCATCTGAGACCGGATATTGCTTCCGCATTTATTGCCATCTGCATCACAACCTATTTCTGGTGGCAGAACACGAAGGGGATAGAAGAGTCCAGCGAAAAGGCACTGGACATCATGAAGATTACGACCGTGATGGTCGTTATCTTGTTGGCGTGGGGGATTTTTACCGTCGTCCATCGGGGTGCGATCCTGCCTCCGCTGCCAGTTCCATCCAATCTGCATTTCAGCCCGGATGCCCTCGGATTTCTGAAGGGGACATCGTTCGCGGCGTCGCTCGGCCTGTTCGGTGTGCTGATGGCGTTCGGCCACTCCGTGCTTGCGATGAGCGGTGAAGAATCGCTGGCGCAGGTCAATCGCGAGATTGAACATCCAAAGCTGAAGAATCTGAAGCGGGCTGCCCTCGTCATTGCGATCTATAGCTTCATGTTCACGGGCGTATGCACGCTGCTCGCTGTGATGATCATTCCCGATGATGTTCGAGTCCATGTCTATCGCGACAATCTGATTGCCGGCATGGCGATGAACATGGTCGGGCCCCAGGTGCTGAAGATTGTGTTCCGGGTCTTTGTCGTGCTGGTGGGCTTTCTTATTCTGGGGGGTGCCGTCAACACGGCGATCGTAGGTTCTACCGGTGTGCTGATGCGCATCGCAGAGGATGGCGTACTCGCGGACTGGTTTCGTAAGCCGCAGCGAAAGTATGGGACCAGCTACCGGATCATCAATCTAGTTGCCGGGATGCAATTACTGGTGATTGTGCTGACCCACGGCAATGTTCTGGTGATTGGCGAGGCCTACGCCTTCGGCGTTATCTGGAGTTTCACCTTCAATGCACTTGCCATGCTGGTGCTTCGCTGGAAGTTCCGTGGAGAACGTGGATCCAAGGTGCCGCTCAACCTGCGAATAGGTAAGACCGAGATACCTCTCGGCTTGATTTCGGTATTTCTGGTTTTATTTACCACCGCCATCGTCAACCTACTTACAAAATCAGTGGCAACAGTAAGCGGCGTCATCTTCGCGGCCGCATTTTTCATTATCTTCTCGCTCTCCGAAAGGGACAATAAGCGTCGACATGACTTAGCGACGTTGCAGATGAAGGAACACTTTCAGCTGGAGCATCAGGATAATATCGGGCGTGAAGCGTTGGAGATTCGGCCCGGCGCCGTTGTGGTGACGATGCGTGATTCTGCAGCGACGTTCGCGTTGAAGTGGGCCTTGACACACACCAATACAGACGAACAGGACCTGGTGGTGCTGGCTGCGCGAATGATGGGCGCCGGTGGGCCGGAATATGTCGATGCCTCGGAGCAGTTATTCAGCGAACACGAACAGATGCTATTCACCAAGGCGGTGTCGGTTGCGGAAAGCTTTGGAAAGCATATTTCGCTGCTGGTAGTTCCTGCGGGCGACATCTTTGCTGCGCTGGTCCAGACGGCTAACTCGCTCGAGGCAGCGGCTGTTGTCTCTGGACTATCGACGAAGCTCACGGCACAGGAGCAGGCTTACCATGTTGGCCAAGCGTGGGAGGCGCTGCCGGAACCGAAGCGGCAGTTTACGTTCTACGTGATCAAACCGGACGGCACGGCGCTGAGCTTCCATATTGGACCGCATGCGCCGACGATTGAGCCGAATGAGGTACAGCTTGTCCATCGTCTCTGGCTCAATATGCGGCGGGCGCCACATATGCAGGACCTTCACCATGGCGATATTTTGACCTATGCTCTGACCCGCATAGCAGCTGACTTTGCACGGGATAAACAAGGAACCCTGAAGGATCTGCAAAAGTGCATTGAGGAGAGTCACCAGCGCCGCGGTCTGGGTGGGATGCGGTATGAAGAGGTGGATGACGCCGGGCCCGGATATGCAATTCGAGGGCCACGATCAGAGGTACAGACGGAAGACAATGCGGCTACTTCGACTACTAAAGCAAAGTAATCAGCATCTACATTTATTTGCTTGATATTAGTTCGTTCTGTATCGTCGTAGTGGCAGCTAGGATTCGATATATGCCCAAGTGGCGCCGAGCGATTCGAGCGATCCATGCCAACCGGAGGTAACACGTGGAAGTAAATCGTATTATTGCTGAAATTGACGCTCAGATAGTGAAGTTACAACAGGCGCGCGCTCTGCTGGCCGGGACGACTACGTCGGCATCACCCGCAGGCCGGGGCCGCCCCAAAGGCAGCAAGAGTACTGCTTCCGCGGCGTCTACAACGACACCTCGCAAACGCAAGCTTAGCCCTGAAGGTCGTAAGCGCATTGCCGACGCGATGAAGAAGCGATGGGCAGAGCGTCGGAAGCAGAGCGCGAAGAGTTAGTTTTCGACTTCCAATGTAAAAAAGCGCAGGCGTCTCGATTCGAGGGCTTGCGCTTTTTGCGCCTTATCGACTCGGTTAGCCGAAAGATCAGATTCACCGGGTAATAATGACTTCGCGAAGGCTATCCTTCGCGAGGAAAAAGCGGTAGTTACTGAACCCACTTAACATGTTTTCGATCTTGCGATTGTTATAGACATTGAGGAGCGGGTAGTTCCCTGCCCGCTGCATCTCAACAACGTCGGTATCCGTGAGATGGTAACGGCAGAAGACTGTGTCCGGATTCGATGTTTGATGGAAGAAGGCAAGCATCAGGCCACCGGGTTGCAGGACCTCGTGGATGCGGGATATCACGGGGCCAACGAGGGCCTCGGGCAGATAATCTACCGTATCCCAGAGGATGACCACGTCGAACATGCGGCCGGAGAAGTTGAAGTTGCTATGAAGGAAGCGATCGACATCGAACCGAGGCTCCTCCCCAGCTTCGCCGGGAATCACCCATTCCGGCTTGGATGCTTCCTCGACGACATTGGCCATGTAGATGCTGTGGCCGAGACTGGTGATGTAGTTGATATTGGTGGAGGAAGTGGGTCCGATGTCGAGGATGCGTAGTGATTCCTGCGTTCGGAGGTACTTCATCAACTCGTTCCATCCGCTCGAGTGACGAGGTACACGGCCCGCATTATTTCCACGTGAACTGGTTGTAGTGTTGCCGCCGCCAAAAAGGTTGCGCATGTGCTCGCTTCCCTTTCTAGTTTAGGCCTTTGGTTGAGAAAAAAGAGGAGCGCTCGCCTCGGCCGGCGCAGGGACTCGGGCAACAGGAGCTGAGGATTTTGACGCCTCGGAGGTGACCTTCAGTTCGACACGGCCGGTGAGAACAGCGCTCTCTTCGATCGAGAGCCTGCCGGCAAGGATGTCTCCGAGCACGAGGGCCGACTGGCGGAGTTCGACCCGGCCTGTGGCCTGAACGTTTCCCGTCAGATGGCCGAAGATAACGACCTCGCGAGCGCTGACATCGGCCTTGACCCGCGCGTTTGGACCAATGGTTAAGCAACTATCCGGGAGAGTTACAGTCCCCTCGACATCTCCGTCGATGAAAAGATCTTCATTGCCGGAGAGCCCTCCCCGGATGACGACCGACTTACCGATGACGGTGGAACCTTCTGCTGGCTTCATAGGCTTTTTGTTCTCCCTTTCGTGCTGAGTGCTGCAAGTTCGTCTTGCCCGAACTATACCCAAGCTCATGCTATGAGGCAAACTCTTCACACTTTGGCGCAGTCCCCGCGTCTTACGTAAGATGGGCAGAATGGGCCGACGATGGAGGATAGAGGTGTGGTTTGGTAAGAGTGGCAGCAACTGTGCCTAGCTCCGTTTTGGACTATTCAGCCCGGGTGGGACAGGTGGCAGGGCGCCGGAGGTCAGCGAACTGGATCGCAGTGGCATCTCTCATCCTGTTGAACGCAGTAACGACCCGGCCAGCGAAGCCGCAGAGCGCGGGGGCGCAGAGCACAGGGGCGCGACTTGATGGGGCGAGTCCTTCGCTGCCGTCGATCTCACCACACGACCTGGCAGCCGAAGCGGCCGCAAACGAGCTGCTAGCGCTTCACCACAAAGGTTCCTATCTGCGGTATCGCATGGAGACGGTCAACGAGAGGGGCGATCAGGTCCGCGACATCATCGAAAGCAAGGATGGCACTGTGGCCCGCTTGATTTTGAAGGATGGGAAGCCGCTGACAGCTGAACAGGACAAGGCGGAACGAGAGCGTTTGAACGACATGCTCGCTTCGCCTGCAGTCTTCGCCAAACATGTAAAAAACGGAGAGTCCGAAAAATCGACGGCGGACAAACTGGTGCCCATGATCGCGGACGCCATGAACAACACGTACACGCCGGGGCAGCCGCAGTCAGGCAGGAACGGCGGGGCGCCAGAGATTGTTATGGATTACAAGCCGAATCCAAAGTGGGTTCCTCCGAGCACGCAGGCCCAGGCGCTAACGGGGTTACAGGGGAGAGTGTGGATCGATGCAAAGGCCCACTACGTCGTTCGCATGGAAGGGACGATCTTTCGCCCGGTGAACTTCGGCTGGGGCATGCTGGCTCATATCTATCCAGGAGGCAAGTTGGAGATGGACCAGACCAATGTCGGCGATAATCGATGGATCTTCACCGACTTTTCGATGAACCTGAGCGTGCGCGCACTGATGGTCAAGAAGCTGGACATCCACTCCAGTGCAAAGACCAGCAATCACCAGAAGCTTGGTCCGATGAGCTACCAGGACGCAATTCACCTGCTGCTGGCTACGCCGCTGCCAGAGCGATAGAACCTGTCAAAAATCACTATAGGTGGGGGTTATCAGCCCTCGGCACGGAGGCATCGCAACCCAGGGCTGGCGCC
Source organism: Edaphobacter sp. (assembly GCA_025462755.1). GTDB lineage: Bacteria > Acidobacteriota > Terriglobia > Terriglobales > Acidobacteriaceae > Edaphobacter. Next base: position 12,288 of record JAOAPF010000160.1, read on the forward strand.
CTGGGCTGATTTGGCACGCGCCGTTGGCGCTTCATGGCAAGCTGTCTGCTGGTTACATGGTTCGGCCTTGATTCCTGGGCTTAGAAGAGGCTCAGGCGGTGACTCTTGCCTTTGCGAAGAGCGTCTGCCGGCGAACGGTGTGGGCTTCGATACGGTCGCGTTGCACCTCGAAGCCGCGCCCGACGGCGGTTGGCACGACGATCTCGCCTTTGGGGCTGACCGTGACCGGGGGCTCGATGATGTCCTGGGCCCAATAACGGCTGGAGGCCGAGACGTCGCCGGGGAGCGAGAAGTTCGGCAGCGAGGACAAGGCGATGTTGTGGGAGCGGCCGATTCCAGTCTCGAGCATGCCGCCACACCAGACGGGAATGCCACGTTCGGCGGCGGCGTTGTGGACGGCGATTGCTTCGCTAAAGCCGCCGACGCGGCCGACCTTGATGTTGATAATGCGGCAGGACTCCATGTCAATGGCGGCGAGGGCGTCGCGGCGGTTGCGGATGGATTCGTCGAGGCAGATGTCGGTTTTGAGGCGTTTCTGCAGCATGGAGTGGAAGTAGAAGTCGTCGTACCAGAGGGGCTGCTCGATCATGAGCAAATTGAACTGGTCCCAGCTGGCGATGTGGTCGAGGTCCTTCATCCGATAGGCAGAATTGGCGTCGCAGCTGAGGGTGATGTCGGGCCAGCGCTTGCGCACGGCCTCGAAGATGTTGGTATCCCAGCCGGGCTTGCACTTGAGCTTGATGCGCTGGTAGCCGGCGGCGAGTTCGGTCGCGATCTTTCTCATCAACTGTTCCGGCGAAGGCTGAATGCCGATCGAGACGCCACACGGAATGAGGTTGCGGGTTCCACCGAGGAGTTCGGCAAGGGAGGTGCGCTCGACCTGAGCTTCGAGGTCCCAAACGGCGTTCTCCAAGGCACCTTTGGCCATGCGATGGCCGCGCACCTGGCGGAAGATGTTAGGACAACTGCCGCCGCGTTCCACGTTCGCCTCGAGCAGACTGGGACCGAGTTCGTTCTCGATCATGAGCCATGCGGTGTCGATCGTCTCGTCGCTGAAGTAAGGATGCTCGCCAGCGACACACTCGCCCCATGCGGTGAGGCCCTCGGACTCGAGCTCTATCAGGAGGATGCGGCGGCCTGTGGTGAGGCCGAAGCTGGTCTCGAAGGGATGGGCCAGCGGCATGTTGATCTCGCGCATGTGGATGGCGTCGATGTTGAGCATGTGCTATTTCCTGTCTTTCCAATCGTATGAAGATGAATTGTGTTGGATGCGATGCGGTCGACGAATGTTCGGTGAGAATCTTCCAATGTTGTCAGACGTCTAAAGTTTGTTTCCATGGGCCAAGAAGAAAAGTGCCATTACCCTGAGCATCGCGGTCGTAGCCAATGACGGCAAGGCCGCGATGGAAGGCCGATTGGAGAGCCTCCTGATTACTGCTCTGCAAAGCTCGCGCGAGATTTCTTTGCTGGGTATCCTGCTTCCACTGGTAGATGGTGTACGGGACGGTGACGCGTTCGATGACTTCGATTGACGGGGCTTCACCGCGCAGCATACCTGCCACGCGGTCGGAGCGCAACCACCACTCCGCGTATAGCCTATCCGTCGGCAGGCCTCCTTGCAATGGGGACGAGGAGGGGCCGTAGAAATCGGGCTGATAGCGCCTGACGATCACGCCGAGCCGGGCGATATTGAGATAGGCGTTGCGGATCTCCAGCGGATCGAAGGTCCACTCCATCAGATCGAAGCCGCGGGCCATGGCGTCGTCGCGCTGGGCGAGCTTGAGGCGGCGGCCTATGCCGGCGTTGCGGTATTGGGGCAGCACGGCCAGCATATGCGAGTGCAGGTAAGACTTGCCGTCACGGTAGCCGGGCAAAGACATGGCGAAACCGACGAGGGTGTCGCCGTCGAATGCGCCGATCACCTGGCCGCCGATGCGCTGCGCCACGACGAAGACGCGTCGCGGGATGACGTCGCCATCGCTGTAGCCCCAGACTTCGATCTGGAGGACGACGCAGCGCTCAAATTGTTCCAAGGTGGTGAGGGATTGGATCTCGATGCTGCTCTGCGGGCTTGCGTTCATGGGCTAGGTGGCTCGCTGACGGCGTTCTTCGCCTGATTCCATAGTTGGTCGAGTTCAGACGGCGTGGAGGCCGCCAGAGCGTCGCTGTTGCCCGCAGCAGACTCCATGGCAGCGAAGCGGCTGCGGAACTTTGCGTTGGCGGCACGCAGAGCCGATTCAGGGTCGACCTTGAGATGTCTGGCAAGGTTGACGGCGGTGAAGAGAAGGTCGCCGAACTCGGCTTCGATGGCGGCCTTTGACTGGCCCTCGGATGACGGCGTCAACTCGGCCTTCAACTCGCTGATCTCCTCCTGGAGCTTGTCAAAGAGTCCGTCCGCGTTCGGCCAGTCGAAGCCGACCTTTGCGGCGCGGGAGCCGAGCTTGCTCGCCTCCAGCACGGCCGGCATGCTGCGGGGAATGTCGTCCAAGATCGACGACTGTTGGCCTGACGATTGTGGGCTTGTTGACGCGCTTTTCTCGGATTGCTTGATCTGCTCCCAGTTACGGAGGACCGCATCTGAGTCCGCAACCTCGGCTCCAGCAAAGATATGGGGGTGGCGGCGAATAAGTTTTTCGTTCAGGTTCGTGGCGACGTCCTGCAGTGTGAAGTAGCCAGCCTCGGAGGCCATCTGCGCGTAGAAGAGCACTTGCAGCAGAAGATCGCCGAGCTCATCTTTCAGGTCGGGCCAGGCGCGGCGCTCGATGGCGTCGAAGACCTCGTAGGTCTCCTCGAGGGTGTGCCGCTTGATGGAGTCGAATGTCTGTTCGCGGTCCCAGGGGCAGCCGTCCGGCCCACGCAGGCGCGCCATGATCGCTATGGCTTCGGCGAGCGAAGCGGCAGCGGATGAGGCGGCTTCCAACTGAGGACTCTGCGGTGTGGGTGGGGCCATGCCTTCAACTTTACTCGATAACATCGGCTTTCTGGATTGGATGCAAATCGATTATGCTTTGCACCATATGGTGCCTGAGCCTGTAGCGACCGCCAAAGCAACACGACGCAGGAGCCGATGGGTACTGCTCCTCATACTGCCCTACCTTGGACTTTGTTTTCCACAGATCTACGCCCACTCGACGCCGGTGCTGTGGGGCTTTCCGTTCTTCTACTGGTATCAATTCGCGTGGGTGATCGCCACTTCGGCGCTGTTGGCGCTGGTCTATCAGAAGCTCAAGACCTAGGCCGCAAGCTCAGAAGTTATGCGCGGATAGCTGGCAGGGTGATGTCCATGCTGCCCTGCCGCCCTCGAGGGGAAGATGTAACGCGTCGGCAGCATACCGGCCGCGTTACATTGAAGGTAGGTTTCGTGCTGCGGGTTGTCGTACGAAGCTTTAATTGTTACTGCTGGCCACTGGGGCCGTTTGTCGTCGCCGTGGTCGAGGGATGATCGCCCATGTTGGACAACAGTTTGATGTCAACACGACGGTTCTTGGCTCGACCGGCAGCGGTCTTGTCGCTCGCCACCTGCTGATCCTTACCGATCCCGACCAGGTAGAACTTGTGGGGCGGAATGTTGTACTTCGATTGCAGATAGTTCGCTACTGCATCTGCGCGGCGCTGGCTGAGCTGGTAGTTGTAGTTGACGTCACCCACAGAGTCCGTTCCGCCGGTAAGTTCGAGGATGTAGCCGCGCGCGTTGGAGAGATTGGCCGCGAGATCATCGAGTTGCTTCTTGTCGTCAGCGGTCAGAACATATTTGTCGAAGGCGAAGGTGACGTTCACGTCAGAGAGCTGCTTGTAGTTGTCCAGATTGGCTACGACTCCGCTGAGGCTGTCGACCCGGTTGTAAGCCTCTTGCGCGGACTTGTTGGCAGCATCGGCTGATTGACCAGCAGCGAGGGCATGTTGGTCGGCCGTGTTCGCTGCGCTCTGGGCTCCGGCGATGCCGGTCTTGGCTCGCTCATCGGTGTCCTGAATGTTGCGGTGATCGGCAGCGGTTTTGGTGTCGAGGTCGTTGGTCTGCTGGATGATCGGGGCGGTCTGGGAGCGAACGTAATTCTTGGTGGAGCAACCGACCGTAAAGAGGATGACGAAGGCACTGGCTACAGCGACCGTACAGGCAGACTTAAGTTTTGTATCGTATTGACTAGTCGGGCTCATGGATTACTCTCCTGTTGGAAGTGCTTCAACGGAATATATGCAGCAATCATAATGCCAAAGTTTTAACTTGGCTAAACTATTTGTATGCATATGCTTACCCGGAAAACGCCAGCCAGACTTCGAGCCAGGCGCTGCGGAGATCGGGAACTTTTGATGGGATAACGCGTCAAATCTTCTGAGCAAATCTCTGCACAGTTTGGCGACTAAACTTAAGATACGGGCCTAAGCACCAGTATGGATCTCCAGCAGAAAATCCGGACCCTACCCACCCAGCCGGGGTGCTACCTCTACAAAAATGCAGAGGGCGAGGTGATCTACGTCGGTAAGGCGAAGAACCTCCGCGCCCGGGTGCGGTCCTACTTTTTAGACGCGTCGCAGGTCAATGCGAAGACCGGTTCGCTGATGCGGGAAGCCGTCGATGTGGAGTACATCACGGTGGCGAACGAGCATGAGGCGCTGGCGCTGGAAAACAACCTCATCAAGCAGAAGAAGCCGCGGTTCAACATCCTGCTCCGCGACGACAAGACGTATCCGTACATCAAGCTGACGATGAACGACCGCTATCCGAAGGTCTTCGTGACCCGCAGGCTGCGCAAGGACGGCGGAGCGTACTACGGACCGTATTTTCCAGGAAATCTGGCCTATCGGCTGGTCGACCTGATCCACCGGAGTTTTCTGATTCCGAGTTGCAAGGTCGATCTGTCGCGCTACCATCCGCGCGCGTGCCTGCAGTACTACATCAAACGCTGCCTGGGACCTTGTCTGGAGGGATTGACGACGCCTGAGAGCTACCGCGAGACCATCCGCGATGTGCAGCTCTTTCTGGAAGGGCGTCCGAGCGAGTTGGAGCACTCGTTGACGCAACGCATGGAAGCGGCGGCGCAGGCGGAACAGTTTGAGCTTGCAGCGCGGCTTCGCGATCAGATCGTTACCGTGCACCAGATGCAGGACAAACAGCGCATGGCGACGACGGATAACGAAGATGCGGACGTCTTTGGCTATCACTATGAAAACGAGATGCTGGCGGTGAACCTGTTTCACATGCGCAGCGGGAACATCGTTGACCGCCGCGACCTCTTCTGGGAGGATCTGCCGGAGTCGTTGCCGGATACGTTGACCGAGGTTGTGGCGGAGACAGACGAGTTGGAGACGATCCCCCGCATGGAGCCTGACCCGGCGGCGCCAGCGCCAGAGATCGGAGAAGGCATCCCGGTCGTTCAGCATACGGCCGTATCGGAGCCCGGTGCTGCGTTCAGCCCTGCGGTTTTTTTCTCCGCGCTGTTGAAACAGATCTACCTCGATCAGAGCTACGTGCCGCGGTCGATTCTGGTGCCGGTAGAGTTTCCCGATCGGGCGCTGCTGGCAGAGATTTTGACGGAGCGGACGGGAAGGCGGGTTGAGATTCTGGTACCGCAGCGTGGCGAAAAGCGTTCGCTGGTTGATCTGGTTTGCCAGAATGCGAAGCAATCCTACGATCAGCGGTTTCGAGTGCTGCAGCCGGGGATGAAGGCGATTCAAGAGGCCCTGCAGGATGCACTGACGCTGGAGGAACCGCCGCGCCGGATCGAATGCTTCGATGTCTCGCATATCCAGGGCGCGGAGACGGTTGCCTCGATGGTGGTGTGGGAGGACGGCGCGATGAAGAAGTCCGACTACCGCAAGTTTCAGGTGAAGACTGTCACTGGCGTCGATGACTTCGCGAGTATGCGTGAGGTGATCCACCGCCGTTACAAGCGGCTGCAGGAGGAGAAGAAACCATTCCCTTCTCTTATCCTGATCGACGGCGGACTTGGTCAGTTGCACGCGGCCTACTCGGCGCTTGAGGAGGTCGGTGTTACGCTGCAGCCGCTCGCGTCCATTGCGAAGCGCGAGGAGATCATCTATGTCTATGGGCAGGAGAATGAGCCGGTGGTGCTGGATCGGCGGTCTCCGGTGCTCCACCTGATGCAGAAGATTCGCGATGAGAGCCACCGTTTTGCCGTGACCTATCATCGCAAACGACGGCAGATGCGCGACCGCGATAGTGAGTTGCTATCGATACCGGGTGTCGGGCCAAGAACGCGGCAGCGTTTGATTGAACACTTCGGTAGTGTGCGCGGCATCAAGCAGGCTGCACCGGACGCTCTCACCGCCGTTGTGAACGCCGCGACCGCTGAGAGGATCCGCAACTACTTCAAAGCCGAAACTACAAACTCCGAAGTTTTGCCGATACTTCGTTAGCTTGGTGCCGGCGCTCGATTATTGTCGGTTGTAGTCGCTGGAGGAAGGAACTGCGCCGCCTGTCTTGAAGGTGTTGCACGCTGCGACGGTTCCCTGCTGCAGCCCTTGTTTGAACCAACCAACACGCTGGGCGGAGGAGCCATGGGTGAAGCTCTCCGGACTTACTGTTCCGCGTTGCATTCGCTGCAGGTGATCGTCGCCTACGGCTGCCGCTGCCTGGAGGCCGGCTGCGATATCGGCGTCGTGAACGATTTGACGCTGCTCGGTGCTGTGCGCCCATACGCCTGCGAGGCAGTCTGCCTGCAGTTCGAGATCGACGGAGAGAGGGTTCCTCTGCGACGGATCCTGGCTGGAGAGGTGCTGAACCTTCTGTTCGATTCCGAGGATATCCTGCACGTGGTGGCCGAGTTCGTGCGCGACAACGTACGCCTGGGCAAAGTCCGCGTTACTGCCGCCGAGATGCCTGAGTTCATCCCAGAAGCTCAGGTCGATGTACACCTTCTCGTCAGCAGGACAATAGAACGGGCCTGTCTGCGATTGGGCGGCACCGCAGGCGGATTGGGTGTAGTCGCGAAAGAGCACAAGCTTTGCGCGGCGATACTGCTTCCCTGTCTGTTCCGGCAAAAGTTTTTCCCATGTTTTCTGCACATCATCGAGCGTCCAGGAGACAAGATGCGCGGAGCGGTCTTCGGCGGGCGATGCAGAGTATGGGCGTCCGTCGGTGTTCTGCGCTCTTTGCGAAGAGGCAGCGCCGCCTCCTGACAGATAACTGCCAATGTAGTTGCGCCCAGTCACCAGACTGATCACAAGAAGCACAATGAAGCCGATGATGCCGAGCCCGCCGCCTCCGAAGCCTCCGCCGCCACCGGAGGAGCTGCGTCTGTCTTCGATATCGCTGCTTAGTTCCCCGGGCGTCCAATCCATACTTCACTCCAGTCACAAACGTTTCCATTTTACAAATAGGATGCATCAGGGGTGATCTGGGTGTTTGGTCATTGCAAGTTACCTGCAGCGATATGCTACTCTCCGGAAACCGATGCCGAAACCTCAGTCTGAACTACCACGCGTTTTGAACGCATCTCACGCGACCTCCATTGTTGTGGGCATCATCATCGGCAGCGGCATCTTTCTGGTTCCGCGCGAGATGATGGCTGCGGTGGGCTCGTCGAGGGCGGTTTACGCGGTGTGGATCGTGGGCGGGCTTCTTTCGCTCTTCGGTGCTATGACCTATGCGGAGATCGCTGCGGCGCGACCTCGGTACGGTGGCGAGTACGCCTTTTTGCGGGAAGCCTATGGCGATCTTGCCGGCTTCCTCTATATGTGGACGCAGGTTACGGTTGCTAAACCCTCTTCTCTGGCGACCATTGCAGCCGGTTTGGCGCGTGTTCTGGGGACGTTTGCTATCTTCGGATTCTTCGCGCGTCCGGCCTTTGCGCATTTGCTGTGGGGACAGATCTTTGCCATCGCGGTGACTTGGTTGATCGCAGGTCTCAATATCATCGGAACGCGCAAGTCCGCGAATGTGCAGCTTACTCTGACGTGGCTGAAGGGTTTCCTGATTGTTGTGATTGCGGGCTTCTGCTTTGGTGCGGCTGGCAATCATGGGTCATGGCACAACTTCGCCACTGAGTTCGCGGGAGCGCGCGGCGGCTTCTATGGCTTCATGATCGCGCTGGTCGCCGCGCTATGGGCCTATGACGGGTGGAGCGACGTCGTGACCATGGCGGGCGAGGTGGAGCGGCCGCAGCGCAGTATGCCGCTGGCGCTGGTGGGCGGTGTTGCGATCGTCGGCGCGCTCTACATGCTGACCAACGCGGCCATTCAGTATGTCCTGCCTGCAGCCGCAATTGCGACGGCTGACCGGCCGGCAGCGGATGCGATGCGTTTGGTCGCAGGGCAGTGGGGAGCGACGCTGGTGTCTATTGGAATGGCGGTAAGCATCTGCGCCACCTTTGTCGGATCGTCGCTTTCGGGAGCACGAGTGCCATTCGCGGCCGCGCGCGATGGCCTCTTCTTCAAACAATTGGCGCACGTTAATTCGAGGTATAAAACTCCGGCTAATGCGCTCATCCTCCAGGCGGTCCTGAGTACACTGCTGCTGCTCGCGATCGGGAAATTCCAGGCGCTCTTCTCACTGGCGATCTTCAGCGAGTGGCTCTTCTACGCACTCACCGCGAGCACCATCTTTGTCTTCCGGCACCGCGAGCCAAATGCGACGCGACCCTACAGCATTTGGGGTTACCCGGTGCTGCCGGCTCTGTTCATTATTGCCGCGGTGGTTCTTCTGGTGTTTTCGTTTGCAGACCAGCCGCGAAATTCGCTGATTGGAACGGCCATCATTCTGCTCGGCATTCCTGTGCACTATCTGTTGCAAAGAAGGTCGGCCTCCCGAACACGCGTCAGTTCACAGGCCGGATGATTGCAGCGGCTCCGCAATAGGTAGATGCGGCTGCCCCTGCCATTGGCGAGCCTGCGCGATGGAGATGAAGTGCAGAATCATAAACAGCGGTAAGGCAAAGGTTGGAATCAAGCTCATCGGAAGCACCGTCATGGCGCTGGTTGCAATTCCGTGCGGATTGATGAGCTGGGCAGTCGTGCCGAGACCCACTGCTGAGACCAGGTCGGTAATTCCAAGCAGCTGCCAGAGGATGAAACCCTTCCGGTGGTTGGGATTGGCAAGTTTCAATGCGACGAGTGGCGCGGTCGCTCCTATCGCGATGTCTCCCCAGCCTGCGGGCAGCGCCAACCGAGCCGGCAAGATGTTGTAGGTGTACAGCACGAGGAACACAAAGCCGGCAATCCTCCACGCCTGCACAATCGTCAACGTGCTCGGATTCAGCGACAGCAGAAATTGCCGAAATGGTTGCGAGACAGCAGACCATAGCACGAAAGTAGCGATTGGAATCAGAACCGCCAGTCCAAAAGCGAGCGGCGGTTGGTCCGGTTCAGCCCTGAATAGGTGCAGGGCCGAAGCGGTAAGAGAAAAGAAAAACCAGACGAAGATCAGACGAGCCGTAAGCTTTGCATACTTTGCGTTTGTCATAACGATTCTCCTTAGTCGATGAGTGCGTGGGTTACTTTCTGAGTCAGCTTCATAAGGTTGTCCGAGAGTTCCTCTCCAAGCTGCCGGCGTAACCGTGTTTGCGCCTTTTCCCAGTGGGGCAATGCTTGTTTGAACTCGGCCTCGCCGGCTTTAGACAGTCGCATTCGCCACTCCCTGCGGTCCTCGCCACGCCGCTTCGCTATCCAGCCATGGCGGCTCATGATGTTGAGCGTTCGTGTGAGAGTCGTGCTATCCATCGCCAGAATTTGCCCCAATTTGCCCTGAGTGACCTCCCCTGCGAGGGAAAGTGTTTGCAGAACGGTGAACTGGGAGGCCCGAAGTCCGACCGGACGCAGAGCATCTTCATAAAGCTGGGTGAGCGCTCTGGATGCCCGGCGAAAACTTGCGCACATGCAGGGGAGCGATGGGGTGAGGAATCTGGTCATAGGCAATTAGATGTATATGCATATAATGGATTCAAAATTAATTGACAGTTCGGAAAAGCTCAATACTACGAATGGAATTCAGCTTCGATTCCGAATGACGCGCTCGTACACCTTTACATACTCAGCTGCCGGCTTGTCCCAGGAAAAATCCTCCGCCATGGCACGCTTCATCATCTCCGTCCACATTTTCTTGTTACGGAAGGTATTCAGCGCACGATGTATCGCATCCAGCAACGCCCACGGACTTGCTCCTCGTCTCCTGCGGCCTCTTCCTTCTGATCAGCTCAACCGTAATCGTCGGTTACGGCAACTACCGCAAATCCCTCGAAACTCCCACGGTAACAGCCACCCAATAATCAGTCAGAGATAGCGGT
>JAOAPF010000257.1 GCA_025462755.1 Edaphobacter sp.
CCCTTTTCCTTGTCCGTCACTGCGAGCACGACCGCACAGTCGGCATGGCCGCCGTTCGTGATGAATGTCTTCGATCCATTCAGCACCCAACAATCACCCTTACGAACCGCGGTCGTCCGCGCGCCGCCAGCATCGGAACCCGAACCAGGCTCCGTCAGCCCCCACGCTCCAAGCCATTGTCCGCTCGCCAGCTTCGGAATCCACCGCGTCCTCTGTTCGTCGTTCCCGCCCAGCATAATGTGATTCGTGCACAGAGAGTTATGTGCCGCAACAATGATCCCCACGCTGCCATCCACGCGCGACAACTCCTCAATCGCCAGCACATACTCCACGTAGCCCATTCCCGAGCCGCCCAGCGACTCCGGAAAGATCACCCCCAGCAGCCCCATCTCTCCCAGCTTCTTCACGACCTCGTGCGGAAACTCGCTCTTCTCATCCCACTCGCTCACATGCGGCGCAATCTCTCCCTCCGCAAACGCCCGCACCGCGCTCTGCAACTGCTTCTGTTCCTCGGTCAATCCAAACATGGCCTTCTCCTAAGGTCATAACCATCGCTTATACATGTATCACATGCACGCATACTCTGGCACGTAGACGGCGCGTGCTTCTCTTCCCACCTTCGCAAGGTCTCAGGTGCAAGCAAATACGAAACGCCCCTGAAGTCCATCATGCACCCGCTCGCGGCTCATGGAAAACCAACCTTATCCAGTACAGTTCCCGAAAAGTGCAAAACAGTGCATCAAAATGCCCCAAAGCGATGACTAGCTCATTGATTTAAGGCCACTTATCCTCAGAATTCTTTGGCAATTCAAATGCTTCAAGGGGGAGGCGGGCCCCGACAACTCAAAAGCAAAATTCAATCTAATCCGAGGAACGCATAATGAAGCTTTGTGCAAAGATTCTTGCCTTAACTCTTACGATTGGGGGAGCCGGCACTGCTTTTGCTGACCCTATTGTCCTCAACTTTGAAGGAATCAACTCCACCTATCCTTCGGGATTCGCTTTCATCAACGGCTTCTACAACGGCGGCACCAGCAGCGACGGAACCACAGGGACCAACTACGGCATCACCTTCAGCTCCAACGCGCAGGCGATTTGTCTCAACACGCCAGGCGTAATTTGTTCGAACACATCCCGTGGCGGCCTGGGCGATCCCAACTCCCAGAAAGGTGGGCTCTTCTTCCTGAGCGGTGCCAACACCTTCATGGATGCCCCCGCCGGCTTTACCACTGGATTCTCCCTGTTCTACACCGCAATCCTCGACACCGGGAGCCTTAGCGTCTACTCCGGCGTCGATGGCACCGGGACCCTGTTGGCATCGCTCAACTTGCCAACAACGCCGAGCAACTGCGGCGGAACCTATAGTGCAGGTTTCTGCCCGTTCGTTCCAATCGGCGTCTCGTTCGCCGGCACCGCACAGTCAATCAGCTTCGCGGGTGTCGCAAATCAGATCGTGTTCGATGATGTAACGTTCGGTAGCGCAACCCCTGGGCCGCAGCCCTCGGCAGTTCCGGAACCTTCGACCTTCGTCTTGATGTTGACAGCGGCCGGAGCAGGAGCTGGTGCACTCCGTCGTAGGGTCATGTCAACACAAGCCTGATCGCCTCAAAACTTCGTACAGCTGAAGAGCCGGTCCCGTGTGCATCGTCACACAGGATCGGCACCCGGCTCCTGCATTCTTCTTCGGTCGTCATAAACCGGGCCATTCTCAGATGCGATCCAAGGCCTGCCCCAGATCCGCCACAACATCCTCCACATCCTCAATCCCCACCGACACCCGCATCAACCCATCCGTAATCCCAAGCCTCGCCCGCCCCGCAGCCCCCACAGCCGCATGCGTCATCGTCGCCGGGTGACAAATCAGCGTCTCCACTCCGCCCAGCGACTCCGCCAGATACCCCAGCTTCAGCGCGCTGGCAAACCTATTCGCGTTCTCCAGCGAACCCAACTCCATCGAGATCATCGACCCAAACCCATGCTGCTGCCTCTTCGCCAACTCATGGTGCGGATGCTCCGCCAGGCCCGGATAAAACACCTCCCGCACCTTCGCATGATTCTTTAAAAAATCGGCAACCACACGTCCATTTGCATCATGCTGCTTCATCCGAACCGCCAGCGTCTTCACCCCGCGCAGCAGCAGATAACTCTCAAACGGCGACAAAATCCCGCCTGTACACTTCTGCACAAACCGAAACCGCTCCGCATGCTCCGGCTTCGTACAAACCAGAACCCCACCCAACCCATCCGAGTGCCCATTCAAAAACTTCGTCGTCGAATGCATCACGATATCCGCACCCAAAGCAATCGGCTGCTGAAGATAAGGCGACAGAAACGTGTTATCCACGCTCAACTCCACGCCCTTCGCATGGCAGATCCGCGCCACGGCAGCAATATCTGTAATCGACATCATCGGATTAGTCGGCGTCTCGATATGCACCAGCTTCGTCGCCGGCGTAAGCGCCCCAGCCACGTTCTCCGCCACACTCGAATCGACATACGTAAACGTCAGTCCATAGTTCGTCAGCACCTGGTCAAACAGCCGCCCCGTCCCGCCATACACATTGTCCGAGCACACCACATGGTCGCCCGACTTCATCATCGTGCACATCGCAGTAATCGCGGCCATCCCGCTGGCAAAAGCATGCGCGCTCGTCCCCCCTTCAAGCGAGCGAAGGTTCTCCTCCAACGCATCCCGCGTAGGATTGGTCAGCCGCGCATACTCATGCCCCTTATTCTTCCCAATCGCCTCCTGCTGATACGTCGAGGTCAAATAAATCGGCACATTCACCGCGCCCGTCAGCTCATCGGGAGCCTGCCCATCATGAATCGCCCGCGTTGCAAATCCCAGCTTTCTCTCTTGCATATCACTCCCCTTCGTCCACAAACTCTTCTTGTTGTCATTCCGCAGCGAAGCGGAGGAATCTGCTGTTCGCCGATTAATCCAGCAAACCCTTGCTCAGATACCGTTCCGCCGAATCCGGAATCACCGTCACCACCCTATTCCCCGCGCCCAGCTCCTTCGCCACATCCACAGCCGCGCACAACATCGCCCCAGCGCTCGATCCCGCAAACACGCCCTCCTCCGCAGCCAGCCGCTTCACCATCGCAAACGCCGGTTCATCCATCACTTTCATCACGCGGTCGCATACACTGCGATCAAACGTCGCAGGAATAAACGACACGCCAATTCCCTCCACCCGATGCGGCCCCGGCTCGCCACCCTGCAGCACACTTCCCTGCGGCTCCACAGCCACGGTCAAAATCTCCGGCCGCCTCTTCTTCAAGAACCGCGCCACCCCGGTAAACGTCCCCGACGATCCGATCCCCGAAACCCACGCATCCACGCGCCCGTCCATCTGTTGCCATATCTCCACCGCAGTCGTCTGCTCATGGAAATCCGGATTCGCCGGATTCTCAAACTGCAGCGCAGCAAACGCCCCCGGCGTCTCCATCTCAAACTCGAGCGCCCGTTCAATCGCTCCCGCCATGCCCTCAGACTCCGGAGTCCGCACTACCGTCGCACCCAGCCCGCGCATCAGCTTCACTTTCTCTTCCGCAAACTGCTCCGGCACATACAGCATCACCTTGTATCCGCGATTCACACCGATCAGCGCCAGCCCCACGCCCGTATTGCCCGCCGTGGCCTCAACGATCGTGCCTCCCGCCCGCAACACCCCACGCCGCTCGGCGTCCAGCACGATGCCCAACGCCGCGCGATCTTTCACACTTCCGCCCGGATTCAGAAACTCCAGCTTCGCCCATATCTCCGCGCAAGACCCCGTCCCACTCGACTGTTCCAGCCGGCGCAGACGCAACATCGGCGTCTGTCCCACCAGTTCCAATACGTTCTCTGCAACCCTCATCGACCAAAACCTCACACACAAATTCAACCCGCAGGAAGTTCTCGCCGAAGGCTTAGGGCACACAAGCTTTTTACATCAATTGCCAGAAAACTGGCTTTGCGAAAACCATCCACCCCATCCCGTGAGTCTAAAGTGATTGATATGGATGTGTCATCCCGACCGGACCCTGAGCGACTCCGAGCGAGCGACGCGAGCCGAGGAGGAGTCGAAGGGGGAGTGGAGGGATCTGCCGTTTGCCTGGGTTAGCGATTCACGCTACACGTCGCGATGATGTCGCTGATCTTCGACACAGGACGCACCAATCGAAAGCCCGAACCAAGCAACACCCCACCCTGCATCAGGGATTCTTCTTCCCGTTGCTGCCGAATCCGGAATCCCCACCCTTCGTCGACGCCTGCGCGACCCTTGGATAGTACCCGCTCCGCGTCCGCACCGACAGTCTACCGAAGCTCTTCGCCTTCGCCTCCACGTGGACCTCACGATACCCGCCCAGTGTCGGCGACTTTGTCGAGTGATACGCGATCGTGTACTGCGTCCGGATATCCTGCGCCACCTCAGCAGCCACGGCATCTACATCCCTCACCGATTTCGGAAAATAAGCCGCCCCGCCCGTCTGTTCGGCCAGCGTCTCCAACACCCGTTTTGCATGGCGAGATTCACGCTTGTCCGTGTCCTCGCCAAACAGCAACCCCACGCAATAGATCACCGGCCCGTCCAGGTCCTGAATCCGCCGGATCGTCTGCTCCAGGGTCGCAGTGGAAGCATTGTCCTCGCCGTCTGTAACCACCAGCAGCACCTGCTTCGGATGCTTCGCATTCTTGCTCAGATAATCCGCCGAAGCCACCAGCGCATCATAAATAGCCGTCCCACCGCTCGATTTGATATACCCCAAACCTTGCTGCAGCTTGTCAATGTTGTTCGTAAAGTCCTGGTCGATGAAAGCCTCCCACGAGAAGTCCACGAGAAACTCTTCATCCGCCGGGTTCGACAGCTTCACAAAGTCGAGTGCAGCCTTTTCAACAGCGGACCGCTTGTCGTACATCGATCCCGAGCTGTCGATCAGCAGCCCCAGCGATACCGGCAGGTCCTCATGCCGGAACGAAGCGATCGTCTGTGGCACTCCATCCTCGTACACAGAGAACGCGTCCTTCGTCAGCGTCTGAACCGACCGGCCGCTTCCATCCAACACCGTCGCATTCAGCCGAACCTCATACGCATCCTGCCGCAGCGTGTACTTCCCCCCCTCGCGCTCAATCTTCGCCAACCCTACACCTTGAGCCGCCCCGGTCTGGGCTTGCGCCGGCGGATCAACATCCGGCGAAGGCGCAGGATCACGGTCCACCGTCAGCGAAGGCTGCTTCACAATCGGCGCTTGTTTCGGCGCTGCCGGAACAGCCGCTGGCTGCTGAGCCCATCCGCTCACCACCGCAGCCGTTATTACAAGACATCCCACGGCCATCCGCGGCCGCAAACTTTTACTTTTACTGCGAAGGTGCATAGTACCCCTGGCGATTATGCACCGTCAGCGCCGGAAGTCCAGGCGGCGGTACGAGTCGTATTTTCAATTTACGCCAGTTTCCATCCTGCTTCACCTGGGACGGTCTGTACCCAATCACATATTCGTTCCGCAACTCCGCGCTGATGCGCGACGCAATGTCTCCCAGGTCGTTGATATCCAAAACCCGGAACATCCGCCCTCCCGTCATATCGCAGATATCGTTCAACAAAACCGGTCCCATCTGTTCTTCCGTCGTCGGCGCATATTGATCGAAGATCCCGATCGAGTAAATCTGTACATCGCTCTCCCGAACCACCCGCCGCAATTCCCCCTCGGTATACCGGCTCCGGTTATCCCCGCCATCCGAGATAATCAACAGCGCCTTCCGTTCATACTTCGCCTGCTTCAGCTTGTCCACGCCCAGATAGATCGCGTCGATCAGCGCCGTCCGGTTCTCCGGCTTCAACATCACCATCCGCGCCTCGACATCGTCCACATCCGACGTGTAGTCCACAATCACCGCCGGCCGATCGTTAAACCCCACCACAAAAAACTCATCCAGCGGATTTGATGTCCTCAAAAATTCGCTCAACGCCTTCCGCGCCCGCTGAAACTTCGAGTTCATGCTCCCGCTCAGATCGAAGATCACCCCAATCGTCACCGGCGCATCTTCCGTCGAAAAGCTCTTGATCACCTGCCCGATATTGTTGTCGTAAACCTCAAAATTCTCCTTCTCCAGCCCAGTCACCAGCCGGTTCATCGGATCGGTCACCGTCGCCGGTACCAGCACCAGGTTCACATCCACCCGAATCCGCGCATCCCGTCTCGATGTCGCCAGCGCTGCCGCATTGTCCGCGCCTTCAATCACCGGCTTGCTCGTCTCAGGATTCTTCGGCGGCGGTGGTGGCGCCGGGGTATGGACATTGTCCAGCGGATTCTCCTGCCCCCAGCAAACTGCATTTCCTGCCACACCCCAAAGCACCGCGCCCACCAGCACAACGCCAACCCCCAACACCGCTTTCCGTAGCCCCTTACAACGCCCCTGCCTACCGCCTTCGCTTCGCATTTCGGCACCTATGCCATTCCGCGCCCGGTCGCCTCTTCGGCCCTCCGTCGCATCACTAACGGAAACCCGTACCTCTTCCGCCGATCCTCCATCGCTCCAGACCACGTAGGTTACAGCCCATCAGGTACTTCCTTCAACCATAAAATTCCTATACTTCCCTCAGCAAAAATAATAGACCCCGCATCCTCGCCGTTTGTCATAGTTTTATCTTTCAGTCACTTCCCGGTACTCACCCTCGACTTCTTTCCGCCTCTCCGGATTCCCCGGCGCCCTCACTCTCCTTTGACGCTGTACCCGTACAATCGCTACATATCTAAGACGTCTGGAGAACCCAAAAAGCATGGCCCGTCTCTACCCCTTCCGCGCCCTCCGTTACGACCCCGCCCGCGTCAACATGGAAGCTGTAGTCACCCAACCCTACGACAAGATCACCCCTGCCATGCAGCAGCGCTACTACGAGGCCAGCCCCTACAACCTCATCCGCGTCATCCTCGGCAAACACGAGCCCGGCGACACCGAACCCCAGGAGTTCCTCCCTCCTGGCGAAAAGGCCCGCAACGTCTACACCCGCGCCGCCGAATACCTCAACGCCTGGCGCAAAGACCACATCTTAGCCGAAGAGTCCGAGCCCGCCATCTACGGCTACTCCCAGACATACACCGTCCCGGGCACTTCCGAAACCCGAGAGCGCCGCGGCTTCATCGCCCTCGGCCACCTCTACGACTACGCCGAAAAGGTCGTCTATCGCCACGAACAAACCTTCCCCAAGCACAAATCCGACCGCCTCGCCCTCTTCAAAGCCACCCGCGCCTACTGCGAGCAGATCTACATGCTCTACTCCGACCCCGCCTTCACCGCCGAAAAACTCATCTTCGGCGCGAACGAACCCACCGGCTCAAAAAACCTGGACACCAACGCCCCCGACCTCGCCATCACCGACGAGTACAACGTAGTCCACCGCCTCTGGAAGCTCACCGACCCCAGCCTCATCAATCTCCTGCTCACCGCCATGCGTGACAAAAAGCTCATCATCGCCGACGGCCACCACCGCTACGAAACCTCCGTAGCCTACGCCAAAGAGCGCTCCGCCCAGCTCAAACTCCCCCTCAACCAGCCGCGCGACGAAGACGAAAAACTCATCCCCGGACACCGCCCCAAGCCCGCCTTCCCCGAGGCTGGCATGATGATGACCTTCGTCAACATGGACGCCCCCGGCATCACCATCCTGCCCACCCACAGAGTCGTCACCGGCATCG
>JAOAPF010000277.1 GCA_025462755.1 Edaphobacter sp.
TCCAGACCGCCTTCACTTGGCCCGTTCTGGTGCTGCTCTTCTGTGTCTCTCTCATCCTCAGCTACGTCCGCCTCCGCCTCCGCTCTGTCATGGCCTCAACCCTCATCCATGTCAGCTACAACGCGACGATCTTCGCCTTCCTCTTCGTCGTCACTGGCGGCTTCCGTCACCTCGAAAAGATCACCCACTAACCCTGTCCCCGCCCCCAACCCGTGTCATTCCAGGCGCAGCGAAGAACCTCCGCATTGGTTGTTGCTGTTGTTGTGCTCTGGCGGGGCCTCCACCCTACTTCAGCGGATAAAGCTTAATATCCCTGAAATAAACCTCCGCCCCCTCTGACTGGAACAAAATCTTCCCGCTCGAAGGCAAAGGATCGGTCCCCTCATTCACCAGCTTCCCATTGACATACTGCTTGACGTCGTTCCCCTGAGTCACCAACTCCAGCACATTCCACTCTCCATGGGGCTTCTCCACCTCTCCCACAGGATCGCGAAAGCCCACCACATTCTCTGAAGGCCCCTTGCCAAAGCGGTCGATCTTCATCGCCTTCCCCGCCGGCCCCGTCACCCGAGTGCCATCCTTGCCCGTCAGCGCCGCCCCATCTGTCATCCAGAAATCGCCTGTCCCGCCTTCCATAATCTGGAACTCAACCGACCGCGGCCACACCTTCTGCTCCCCCTGCACGTTATAGAGGATGCCGCTATCGCGAGCCTTACCCTCGCGGGTTCCATACGTTCCCTCTCCCCACTTGAACTCAGCGCGCAGATAAAAATTCTGAAAGGCCTTCTTCGTGATGAGGTAGCCAAACTCTTTACCCGAGACATGGATCACGCCACTCTCCACCTGAAACACATGCTCAGGATCGGAGTTCAGCCCCGTGCTCGTAAAGAAAGTGTCGAAGCTCTTGAGATCCGAGCCGTCAAACAAGACGATCGCAGACTTATGGGCCGGTATCTTAGGCGACGCCGACTGTTCCAGCGCATTGACGCAGGCTGTCAGCACGAGCATCGTCATCACCGTAGAAATAGCTCTTCCGCTAAGTTGCACATGCTCTCCCAAACTACGCAGTATTGAAAAGTCAATTTTAAACCAGAAACATCACACCTCGGCGACTTTCTCCTCGTTCGTCTTGCACGGCTGCACTTGCTGAGGTCTGTCCCTCTTCACAATCGCCACACGATCGGGTGCACCATCATCGCGCACGGATACCGGCCCTAAGCTCCTCAAAATCGGCATTTAAGCGGAAAAATACCTTACAGGAGGGGCCGAGTGTCTGCCAACCGATTCCGTGCCTCAACTTGACCGAAAGTTGCGTGTCTCTGCCGTTTAGTCCACAATCGCCGGTGGCAGGTCAGACCAATTATTCCCGTTGCGAATCGATTGGTGTCCTACCGAATTTCAATCGGCTCCAGGTAGGAACTAATGCGCTGCTTCTCATCACTTCTGTCCCTATGTCTCATCACCGGCACAGTGTTTGCCGCGACCGAACCTTCGAAAGAGCCCGGACTCCTCTTCTACCTCTCCGGCGACCACGGATTCAACGCCGACTACGCCGCCGGGGCTAATCCGGTCCCCAACTTCCTGAAAGACGTCAAAATTGTTCCCGGCGGGGCGAAGGGCTCTTACCTGCAGTGCGGCGATAACCAGCTTCTCTCCTACTGGGCTCCGGGAAATATCTACTCCCAACGCGGAACGCTCTCGTTCGACTGGCGCGCTCGCGAACCGGTCGACGCAACCGAGTTTCCTGTATTTCGCGTCGGCTACGGTGATCACTCCAGCTGGGACATGGTCTGGCTCCGCATCGATTATAACGGCCACGGCTTCGACGCCTTCGTCACCGACATCAATCTCGGACGAACCCGCGTCTCCTACACGATGCCGAACTTCCCCAAGCCGAACGAGTGGGTTCACCTCGCGCTGGCGTGGGATGAGACGGCCGGAATCCGCTTCTATGTAAACGGCAAACTCGCAGGAGAGAAGGCCGCGACTGGAATGTTCGACGCCGCGCTCGACCAGTTCGGACCGCACTCACGCATCATCGCTCCCACAGGCGTCGAAAGCTCCTACAACTACGACCGCGGCGGCGACATCGACGAGCTGCGCATCTACGACCGCATGCTCTCCGACGACAATATCGCTTCGCTTGCCAAAGGTGAGACGCCGCAGTCGATCCCGCCACTTCAGCGCAACATCGCTCAGCCAGACTGGCAGAAGGAGTGGTGGTTCCACTACGGTTGGAACCGGCCCACCGACATCCCCGCGCCTTTGCCTGCCACTAACACAACCATCCGCAAGATCGAGATCCACGATGCCTACGACCTGAAACGCTGGTGGTGGAAGGGCACCGATGGTATCCGCGAGACCACCTGGCCCGGCGTCTACAACCGCTCCAGGCTGATCGGGCGCTTTGACTACTTCCAGCTTCCCGACTGGGACTGCTATGCGCTCTCCGGCAAATCCGTAACGTTCTACCTCCCACAGGAGCCGTGGAATCACCTCGAGATCCAAGGCGGAGCATGGGGTAATGTATCTCTTCTGACGCCCGGCGAAGGCAAACCCGGGGCGGTCGCCGATCCCGACCAACACGACACATCACCACAACTCGCCAGCACCCTGTTCGAGCGCCCTGAGGGCCAGGAGCGCACCACCCACGAACTTAGCCAGCCCATTACCGGCGAGAAAGTGCGCTTCACCAACGTCAAGCAGGAGTGGCCCATTGGCGAGTTTTCCGCCTACTACGTACACCCCGGCGACGAGCCCGCGGGCATTGCCGTACTGCGCTACACCTTCACCAGCAAGAGCGCTCTCGAGAACCCTTCGCTGACCTCCCTCGCCACCTTTATTCACGGTCGCTTCCCGGCCGATGAGCGGGCCACGATGATCGCCATGCCTGCGGTGTCGACCGGCGGTGGACGCACGTCCATCGGACACAGCAAAGAGAGCGGAGACGCATCCGCCGCCACGCAAAACCTGCCGATCGTCCATCTGCTCGTGCCGGCGGACTACCGTGCTCTGCAGGCGGACGAGGGCCATGGCGCCTCCTACAGCTGGGAGAACATGCATGCCGGCCTCGACGGCATTGCCATCGACCTGCCGGCGCTGAACCTGAAGCCTACGCACGGCGATTGCATTCCCATGAACATCCAGATCAAAGACCCGATCTGGCCCATGCGCGACATGCTCGACTTCAGCTTCTCGGTCAAGCCCGGCGAGCCACACACTCTGTGGCTCGATACGCGCGACCGCATGCTGCCGAACGGCAAGAGTCTGTATCTGACCATCGCCTCGGCCAGCGGGGAGTTTGGCCCGGCCGCGCTCGAAGGCATGCATCTTCGGCTGATCTTCAAGCCGTGGAAGGATGCTTTGCCGGAACACGTGAGCGACCGCCTGACCCAGGTTCGCGACAACTACGCCAATCTCGTGGAGGAGTCGGTGAACTCGCGGAAGCTGAACATCTTCAACCGGGTCGATGCCGACATGACGGACCTGCTGCGCGTCG
The DNA here is from genome assembly GCA_025462755.1 of Edaphobacter sp. Classification (GTDB taxonomy): domain Bacteria; phylum Acidobacteriota; class Terriglobia; order Terriglobales; family Acidobacteriaceae; genus Edaphobacter. The sequence goes on from JAOAPF010000277.1 coordinate 3,500, forward strand.
ATCCCGACAACGATCTCGGCCGCAAGTACTGGAACGAGATGAATCACGAACAGATCAAGCCTCCGTTTGCGCTGCCGAAGGCTCCGGCGGGCGTGCCGGAGTGGGCGTTCCTGCAGACGACGGACCTGGGCTACCTCGATCGTCTGATCAACTGGTATATCGACAACCGGCAGATCTCCGATGGCGAGTTCGGCGGGGGATTGTCAGACGACAGCGATTTCCTGAACTGGTGGCCAGGACTTGCGTTTATGGGCGCGGACCATGACAAGCTGAAGCACTCGCTGCTGCGGACGCTGGACGCGATGTATGCGACGAACATGTTCACCAACGGTCTTGCTACGGCTCAGTACGACGAACTGCATAGCTACGAGGACGGCATCAATGTGCTCGGACAGGCGATGATGATCGACTTCGGCAGCCCGAAGCAGATTGAGCGGGCGATGGAGACCTCGCGGCGCCTTGAATGGCTGACGGGCATCAACGTCGCGGGTCAACGGCAGGTGCGCTCATCGTATTACAGCGGCACGAAGATGGCCGACAGCGGCGTCTGGGGCTGGGGCAAAGGGCGATCCTACATGGTCTTCCACCCGGCGCTGCAGCTTGTGCTCTATAACGGGATGCCTGAGACGCGCAAGATGGTCACGGAGATCGCGGATGGCTTCCTTGCGCATCGGCATCTCGATGCGAACGGGAAGTACGGAATGCATTATGCGGTCAACTTCCATACGAATGAGGACCTGTCGGATGGAAATACTCCGTGGTTTATGTTGTGGGCTGCTTATCGATGGACGGGCGACAGGAAGTACCTTGTTCCGTTCGGTGACAATCCTCCGGATTCGCTGCGGCTGATCAACTCCGATGCGCTCGACATGCTGAACGTGCGCGATACGTGGGGCAAACAACTGTTGCAGACGGCTGCTCCTGATCGGCGTACCGATTCGGGCACCGCGAGCGAGACGAACCTGCATCTTGCGTGGCAGCTTACGGGCGATACGAAGAATCTCGACAAGCTTTATGCTTCGCAGATCGAGACCGCGGTCGATCGTCAGTTCATCAACACGGAAGGAAGCCTGTGGATCGATCGCGTTTATTTCAACAACGGTGAACTCCAGCGGGCCCGACTGGGCGGCGTGGCGCTGATGCGCAATTATGTTTATCCGGGCAATGTCGTGAGCTGGAAGTTCGATGCGCCGGCGACTGGGCAGAGCGTCGGCATCCTGGTGCCTGAGGGGACGCCGGACCACATCAAGATCATCGCGTACAACCTTGATCCGGTTGCGGTGAAGGCGAAGATGACCGGCTGGGAGATCGATCCGGGAAAGTGGGAGATTACGCAGGGCGTACAGGGTTCGTCTGCAGATGCTCCTCTGCGCGATGTCAGCACGCGGACGGAGGAGTTTGAGCGGAGTCGCGATGTTGAAGTTACTTTTCCGCCGCACGCCACGACGGTCATTGAGTTGAAGCTGGTTACGAAGGGGGTTCCGTACTGGTCGCGTCCTGATCTGGGGATCGGCGAGGACGACGTCAAGGTTGAGCACGGTCGCATGAAGGTGATCGTCCATAGCCTTGGTTCGGTGCCCGCGGCTGCTTCAAAGATTGTGCTTCGCGACAAGGCGGGGAAGGTGCTGGCCACGGCCGCGGTTCCTGCGCTCAAAGCTCCAATCGACCTGTACCCGAAGACGGTGGCGGTTGAGCTCCCACTGCCGAAGGGGGTGGATTGGAAGGGCGGGAGTGTGACGGTCGAATCGAGTGGCGAGGTTCCGGAGATTACGCGGGTGAACAATCGCGTGCCGTTGTAAGGCGTGGTGGTTACGCCCATCTGGGTTACTTCTTAGGAATGCCGGCGGCGAGGTGGGCGGCGCGGACCTCGGTGGCGGTGAAGACGGAGAGGAAGGGGGCGCCGTTCAAGGCGGCTTCGATCTTTTCGCGGCCGCCCTGTTCGCGGTCGACGAGGCACAGGACGCCGGCGACCGTCATGCCGGCCTCGCGAGCGGCTTCGATGGCGGTGATGGTGCTGCCTCCGGTGGTGCAGACGTCGTCGACGATGACGACGCGGGCGCCGGGCTGGAGGAAGCCTTCGATTTTGCGGCCGGTGCCGTGGGCCTTTTCCGCTTTGCGGACGAGGAAGCCATGGATCAGGGTGGGGGCGAGCCCGGGGTCTTCGTCGCCGAGTTCGAGGGTGTGGGACAGTTCAAGGATCTCGTTGTGGTCGGCGAGGGCCCAGGCACTGGCGGAGGCGGTGTTGGAGACCAGGGGGTCGGCACCCATGGTGAGGCCGCCTACGGCTTCGACGCGCGGAATGTGCTTCTGAATCAAGTCGTAGAGGACGAGGCCGGAGAGGCGGCCGCCCTCGGCGTGGAGGGTAGTGATGCGGCAGTCGATGTAGTAGTCAGACTTCTTGCCGCTGGCGAGGGTGAAGTCGCCGAGCTTGAAGGAGAGAGTCGCGATGAGATTGAGGAGAGCGGTCCTGTTGTCAGTGGGCATGATCTTATCGGATATCTTACGGGTACCGTACTTCCTTACAAACGAAAGTTGTGTACTTCAATCTCTCCTTACCAGCAAAAGCCCCAAGGAACGCGTCCCGGGGCTCTTGTCTGATTCACTACATCCAGTATAGCGGCTTGGAGTTGGCTGATACGCCGCGTGAATATCGTGGGTAAGCAATCGGTTAAGTGGTTGGGGGGCGGGCAAGCGTCTTGCGGTCCTTGCCGATTTTAGTAGACGATGCTGTTCGGGCCAACGGTACGGCGGTCGGGATCGCGGTAGTAAGGGGCGCGAAAACGAGCAACGTTCGCGGCGCTCTTTCCCGGTGTTGAAAGCGAGGACGCCAGCAGGAGCCACTTGTTCCTGGTGCCATGCCTTACGCGGGAGAGGATGAAGCGGTCGATTGCGTCCTCTCCCACATTCCAGGCCAGTCCACCAATCGGTGTGAAGAAGAAATCCTGCATGCCGGTCTCGTTCGTGTAGACGCCGTCGCGGGTCCGGATGTAGTAGTTGATCCCGGTGTTGCCGACGGAGGCTTCGCTCGCGGGTCCGATCTTCCACTGCGCGCTGTATGCGGCCGAGTACGCCATGGCGCGGAGCCGGCCCATCCAGTATCTCCGCGAGTTCTCATACATGAGGGCACGCTGTTTCGGATCGTTCTGTTCGTAGATGCTGCTGGTCACCGCGCCCATCATGGGATGGCCGATGTAGTCGACACCGAACGGGTCGTCATCCTTCCACCGCGACCAGCGATAGTGCTCCACGCAATACTGATACTTTGCCCAGAAATCTCCGTGGGTTAGCTGATTGCGCGTGTCGCTGTCCATGGCGATGTTGCCGGCGTGTTGGGCGGAGAGAAAAATAAATGATTCGCCCAGCAGCCGCGACCAACTGACTCTACAGGGTTTCCCGTGAAGTCTGCCCTCTTCGCAGGCGGTGTTGCGCTCGGCTTCACCTAGGACCTTTTCCTCTCGACTGAGTCTGGCGGCAGGTGGACGAACCACTCCAACGGCGCCAGCTTCGGTTGTGCCATCAACGGTCGCGTCGCTACGCGAGAAGCTGGGCAAAGGCGCATCGACCAAAGAAACGGGCACAGGATCGACCGGTAGCCGTGCTGGATTCGCACCCGCGAAAGCCGTGGTCGTCGGCTGATCGGTCGTTGGCTGATGGATCGAACTCTCCCGGAGTTGCTGCGCACCTGCATGGAGCGAGAAAGCCAGAGACATCAAGGCCGCGTGCGACGCAAACAGGCAGAGGAGGAAAATCGAAGGGCCCGGTGTGCCTGATGGCTTCCTGTTCATAAAGTTAAAGCGCTGCTCCGTGTTCGAACGAGAACGTCATCAGCAGACCATCAACCACATCAGGCAGCAATGCCACCCAAGTGGTAGCTAACCTATCGGGCATTGAGAGCCCCAATCTTCTCCTTTCCCCTCAGATTGAAAAATTGAAGAAGAGGCCGGAATCCGGCACAGTGAACGAAAGGCCCGAGATTCGTCGCGAAGCCCAAACTGTCTAAATCTCGGTGAGTCGACCTGCAGTGCCTAATCCCCGGCAAACGACGCAAAGCTTTCAGGCAAGCCGCACCGCTCCTGAACCCACCCAAAGCTTGACAGTATCACCCCAAAAAATGCGGGGGTATCGCCCACCGACCCTCTACCCTGCGAAACCCCAACTCATAAGGCCACAGCCCAAAGTACCAAGCTAAAGTCTCTCGTTCGAAGACTTTGTACACTTTTGGGGGGGAGGGGGGGGCATTGCCTCACACCGCGTCCCGCACCATCGCGCGACGGTTTAACGAGCCTGTGAGACCAGGATTACATCAACTCGTCGACGAAGGATTTGGCGATGTCGGCGGGGATGCGGACGTCTTGATGGACGAGGGGGCCCGCCTTCAGGACCGGTTCGGCTTCGTGCGCTGCGGGCACGTCGGTGCGCTCGAAGAAGAGCCCGATGGGGATCTCATCGCCCCAGAGCAGCGATTTTTCAACGGCCGCCTGAAAGTCGGTGGGATCGTAGGCTGGATTGTCCTCGAGCTTTTTGACGCGCGGGCGGAACCACTGGAAGGTGTTGTCGTGGTTGTAGGTCACGCATGGGCTGAAGACATCGATAAAGGAGAAGCCTTTGTGCTGGATGGCTCGCTTGAGCAACTCGGTCAGGTGTTTTTGTTCGGCGCTGAAGCCGCGCGCAACAAAGGTCGCTCCGGCGGCGAGGGCGAGGGAGATGGGATTGACTGGGGCGTCAACGTTGCCGAAGGGCATGCTCTTGGTCTTCATGCCGATGCGGCTGGTGGGCGAGGTCTGCCCGGTGGTGAGGCCGTAGATCTGGTTGTCCATCACGATGTAGGTGAGGTCGAGGTTGCGGCGCATGGTATGGACGAAATGGCCGGCGCCGATGCCGAAGCCGTCGCCGTCGCCTCCTGTGACCAGGACGGTCATGGCGTGATTGGCGAGTTTCATGCCGCTGGCTACGGGGAGCGAGCGGCCGTGAAGCGTGTGCATGCCGTAGGTGTCGATGAAGCCGGGAAAGTTCGAGGAACATCCGATGCCGCTGATGGTTGCGACTTCATGCTTCTGAATCTGGAGTTCGACCAGCGCCTTTTGCACGGCGGCGAGGACGCCGAAGTCACCGCATCCTGGGCACCAGTCGGGGTCGACCTTGCCCTTTAGATCGGCCATTACCATCTGCTTGGGAAGTACTGCTTCAGTCGCCATGGAATCCTCTCGAATTTTCTAAGATTCTTTTGCTTCTCTCAGATCGAAACTCTCAAACCATAATTTCGTGGGCCGGCACGGAGAGGTTGGTGTTGCCGGCAAGTTGTTCCTTGACTGCTTCTACGATGTGGTGGGGCATGAAGGGTTCGCCGTCGTATTTGCGGATGTTTCCGTCGGGAACGAAGCTGGTTTCGCTGCGCAGGTAACGGGCGAACTGACCGCTGTAATTGTTTTCGACGATGATGGTGTGCTTGGAACCCTTCAGGATTTCGACGATTGCATCGCCGTGCAGGGGGACGAGCCAGCGGATCTGCAGTTGATTCGCAGAGATGCCCTGATCGCGGAGGAGTTCGCGTGCTTCTTCGATGACGCCGTAGGTCGATCCCCAACCGATGAGAGTGACGTCGGCATCGCGGGGGCCGATAAGCTCAGGCGAAGGAACGGATTGTTCGATTCCGGCCATCTTGCGCATGCGCTTTTCCATCATGGCGCGGCGCTTGGTCGCGTTGGTGTATTCGTCGCTGATGAGGACGCCGTTTTCGTCGTGCTCGTCGCTGGAGACGGTGTGGGTGTAACCGGGCACGCCGGGAATAACACGTGGAGAGACGCCGCTTTCGGTGATGAGGTAGCGCTTGTACTCTTCGTGCGTTTCCGCGCCGTTGGAGGTGATGAGTTCGCCGCGATCGATGTGGGGCTGGAAGTTGAGGACCTTGGGGTCAACACTGAGTCTGCCTTCGGAGAGCAGGAGGTCGCAGAGAACGATCCCGGGAACCTGGAAGCGGTCGGCGAGATTGAAGATCTCCGGAATGAGGGTGAAGCAGTCGCCGATGTCGAGGGGGGCGCCGATGATTCTTGGGTAGTCGCCGAAGGCTGCGCCGAGCATCTGCCACAGGTCGCCTTGCTCGGTTTTGGTGGGCACGCCGGTGGAGGGGCCGGCGCGCTGACAGTCGATGACGACTAGGGGGATCTCTGCCTGGGCGGAGAGACCCAGGCCTTCGCTCATGAGCGCGAAGCCTCCGCCGGAGGTGGCGCACATGGAACGAACGCCGGCGTGTGCGGCGCCGATGGCCATGTTGATGACGCCGATTTCATCCTCGACTTGGCGGACAACGATTCCGGCCTTGCGGGCGTGATCGGCCATCCAGTGAAGAACGCCGGTGGAGGGACTCATGGGATAGGCGCAGTAGAATTTGACACCTGCGGCGGCGCCTCCCATTGCGAGGGCGCTGTTGCCGCTGAGGACGGCGTATTTGTTCTCCGTCATGGGGAGCGGCCAGGCGAAGGGCTTGAAGTTTTCGGTAGCGTAGTCGTAGCCGGCGCGGGCAACGCTGACGTTCTCGTCGATGACTGACTTTTCCTTCTTGCGGAACTGCTCGATGATGACGCTTTCGAGTGCGGGAAAGCCGACGCCCATCATGCTGAGCGCGGCGCCCATGGCGAGGGTGTTTTGCGCGACTTTGTTGCGCGTGATGTCGGCGAGTTTGGAGACGGGGATGGGACAGAGCTGGACGCCGGCAGCGGCGGGACCGGGGCGGATCTGATCGGCGTTGTAGAGGCAGGCGGCGCCCGAAGCGAGGAGGCCGAGGTGGCGGTCCATCGTGTCCTGGTTGAGTGGAATCAGGAGATCGAGGCGGTCTCCCATGTTCGTGATGGGGTCGGGACCCGTGCGAACGGTGAGGAAGGTGTGGCCGCCGCGAATGATGGACTGATAGGCGTTGTAGGCGTTCAGGTGAAGGCCGCGGCGGCTGAAGATTTTTGCGAAGATATCACCGGGCGTTGCGACGCCCTGGCCGGCCGCACCTCCGATTGCAACGGCGAAAGACTGCCTCATAAGGATCATCCCCTGTTCAAGCCGAGACCCACGGGCCCAGTGCCTCGGCACTAGTGACTCATCTAATGAGCAGGGATTCTACGTTGTTCTGGAAGCGATGGGCAAGAGATTTGGAATTTATTGATCGGCCGGTGGATTCATGCTCCGAGGGTTCAACATAATAGACTGCATCCAGCGGTTCATCGCCCAGGTGATCGCTCCAGTTATTGCCCGCGAGGGAATCTCGTGCCTCTGCACCACACCATCGACGGCGTTACGTATGGTTTTCGGGACCTGAAGGACCTGCTCGCCAAGGCGACCCCGGCGCGGGCCGGCGATGAGCTTGCCGGGATTGCGGCGCGGAGTTCGGTGGAGCGAGTTGCGGCCCAGATGGCCCTGGCTGATCTGCCCCTGACGGCCTTTCTGAACGAGGCCGTTGTGCCGTATGAGGCCGACGAGGTTACGCGGCTTATCTTTGATACGCACGATGCTTCCGCGTTTGCTCCGGTCGCGAGTCTTACGGTTGGGGCTTTGCGGGACTGGCTGCTGTCGTATGACGCGACTACTGAATCGCTCGCTGCGCTTGCTCCTGGGTTGACTCCTGAGATGGCTGCGGCTGTCTCCAAGCTGATGCGGGTGCAGGATCTGGTCGCTGTTGCGCGGAGGATTCGGGTAGTTACGCGGTTTCGGACGACGGTGGGGCTGGCGGGACGGCTTTCTACACGGCTGCAACCGAATCATCCCACCGATGATCCTGTTGGCATTGCGGCTGCCATTCTTGATGGCTTGCTGCTGGGATCGGGCGACGCGGTTATTGGGATTAATCCTGTAGCCGATAGCGTGGCGAGCACGAGAAGATTGCTCGAACTTATCGACTCGATTCGGGAACGCTACTCGATTCCGACACAGAGCTGCGTTCTCGCTCATATCACCACGCAGCTTGCTGCACTGAAACAGGGTGCGCCCATTGACCTCCTGTTCCAGTCTGTCGCTGGAACTGAGCGAGCCAATGCTTCGTTCGGCGTCAATCTTGCTCTGCTTGACGAAGCATACCCAGCGGCGCGGGAACTCCGCCGGGGAAATGTGGGGGACAACGTGATGTACTTCGAGACCGGCCAAGGCAGTGCGCTCTCGGCGAATGCTCATCATGGTGTTGATCAGCAGACCTGTGAGGCGCGTGCGTACGCTGTGGCGCGCCGCTTCTCTCCTATGCTCGTCAATACTGTCGTCGGTTTTATCGGCCCGGAGTACCTTTACGATGGCAAACAGATTCTTCGCGCTGGGCTGGAGGACCACTTTTGCGGCAAACTGCTTGGGCTGCCGATGGGATGTGATGTCTGCTACACCAACCATGCTGAGGCCGATCAGGATGACATGGATACGCTGCTCACTCTGCTTGGGACAGCGGGGGTCAACTACATTATGGGCGTTCCTGGCGCTGATGATGTCATGCTCCAGTATCAGAGCACGTCGTTCCATGATGCGCTTTACCTTCGATCCGCACTTGGCCTCCGTCCAGCTCCGGAGTTTGAAGCGTGGCTCGGAAGCGACATTCCCGGGCGCCTCGCTCTGCCGACGTTAATGCAGTTGCCGGCTGAAAGTTGAACGATCCCATGTCATCTTTCATCCCAACTCGCCGTCTCGATCTCCGCGACTTTACGCCCGCGCGGGTGTCCCTGCCTGCTACAGGCCATAGCATCGCCACGAGTGAAGTGCTTAATTTCCAGCTTGCGCACGCTCAGGCGCGCGACGCGGTCCATGCTGCTTTGCACCTTCCTTCCTTTGCGCAACGCCTCCGCTCGGAACTCCCCCAGCTTGCTGAAGCCTGTATTCCTGTTCTTCAGCTTCTGAGCAACGCCCCCGATCGCGGTGCTTATCTCCGCCAGCCTATGCTTGGCAGGACGCTCCACCCCGATTCTGTAGTGCAGCTTCAACCTGTCTCCAGCAGCGACCTCGCCATCATCATCGCCGATGGCCTCTCCGCGCTTGCGGTTGAGCACCATGCCATTCCTCTGCTTGCACAGCTTCTCCCTCAGCTTCTCGGTGCCGGGTGGACGATCGCTCCAGTTAGCCTGGTGCAACAGGGCCGGGTGGCAATTGGGGATCCGATCGGCTTTCGTCTCGGTGCGAGCCTTAGCCTGGTCGTCATCGGCGAACGTCCGGGGCTGTCCTCGCCGGACAGCCTTGGAGCTTATCTCACCTGGCATCCCCATCCTGATCGCACCGACGCCGACCGCAACTGTCTATCCAACATCCGCGATGGCGGGCTCTCTCCCGAATTCGCGGCGGGCCGTCTGCTTTGGTATCTGCAGGCTGCCCGCGCGAGGCAAATCACCGGCACTTCGCTTAAGGAGGGGTCTATCGAACTCGAAGCCCCTTCAGCGTCTGCGAAACAGACGCCGTGAGTATTCTGTTTCGGTTTCGAGATGAAGTTTTTTCTGCCTCACAGCTTGTCCCAGGTCCTCTCGGCCCACGGCAGCATCGGGATCTGTTGCGCGGATTCACATTGTTGTCGCCGCATCACCCATGGTTTATAGGTCATTTGCCGTACGTAGAGGCCTGTAGGACTGTGCGATGATCAATCCAAAAGCAACGAAGTGCCGATAGAACAACATGCATTTGGCCGGGCGATTGTATTCATCGCGTCGGCTATGGAGCGATATGGCAATTACCGTTCTCCGGCAGGATCCGCGTTATGACACGCTGAAAAAGGGACATAACCTTCGCTGGCCAGCATCGGAGGCGGATGCTGTGGGGCGAATTGAGGTATGCGAGAGCGCTGAAGACGCGGCCGAGGCTCTTCAGCGGATTGTGAATGCGGGATTGCGGCCGACGGTGCGCAGCGGTGGACATTGCTACGAAGACTTCTTCGCCAACAATCCGGATGGAGCGATCCTGGATTTGGGTATGCTCACGCAAACCAATCCTCCAGGCAAAGATGCGCCCTACACGATTGGCGTGGGGACGCAACTTTGGCAGGCCTATGTGGAGCTCTATAAACGTTACGGTGTGACGCTTCCTGGTGGGACTTGCGGTTCTGTGGGTGCCGGCGGCCATATCACTGGCGGTGGCTACGGCATGTTGTCGCGACTGCATGGTTTGACAGTGGACTGGCTGTCTGCAGTGGAGATTTTGACCGTCGACGCAAAGGGGAAGGTAGTTGCCCGCAGAGTGGACCGGACGCACGACCCTGATTTATTCCGCGCGTGTCGAGGAGCTGGTGGAGGCAACTTCGGCGTCATCACAAGTTATACGTTCGATAAGCTGCCGCAGCCGCCACGGGAGGTTATGCTGGCACACCTCTCCTGGGCGTGGGTCGACATGACGCCGGAGCGCTTTACGAAGATACTGACGACGTTTGGAGATTATTGGGAGACGCGCGGCAAGGACCCGGATACGTGGGGCATGTTTGCTGTTCTGGTCGTGTCTCATCAGGCCGGAGGGCGATTCGGCATGTCGGTGCAGTTCTGCAATCCTGATGGAAGCTGCAAGGACTTGAGTGTCCTGACGGAGTATCTTGATCGCTTTCAGGATTGCAAGCCTGCCTCAGGTGGTCCTGCTTCCGCTTCGGTCTTGGGCTCCCCGCCGGCGAGTGCCGGGCAACCGGTGTGCGTCGGGGCGCACACAATGTCACGCTTTGACTGGTTGCTCGCGGTTGAGGCGGATATCGGTGGCGGTAGCAGCTCACGCGCGAAATATAAGTCTGCCTATATGAAGCGCGCCTTCACTGCTGAAGATGCGCGGTGTATGTACAAACACATGACGCGGACTATCCCGGGTGTCGATCTGCGCAGTTCAATGGTGGAGATCGATTCGTATGGTGGAGCCATCAACCGTAAGAATTTGGTGGACGAGACGGCCACAGCGCAGCGGTCATCCGTGATTAAGCTGCAGTACCAGACGTATTGGAGAGAAGAGAAGGACGACGATGCGCACCTGACGTGGATTCGTGATTTTTATAGCGACATGTACTCGGGCGGCGACGTGGATTCGAAATACAGCAAAACACCCTATCCTGGCGAGCGGTACGATGGGTGCTACATCAACTACCCGGACAAGGATATGCTCGCCTACCCTTTTTGGCCGCAGCTGTACTATGGCGACCAGTTGTATGGCTTCCTACAGGGCGTCAAGCGACGTTACGATCCCAACAATATCTTTCACCATGCCATGTCAGTTCGGCCTTGAACTGACATGGCATGGTGACTAGTGCGGCATCTCTTTTGCGGGAGCGTTGTGGGTATCCGGCGCACGGGGGGCAAACGTCGTCCAGCGCGACGCATACTTCGCATTGGGATCGAGAGGCTCATTCCATAGCTTCGCTTCCATTCCGTTGAGGTCGTATACGATCTTGCCGTCTTTGATGGTGAGTTCGGCGACAAGCTTCTGTGTGCCATCGACGCGCGTGTTCTGCATATCGGTGAAACCGTAGTGACCTTTTTCTACGCTGAGCACGGCTATGTCGGCGACGGAGCCTTCAGAAAGATTGCCCAGGTCGTCGCGCTTGATTTCGTGGGCCGGGTGAGAGGTCATCTCCGCAACGACCTCCTGTAATGAAAGCCCGATGGCCATCATTTTGCTGGCTACGTTGAGTTCATCCTTTGTCGCGCCGTTCATGCTGCCTATGTGGAGGTCGGTGGAGATGGAGTCGGGAATAAATCCGGCCTTCACCATGGGAACGGCGAGCGACCATTTGAAGCTGCCTCCGCCAGTGCCGGCATCAAAGTAGATGCCGCGCTTGCGGCCTTCAATGAAGGCCTTACTGGGACCGAGGGTCGTCGGGTCCTGCTCGTGGCGGAGGCCGGAGTACATATGAGTGTAGATGTCGCCGGGGCGCAGCTTTACCGTCAACAGGTCGTAGAGTGGGCGAGTGGGGCGATCGGTGCCGAAGTCGACCATGACGGGGATGTTGGCTTTCGTGCCGGCGATGACGGCCTGCTCGACGGGCGTCCACTCAGGGCCGCCGAAGTGTGCGGTCTTGATGCCGACGACGGTTCCTGGATATTTGAGCGCCATCTGTGCCGTAGCGTCTCCGTCCATATCCGCCATGTTTTGCTCGTACTTATCGCCGCGCATGCCGGAGCCGACGATGTTGAGCATCGCAAGAACGCGAGTCTTCGAACGATCGATGATTCGCCGCTTGAAGTCTTCGAAGTTCTTCCAGCCGGAGCAGCCTGCGTCGACGACGGTTGTGACGCCAACGCGGAAGGTGAAACCATCAGGGGGAACGCTGTTGTCACCCGCATAGGAGTTGCGTTCGCCGGTGCCAGCGTAGACATGGACGTGAATGTCGATGAGGCCGGGAGTGACGTACAAGCCCTTGGCGTCAATCGTCTTTAGCGCGTCGCTTGAAGGGATATGTTGTGCCACCTTGGCGATCTTGCCATCCTTGATCGCAACATCCATCACGGAGTCGATGTGATTTTTGGCATCGATGACGTGTCCCTGCTGAAGCAGGAGATCGTAGGCCGGGAGTGCTGTCTGGGCGAAGGCACTCGAAGCTATTAGAAGAGAGAGTACGGTGCTGCACTGGGCAATATATTTTTGGGGGAGCTTCATTTACGTGGTCCTCAATTGATGCACAACCGACGCGGTTGATATTTAGATGAATGGATTGCGCGCTGCCGCCGGAGAATATGGCACCAGCGCAGGCACATTTGGGGTCAAGCGTGAATTGCCTTCCAGGTGGCGTTTCCGTACTCTCCCATGCGGACGTTGCCGGTGATGCTGTTGCCCTGAACGACTCCCTTGAAGGTCCAGGGAATCGAGTTTCCTGGAACCTGCATATTGCTGTGAAGTTCGATCTGGTCGGCGTGAATTATGCCCTTGAGCTTTGCGTTGTAGATCTCACCGTTCTGTGTACCGGTGAGATCGTTGCCGCTTTGCTCGATGGTGAACTTCTGCTCGCCGGTACCGCGGGGGTAGTGAATTGTGACGGCCCACGTTCCCTGGACAGGGGCGGGCGTTCCGGATGGAATCACAGGATTCTCGTAGTGGCCGGGTTTGGTGAGGGCCTCGTAGATAGCGTTCGCTATGATTCGATCTTCACCGGGATCCATCATGTAAGGCATGATGATGACTGAGCTCTTCATCATGTCGGGCCGGCGACCCACACCTGCATCGATAACGATGCGAGGTGTGCCGGCGTCGAGTCGGGCAACCAGTTCTGTGCCGGTGATCTTTAGGACGTCGGCGTCCCAGTGAATACGCAGACGCGGAGCCTTGTTGGAAAGATCCTCGGGTTCCAGGTATTCGAAGGTGGTGGAGGGCAGAGGCTTGATACGGGCCTGAATGTTCTCGAGCCAGGAGCGCCACTCCCGCTGTTCGGCGGCGTGATCGCGCTTGTACCACTGCTGAACGGCGGCGAGCAGGCCCATGGCCTCCTCCTTGCTGCATTTGAAGGCGCGGCCATAACAATGATGAGGCGCGGCCTGGTAGTAGGCCGCCTTGCACAGGTCCTTCTGGCCGATCAGCATCCCGGAAGACTGTGGTCCACGCAGGCACTTGCCACCGGAATAGCCGACGAGCGTTGCCCCTGCGGCGATGTGGATGTTTGGCGAGATAGGCTCCTCGGCGGCTGCATCAACGAAGACGGGCACGCCCTTCTCCTTCGCAATGGAGCAGATGTTCGAGATGCTCAGTGGACCTTTTTCTGCTTCAGGGCTGGAAAGGATGTAGATCATGGCTGTGCGTTTCGAGATCTTGGACCGCAACTCCTCGTCTGAATCGACTTCGACCATCTCGGCGCCTGTCATGCGTATGCCGAAGTCGTACGGGTTTCGCGAGTGTTTTGGGATGATGACCTGGTCACGCTCTTTGATGTATGGAAGGGCCTGACAACGCTCTACGTTGGTGCCGGCGATGCACGCCACAGTTGCGAGACAGATGGCGGCTTCGCATCCGGTGGTGGCGATGCCCCACTCCGCGCCGGTAAGCTTGCCAAGCTGCGCGCCGATTCCATCCATCATCTCGTCGAGCTGAACGAAGTAGTGCGACGCCTCGAACATGGCCTGCTTTACCTGCGGAAGAGACCGCGATCCGCTGATGATGGTGAACGTGCCGCGGCCATTGATGAGTGGACGCACGCCGATGCGGGTAAAGAGATTGTCCTGTTCTGTGCCCTCCTTGGCAGGGACTGTCTTTTGTGTCTGGAGCTCTGCAAGCGCAGCCGAGCCTGCAGCAAAAGGTGAAACAGCGGTGGCAGCTCCGAGGGCCGAGAGCATTCCGGACTGCTTGAGGACTTCTCGCCTTGACCAGCGCGCTTTGCGAAAGAGGGACATGGACTCGCCTTTTCTTGCTTGGATGTAAATGATGTGCTGCCAATATTTAGATGTAGGCGATGAGGTCCATCTCGACCAGGGAATTGCCGGGGATGCCGCCAGCAGCCGCGATAGTCGTACGCACGGGAGGAACCTTGCCCCACCGGCCGGCGTAGACCGTGTTCATCTTGGCCCAGTCGTTGATGTCGTTGAGGTAGACGTTGACCTTAAGCACCTTCTCCATCGACGATCCGGCACCGATGAGATTCTTTTCCAGCTCATCGAGCACATGCTTGGTGTGCTCCTCGATGGTCCCTTGGAAGTGCGCGCCGACACCGGCGAGGAACAACAGGTTGCCGTACGAGACAGCGCTTGAAAAGAGTGGCGGGGCGGCCGGGGACTGGTCTGAACTCGGCTTCACTGGATATGACTTCTTCTCCAGCTTGCCGGAGACCTGTGCGGTGGCGGTTTGGGTCAGCATGGCGCCGCCGGTGACAGCTGCTGCGGCCTTGGCCGCGTTCTTCAGTAAACCTCTTCGGGACTGCTGTTGCATTCGGGTTACTCCTTTTGGAAAGAGACGCATTATGGTTTGGGATGCATGAGAACTGCACGAACCTGCTGGCCAACGATCTCGGCCTCGCCCGGTTGCAGCATCCAGGTGCCGATGACGATGGCGTTTTCGGTAGACAGTGTACCGAAGCGGCCGCTTGAACCGGTGGCTGGGTTGAGTTCAATCGGCGGATGCTGCTGCCTTAAACGTTCCTGCACCTGCTTTGGGCTGATACCGACGGTTGCTGGATCGTAGGTGAGCATGAGATGTGGAACGTGATTCGCCACCTCGGGTATGTTGACGCTTGCTTTCAAGGTTGGAACGTCCTTCACCGCCTGCTTGATGATGTCGACGCGGCGCATGTACTCCGCTTCGAGGGCTTCGTCGTTCTGCTCGAGCAGCCAATCAACGGCGGCGACCATGCCTACGATCTGCTCTTTAGCGACCTTCATACCGCGGCCTACCGCGTCGCTGTTCGGATTGTTGTTGGCTGCCGCCAGATCAGTGAGATGCTTTTTGCCGAGCAACAGACCGGCGTTCTGCGGTCCGCGGATGCCCTTGCCTCCGGAGAAACAAACAAGGTCATAGCCCATGCCTGTGTACTTCCAAAGATTTTCGATAGGAGGCATGTCTGCCGCGGCGTCCATGTGACAAGGAACGTTGTGCTGATGCGCAACATCAAGCCATATCTGCCGATCGATCTGGCCACCTTCACCGGAATTGAAGAAGTTCGTCATGATCGTGTTCGGGGTGAAGGCGCGCTTGTAGTCGTCCAGCGTGACCACTTCGACGATGCGCGCGCCGCAGATCAGCATGGCGTGGTCATACTCGTAGCGGTGCGCCTTTTGCACGATGACCTCATGCTTCATACCGTCGACGTTCTCCGGAATCTGATCCGGCTTAGTGCCATTTGCCGATGCGATGCAGGCGGCAGTAGCGAGAGTCAGGGCTGCCGACGCTCCGGAAGTGACTACTGCCCCTTCGCAGCGAAGCTTTTTTGCAATGTACTCGCCGGAGGCTTGTTGCAAGTCTTTGAGGCGGACGGGATGGAGAGCCGCCTGTGCGACGGCTCGCTGCACCTGCGGCGGCATCAACGCCGCGGTGAGATAAGTGTAGGTGCCGGCCGCATTGATGATTTTTTCGACGCCCAGCTTCGCGTAATAGTCGTCGGAGGAATTCGCCGCCGCGGGCAGCGCAAATGCCTCCGATGCTGCACCCACTCCAACGATCGGTGCTGTGCCTAAAAGCGCCATCGCCGACTGCGACCAGCGAAGAAAACTCCGCCGTGTAAAAAGACCGCGCTCACCGCTAGATGACATCGTAAACCTCTAACTGTCTTCCCTTGAGGGAAGTTGAATAAGGACAGGATTGCGTCAATTTCCGCGACACTTACACGTGTTGTGTGGCGAAAGGGATAACCGGTTCAAATTCGTCCAAACTGTTTGACCGCCTCCTCGATCGAATGAAATTTTTCAATAAATGGATACATCGAATGTTCGCTATTGTCGAGCTTTTGGGCAAGGACCAGGACGTCGGCAGCACGTTCGCGAGGTACGACGACGACGCCGTCCTGGTCGGCGACGATGATGTCATTAGCAGAGACTTTGACGCCATCACAGTCGACCGGCACATTCACACCACCGAAACGGTAGTGCCCCACTGAAGTTGAAGGCACCGGGCCCGTAGCATAGACCGGAAAGCCGATCTTCTTGAGCTGCGGCAGATCGCGAACGCCGCCGTCGATGACTGCCCCGGCAAAGCCGCGCGCGAACATCGCGGTACCCATCAAGCCGCCCATACCGGCAATGTCGGCTCCATCCTCTACCTGCATGACATAGACCGAACCAGGCCCGCCCGAGTCGATCGCCTTGAGCATGCCCGTGAGCGCGTCGGCGTCATGGTTTTCCTGCTTGACGAGTTTCACCGTGATCGCACTCCCCGCGAATTTCGTAGGGAAGATCGACTGCATGCGATGCGACATGTAGCGCTTCTCGTGGAGCAGTTGCTCCATGGCATCGGAGACCGAGGCGGCCTCCACGTGCCGGTAAGCGTCGAGCATCGCAGCAGGGTCAGCGATGTACTCGGCAGCGGTCTTTGGCGTGTCTGCGTGGACGATATGGGTGATGGTGAGAAGCGTTGTACAGACGATGGCGATGGCAATGGCGATCCGTGCTCGGCTCGACGACAGAATCGGGTTCAATTTCAATGACCTCATGATGACTGAGAGCATGCTACCGGAAGAGCAAGAGACGATGTTGCGATACAATCCCGGAGGAATCGTAACAACGGCCGCCGGAATTCCCTTCCGGCGGCTCTGAGGTAAAAGGCGCGGTTAGAAGATGATCTTGGCCGCGAGTTGGAGCGCACGCGCACCACTGAGCTCACCGGGAATCTTCTGTACGTCGATGATTGACCCGGCGTTGCCGGTGGGGCTGATTGCGGTGCTGGTCAGGGATGCCGCATTAAGAGTTGGATTGCCACTACCGTTCGAAGAGTTTGGGTTCGCTGCACTGGGATGATTGAACACGTTGGATGCCTCGGCGCGGAACTGGAACTTTGCCGTCTCCCATATCTGGAAATTCTTGAAGATGGAGAGGTTGTCATAGGAGAAACCAGGTCCGTGCAAGGTGTTTCTTGACGTATTCCCGAAAGCATAATTGAACGCAGTCGTAGTCGGGACTCCGCCGACCGGCACCTGGGTCTGTTGAGGAACCGGAAGCGCATAAGCACTGAGGTCGATACACGAAACAGTCTTTCCATTGGCAGTGTATCCGTTGACTCCGTTGACTAAATTCTTCAGACTGCAGTCAGCTTTTGGCTGGTGTACCCAGCTTGGGCGGTCCGTGCCCTGGTCGAGGCCGGAACTGTGATAGCCAAGCGAAACGTTATACGGCATACCGGTCTGTAAATTGAGAATGGTGTTGACCTGCCACCCGCCAAGTGTTTCGCGAACAAGCAAATTTTTTCCTTTAAAGGAAGGCAGTTCATACGTGAGGACTCCGACAAAACGATGCCGGATGTCCCAGTTGGAGTTCCCATAATCGGCGGCGAGATTGTATTGCTGCGAAGGAACGCCTCCACCGTTGGAATCCGTTGAGACATCGAGATCGTGAGCCCAGGTATAGCTACCCTGCCCGGAAAGCCCGTGAAGAAGGCGCTGACGGAGGATGAGGCTGAGACCGTTGTACTCGGCCCACGCAAAGTTCCTCAAGTCGCGGATGGAGCCAAAGAGCTGGTTCGGGCGAACCAGGCAATTTGCCTGACCGCAACTCCCCGGCGCTGAATTGAGCGCAATGCTCTTGGGCTGCGAAAAGACGACGCCGGCTACCATCTGCGTTGGCATGTTGGAGTACCAACTCGTGTCCAGGTCCAGGTCATGCGAGCCTATGTATTGCGCCTCGGCTGCAGCCCCTCTCCACAGCTCTTGTCCCAGGGAGAGATTCCACTGATAACTGCGCTGCGTTTTGTTAGCGGGATCGTAGGTTACCGCGCTCCCATAGGTGCAGGTTGGCGTGCATGTTCCTGTCACCGGCGATGCAGTCGCCTGCCCAGGGGTCGGATTCGTAAACGAGAGCGGATTGGCGGCCGTGCCCTGCGAGGCGCTGTAGCTGAAATTGGCCCCGAAAGGATAGTTGTTGCTGGTCAGCAGTGTGAAGCTATTGAGTTGGTTCGCGTTGTAATAGAAGCCAATGCCGCCGCGCAGAACTGTTTTGTCCGTGGCGCGGTAAGCGAAGCCCAAGCGCGGCCCCCAGTTGTCATGCGTCGGGCTGCCGAGTTTTAGCCCCGGAACTGGAACCCAGGTAGCTGCCGAGTTGGCAGTCGAGACCGGGAGTAGAGCGGTCTGGGCGGCATTCATGATGCGGGTATAGCCGTTGAGACTGTATGGAACGGTAGGAAGATCGTAGCGCAGACCGTAGTTCAACGTGAGCTTCGGCGTCGCCTGCCAGTTGTCAAGGACGAAGAAGCCGTCACGCCACTCCGCCACCGAACCTTTAATGCTGGTGGACGGTGTCACGTCGGTAAAGGGACGACCAAGCGCAAAGTCAGCGCGAGCGTCGCCAGTGATATTGCCGTTGAAAGTAAACTGTCCGAGCGACAGGTTGGTTGCGATACGCCCTGTATCCAGCTTACGGAATTCAATGCCCGCTATGATGTTGTGCTTGCCGCGGGTGTAGCTGATCTGCTCATAGGCGTCGATGGAACGATCGTCCTGGAACCAGTTTGTGCCGTTGTTGCCCACATTCATTCCGGTGGCATTGGTCACGTTGACGTTGGGAATGCCGGGCATGTTGTCGGTGGTGTCGAAGTTGAACCCGGGTATGCCAAGGTCAGTTCCGGCGCTTTTGAGCCCGTTGACATACCAGTAGTTGAGCGAGTCGGTTAAGAATTGGTTGACGCCAAAGTGAAAGTCATTCACCAGATTGGGCGTAATGATTTGTGTATAGCCGAAGGCATAATTCCGGCTGTTCGCCGGGCCATAACCTCCACTTACCGGAACCTGGTTCCCATTGGCATAAGTGAGATCCTGCCAGTGGAAACGACCGAATAGCCTGACGCGCTCGCCAATGTTCTCGTCAACCCGCTCCAACGTCTGGGCGATGAAGAGGTTGTTCGGGAAATACACGTTGTTGAGGTTGTTATTGAGGCCGGCGATATTGGGAAGAGGCACATAGGCTTGGTATTTTTTTGAGATCTGTGCGGCTCCAGTGTTCAGTTGGCTCGCAGGGATGATGTTGCCTGGGTACTTTGCCTGTGTCGCTGGATCCTTGATGCAGATTCCACCAGTGGCAGCTGAGGCAGCCTGGCCGGCTGGGGTGGGCGTGCATCCGGTCGGGCTCGTGTCCAGGAGGGCCGAGAAATCCCCGATCCTCATGGCCGACGTCATCACGGTGGAGGTACCTGGGGACTGGGCCTTCTGGTTCAACTTCTCGTAGGAACCGAAGAAGAAGGTCTTGTTACGTCCGTTGTAGAGCTTCGGAATGATGACAGGGCCGCCGAGCGTAAATCCCCACTGGTTGAAATTCAGTGGTGCCTTTTTCGTCGTGGCGGTATCGAAAAAATTGTGCGCGTTAAAGACTGTGTTCTTGATGTAGTCGTAGACCACCCCGTGGTATTGATTCGTGCCGCCCTTGCTGACCATATTGATGTGTACACCGAGATACGAGCCATACTGTGCCGTGTAATTGCCGCTCTGCATCTGCACCTCGGAGATCATGTCCGTACTGGGGCGGGCAGGCGCCACGTTGCCAAGGTTGTTCATGATGGTGACACCATCGAGGGTGAGTTCATTCTGGGTCTCGCGCTGGCCCGCGCCGATGAAGTCCACACCCGGAGGATTGCCGGAGTAGTTGGTCTTAGACCCAATAATCACGTTGGACGAGAGGGCGGCAATCTCAAGTGCATTATGACCCTGAATCGGCAGATCCTCCACCTGCTTGGGAGGAAACGTCTCTCCCAGGCTTGCATCATCCGTCGAGAGCGGCGGTGTGCTTGCTGATAAAACGGTCACCGTGTCCGTTGTCGCTCCAATTTTGAGGTTGAAATCGGTACGGATAGATTGGTTGACAGCCACCGGAATGCCAGTCGTAGTCACCTTACCGAAGCCAGTTTGCTCTACCGTGATGTCATAGGTGCCGCCCTGGATAAACGTGATGGCGTAATATCCCGATTCGTTCGTAGTCGCCGTGTACTGCAGTTTCGTTGCCTGCTCGACAGCAGTTACTTTCGCTCCGTTCACTGCGCTTCCGGTTGAGTCGAGCACCGTGCCGACGAGTGAGGTATTGTTTGCGATCTGGCCCAGGAGCAACACAGGGCTCAGCAAGAGTACGAGGCAATAAACCAACGCTTTCTTCACGGTAGTCTCCTAATAAATCCTTGAAATGCAGGCAGCGCAGCAATGGATGCACGTACCGGTCGCGATGGAAAAAACTGCTCCTGTTCGCGACAGACCGTGGATATTTCTTGAGTGTCACGATTCCATTACAAATGGGAAAATCTGTCATCAGGCAGTTGCCGGGGTAGCCTCTAGGTCAAATGCCCTATAAACATGGCTGGAGAGGTCATACCATGCATGACCCATCAATCTGCCGGACAAACCATTTTGAAATTCCTGGCGTAGTTCTCAGTTCTGCGCAGCGACCACACATCTCACCACGTTTTGACCACAACTCACCACGTTTTAACCACCGAAATACCCCCAAAAACGAGCAAGTTTCCCCAAATACCCCAGAAAAACGACGTCCCTTCCCCGCAATTTTTTCTCGAAGAGTTCCCTACTCAAGATGGACAATACCGCGTTGCAGGGCGTAAATCGTGGCCTGGGTGCGGTCGCGGGCCCCCATCTTGTCGAGCACCGAGCTCACATGAATCCGGACGGTCTTCTCCGCAATATGGAGGTCCTCAGCGATCTCGCGGTTGCTCCGTCCCTGCGTAATACAAGCCAGAACCTCAGTTTCACGCGGTGTAAGTTCAACGGTTGGCATGCGTTCGGCCAATCGATCGAGAGCGAGGTGGGGAAGATAACGCAGCCCGCGATCGACATTCTGAATGGCGTTTAGAAGCTCCTCCCCACTGGCATCCTTGGTGAGATAGGCCATCGCTCCGCTGCGTACGGCGCGGTAGATGTCTTCACTTCCCTGATAGTTCGAGAGCACTACGATGCGGGCGTTGGGAAATTCCTTGCGCAGCTGAATGATGACGTCAAAACCGCTCACCCGCGGCAGGCGAAGGTCGAGTACAACGACGTCTGGCCGCAATGTGCGGTACATCGTCATGCCAAGCTCTCCGTCGCCAGCCTCTCCTACGATGCGGATCTGGGGGTGGCCGGAGAGAACGGAATGGAGGGCCATGCGCGCTAGAAAGTGGTCCTCTATGAGAAGAACGCTGATCTGCTTCATATTCCAATCCACCGTATGACGTGATGCTCTTGATTGACCGGCTGCTGCATAGCGTTGAAGGATACTCTGACCGTGACCTCGGTGCCAGCGCCGGCGGAGGTCTGCAGGCGAAATGTGCCGCCGAGCTTGCGCGCTCGCTCTTCCATCACGGGAATGCCGAAGTGTCCTCGGCGCGACGCGGACCGATCGGACGAATAAAATCCACGGCCGTCATCGCGGATGGAGAGATTGAGAGCGTCACTCTCATATTTGAGGTGGATGGCAATGGAAGAGGGTTGGGCATGGCGAATTGCGTTGGATACAGCCTCTTGACCGATGCAGACAAGGTGATGGACGCAGCCGGGGGCAAGCGGGACCTCGTCTCCTTCGACGTCGAGCGTGGTTCGGACTACTTCCTGCATGTGATTTGTGGCGAGCGTGCGGGATAGCGCCTGGGAAAGGATGTTTGTGACCTCCTCGGCATCGCGCAGATCCCAGATAATGCGGCGAGCCTCGGCTTGGCAGTGCGAAACCATGCTTCGCGCGAGTTCGCAGGATTTGGCCGCCGGCGTGGAGGCGGAGTCAGTGTCGCGGAAGAGTTTGGCGGTGGCCTCAAGCTGCCAGGAGATGGCTGCGAACCCTGCCATCAGAGTATCGTGACACTCGCGCGAGATACGATTGCGCTCCTCCAGCACGATGCCAATGCGGCCTTTCATCATTTGGACGCGGCGGCGGAAGAGATGCACTGCGATCGTGGCGGTTAATACCAAGAGAGCAAGATAGAAATACCAGGTTTGATACATGTGCGGGCGCTGGCGGACGGGTAGTTCTGCGAGGGGGGAGAGCCATTCTTCGCCGCTGTTACGCGCCTGCACTTCAAAACGGTATTGGCCGGGAGAGAGTCTGCGATAGCGCGCGGAATGGGAGCGCGTACTTGTCCACTCGGCATCATAGCCCGTGAGCCGGTAGCGGAACTCGATGTGCGCGGGATTGGAGAGAAGTCCCGCATTAAAGAAGAAGATGATGTCTGGTTGTCCAGCCTCGAGATCGACTTGCGACCCGCTTACAGTGTCGGTTATGTTGGGGTCATTCGAGAGTGTCCAACCGGTAATGGTTGCAGTCGGACTGAGTGAGCCCGCCTTTTCGGCGACGTCGGTCGTGTGGACGAAGCCCTTGGCGGTGGCGAACCAGAGGGTACCGTCAGCTGTTCGGGTAGACGTCGGGTTGGAGGCTCCGCCGCATTCGCTGGAACGCATTCCGTCCCCCTTGCCGAAGACGACGGTGGAGAGCTGGGACTGTCGGCCGTCGGCAACGTCGTGCAGTTCGGTGAGAGAGAGCCGAACGATACCACGCGAGGTGCCCAGCCAAAGATGGCCGTCTTTGTCTTCGATGGCGGTGTTGACGAGAAGAGGTGTAATGCCGCTGCTTGCAGGGAGCGCTGTGGCCTGCTCCTGATGTACCCAGGCAAGACCGCCGGCCTTGGTTCCTGTCCAGGCATGCCCCATGCTGTCCAATGTCAGTGAGAGGACATAAGGATGCGGCATCCCGTCGATGGGAAGTACAACGCCGTCGCGTACGCGAAAGAGGCCCGTGCTGGTGCCGACGAGGATCGATCCATCGCGATCCCCGATGACGCAGGTGATGAGCTTCGACTCGAGCAGGTGAGATCTTCGCATCGGATCTATCTCGCCGGTGGGAAAGTAAAAGAGACCCGTATACGTGCCGACCCAGAGACCTCCGTTGCGGTCTGGAAGGATGGAGCTGACGGCGTTGCCGGGAGATTCGATGCCCAGCAGATAGTGATGAAAGGTATGGCCGTCGTAGCGATAGATGCCGTCGAACCACGTACCGATCCAAATGTGCCCGCGCCGATCTTCGGCGAGTGCGCGGATGGGTGTAGCGATCGGCATTCCCGGAGGATTGGAGGCGATGAGATGTCCGTTGTGCCTGCGGAAGAGACCCTTACCCCAGGTGCCGAGCCAGAGGTCGCCGTGGGTGTCTGCGAATGAGTTCGCGGCGAAGTTGGCGTGGAACCCCTCGGGCTCGCCATAAGGAGCCAAAGCGCCTTTGCGCCACCGACTCAGGCCTCCCGTCCGCATGCCGATCCAGAGGTTCTGCTCGGTGTCGATAAAAAGCGAACGGATGGTGTCATCGGGAAGGCCATTGCGAGAAGACCAGTGAGACGTTCCATCGAACCCTAGACGCCAGATACCATCGCGACGCGTTCCTATCCAGAGATTCCCTGCAGGGTCGTCCAACAATACAGTGACCGGACTGTCGACGGTGGCTCTTGGCACCGGATCGAAACGGTCTGACAGGTCACGCGAACTAATCTTTCGAGGAACTAGTTGTACGACGCCGGTCGTCGTACCGACCCAGAGTTTCTGTTGGGAATCGCGATAAACCGCCACGGGAACAACATCCGGCGAAGCGCGAAGCGGAAAGCGAAGTGTAGTCCCGTCTGCCCAATGAAAGAGGCCGGAGGAGGTGACGAAGAACATACCTCCGACGCCATCTTCAGCGAAGGGCGTTGTGATGTCGCCGGAGATCATACCGGCTTCGGAAAGGACCTCAATTTTTCCCTCGATGAAGCGCTCTACGCCGTTCTGAGTTGCGATCCAGAGTACGCCTCGAGCGTCCTCGTAGATCGTTCGAATGCGCTCGTTGAACTTACCCGCACGCTCGCTGATATTGATGGTGCCGGACCCAGTACGGTGAAGGACGCCGCGTCCGTCTGTCCCGATCCAAAGATCGTGGTCGCGGCCGTAAAGCATGGTGTTGACGGCCTCATTGTCGATGAGACCATCAACCTCAATCGGTACGTTTTGGAATCGCTGACCATCAAAGGTAGCGAGTCCGGAGGATGTAGCAAGCAGCAAAATGCCGTCAGGACGCTGCTCTATCATGCGTATGTAGTTTTCGGGCAAGCCGTCTTCGACCTGCCAGTCCTGCTTTTGATACTCCGAAAGGCGCAAGGCGGTTGGCGGCGTCGCGGCGCTGGCGATGACCGCCACCAGAAAGACGAAAAGAGGCGCAACTTTGCTGAATAGGAAGCGCGGGGTGATGTGCGTCATCGCCCATCCAGCAGCGCGTGTGTTCGCGGGACAGGGTTTCATGGTCACAGACCGGGTGTCATTAACGAATCATATATTTCGACTAGCCGCATTGAAACCATTTCTGCGCTTAACTTTTAGGAATCAAGGGGAAGCTCTGGGTGGACTGTCATCCAGCAGATCGCACCAATAACCGCCAGGACTGCGGCGATGGCAAAGGATGTAACCCAGCCGAAACGCTGTGCGACCCATGGTGTCAGCGATGCTGTGACAGCACCTCCGATCTGCCCACCCATGTTCACCATGCTGGAGAAGACTCCGGAGCTTCGACCGGCGATATCGACGGATACAGACCAAAAGGAGCTTTGCGAGAAGTAGAGGGCTCCTGCACCACCGGCGAGAATGACACCGGCGGCCTGCGGACTGTGAATCTGGGACCCCAGCACGAGAAACGCGGCGGTCACCAACATGGCCACGGAAGCCAGACCGCAGCGGCCGATGCGAAGTCCGTACGCTCTGGTGAGCCGGTCGCTGAGAGCTCCTCCCGCGAGACAGCAGATCGTCATAGAAAGAAATGGGAGCATCGCGTAACGGGCGCTGGATTTGAGATCGAAGCCACGCACCTGAGCCATGTAGAGAAAGAACCAACTGAAGAATATCCACGCGACATAGCCAAAACTGAAATAACCAACCATAAGTGCCGGAAGATCGCGACGATGAAAGATAGCCCTCCAGGAGATAACGACCGGCGCGGTGATGGCGGGCGGGATATCCGTGGCAGGTACAGGCGCCGAGGGAGCGAAAGACAAGCCATCGTGAATCTCGCGGAGTTCAGCGGCTGAAACTCCGGGGTGTTCGTCTGGCGTGTCGCGGGCCGCTATCCACCATACTGCACCGGCCGCGAGGCCAATGAGAGCGCTGAACCAGAACGCAGCGCGCCATCCGTGGTGAGTAATGAGCCATGTCAGCAAAGGAGGGGTGAGGCCGCTGCCAGCGCCGACACCGGCGAAAATGAGGCCGTTGATGAAGCCGCGTTCCTGCACCGGGACCCAGCGGGCGACAAACTGGTTTGCCGCAGGATAGATGACTGCCTCACCCGCACCGAGGGCAAACCGAATCGCGATCAACAGCACGACGGCGTGCGCGATACCAGAGGGAAGGAGCGCTGTGAGAGCGGTTGCAACACCCCACCACAAAACCCCGATGGTAAGGACGCGCCGAGGCCCGAAGCGCGCCGCGAGCCATCCTGCTGGAAGTTGAAAGCCGGCGTATCCGATCAGGAAGGCGCTGAAGATCCACCCCAGCCTCTGGTTGCCGAGTCCGTACTCCGTGCTGATCTGCAGGCCCGCGATTGATATGTTGGTACGGTCGAGAAAGGCAACTCCGCTGAGGATGAATAACCAAAATGCGAGGAAAAACCTGACTCGAGTACGGCGTTCGACAACCATCTAACTTTGCTCCTGGTTACGTGCGACTTGTCTGGTTAAAACTAAGCCGCAGTCTACACTGTTCAGGTTCAGTGTTCTTATCTCATCGAAACCAACTGAGATGGTTTCATTCGATAAAGGTGTTTCTAATGTTCGAAGATGGAAGGGTTGTTCGAGTCGGGTTGATCGGCTATGGCTACGCGGGCAAAACATTTCATGCGCCCCTGATTCAGTCGGTGGCAGGCTTGCAGTTGACGGTCGTTGGATCGAGCAAACGCGATACGGTGTTGGCCGATCTTCCTGGCGTTACTGTTTGTTCCGAGGTGGAAGAAGTCGCGACTCACCCTGAGGTGGATCTCCTCGTCATTGCCAGCCCGAATGAAAGTCACTATCCACTCGCGGCTGCTGCCTTGCACGCAGGGAAGCACGTAGTCGTCGATAAGCCTTTTACGGTTGTACTTGCAGACGCTCGCTCCCTTGTCCAACTTGCTGCGGAACGGGGACAATTGCTCTCGTTATTTCACAACCGGCGCTGGGATAGTGAGGTTCTGGCCGCAAAGGCAATCGTGGAGTCAGGTGTACTGGGGGAAATTAGCCACTTTGAAACCCACATTGACCGCTTTCGCCCGCAGGTTCGCCAACGATGGCGTGAGCAGACTGGTCCCGGCGCCGGGCTCTGGTTCGATCTCGGTCCCCATCTGATCGATCAGGCCGTGCAGCTGTTCGGCCTGCCCGAATCAATCAACGCCAGCTTTGCTGTGTTACGTAAAGGCGGCGAAACGGACGACTGGGCGCATGTCCAACTCAACTATCGTTCTGTGCGAGTCATTCTCCACACATCGCTGCTTGCGTCCGGAGGTGGGCCGCGTTCTTTACTGCACGGTACACTCGGAAGCTGGGCGAAATTCGGGGCTGATGTGCAGGAGAAACAGCTCACTGCTGGTGTACTGCCAGGGTCTCCCGGCTTCGGCGAAGATCCTGATCCAGGCATTCTCTACGAGGGCGGGACCGGAAAACAGACGAGGATACCGGCTCCCGCGGTGAATCAGGCCGAGTACTATGTCGGCATTCGCGAGGCCTTGTGGGGCAGACAACCAAACCCTGTTCCGCCAGAACAAGCTAGTGCAGTGATGTCCATATTGGATACATCCTTCCAATCGGGGGCCAGGGGACGCGTTCTTCCGCTCCAACTAACCGACAGAGAACTTGCAGCATTTGCACCCTCCAAGTATTGACGGTCCTCGCTGGGGTGAGTCGAACGCGCCGATAGACTCGCGAAGAATTCTGGTTTGAGGTACCGTAGAGAAACAGCGTCCCTTCATGGCGGCGCGTCTGCAGTTTTTTCGCATCAGACGAGACTGAATCAGATGAGTTGATCTATTGAGGCCGCCCCACTAGCGATTGAGAATGGGTGCGAAGGGATCACCACGGATCCCTTTGCTCAGGAGATCCGCGTGATTGGTTTCTTGGCTTTCTGCAGAAAGATTGGCGCGTCATGAAGATTCTTAGCTTGAGATTGATCGTCGCGTTGATTCTTGGTGTGACTTTAGTTTCGCTGGCCTCGTCCTGGTATGAAGTAAGAACTACGAAAGATTCCCTTCGCCGGGAGCTCGAAAGCAAAGCTGAAACCCTCGGGCAAAGCTTAGCCGCCAATGCGGAGTCGAACTTGCTCGCCGGAGACACTGCGAGATTACAACAGATGGTCGAGCGCTCCAACAATCGCGACCACCTGCTTGGAATTGGTGTCTACGGTCGAGATGGCAAACCGTTGGTCGAAACCCCAGGTCTTGGTCCTCTGCTATCGGGCGCACCGAACCTCATGGCGGACGCATTAGCTGGCAATCGAACCGTGAGTGAATTTGTACGGTTGGGGTTGAAGCGAACCCATATGCTGGTTGCCCCGATACGCACGGCAGACAATACAGTGATCGGGGAGATCGTTATCATCCAAGACGCAACTTACATACGGACCGAGATTATTCGCGTCTGGGGCCGAGTCTTTCTTCACATCGCGATCCAGGTGTTGGTGATCGCTGTTATCACATTTCTAGTCTTGCGCTGGAGCCTTGCGGGACCGATCGCTCGTGTAGCGCACTGGATGAAAGCTTTACGCACAGGACGACACGCTGTGCAACCCACAGCGCAAGATCTGAGTCTTCTGTCGCCGTTCGCGAACGAGGTGGCGCCAATGGCGGAGAGCATGCGACAGGCACGAGCGGCGGCCGAGGCAGAAGCGAGATTGAGAAACACCAACGAGTCGCTGTGGACCGCACAACGGTTGGCGGACCACGTGCGGAAAAAGCTGGATGGCAATAATCTCTTTCTGGTTTCAAACCGTGAGCCCTACACCCATACGCGACAGGACAAAAGGATTATCGTTACCGTGCCGGCCAGCGGCCTGGTCACAGCGATTGAGCCGATTCTTCGTGCATGCCACGGAACTTGGGTGGCTCATGGAAGTGGCGATGCAGATGCAGAGGTCGTCGATACGCATGACCGATTGCAAGTGCCGCCAGACGACCCCCGCTACACGCTTCGTCGCATCTGGCTCAGCCCTGAAGAGGAAACGGGCTACTACAATGGATTCGCGAACGAGGGCTTGTGGCCGCTCTGCCACATTGCTCACACGCGACCAATCTTCCGCATGTCAGATTGGGAATACTACAACAAGGTGAACAAAAAATTCGCCGATGCCTTGGTAGAGGAGATAGGAGGCGAGGACCATCCGGTGGTGCTGATCCAGGACTACCACTTCGCACTTCTGCCTCGCATGCTCAAGGAAAGATTGCCAAACGCAAGAGTCGCTATCTTCTGGCACATTCCCTGGCCCAATGCCGAATCATTCAGCATCTGCCCCTGGCAGCGGGAACTGCTCGACGGTCTGCTGGGAGCCGACCTCGTCGGTTTTCACACGCAGGCTCACTGCAATAACTTCCTGCATACCGTTGACCACATCCTCGAAGCAAAAGTTGACTGGGAGCATTTTGCAATCGAGCGCAACCAACACAGATCGTCTGTACTTCCGTTTCCCATCAGTGTCGAGCTTATTGAAGATCATGTTGATGGCGAGGCGAGCGCCAATGCAGAGGAGGAACGCAGCGCGTTGCTGCTGGAGTTGGGGATCGAAGCAACGTTTCTCGGTGTGGGTGTTGATCGTGTGGACTACACCAAAGGCATCCTGGAACGCTTCCGTGCGATTGAGTCATTCCTGGAACGGTTTCCTAAATATCAGGGGAAATTCACGTTTATTCAGATCGGTGCGCCAACCCGTAGCCGTATCAAACGCTACGCCGAGTTTCAGGCTGAGGTCAGAGCCGAATCCGAAAGAATCAATGCACGCTTCAAACGGGGGAAGTGGAAGCCGATCATCTTCCAGAACCGCGAGCATACGCATGATGAGGTCCAGCGTTATTATCGCGCCGCACATTTGTGCATGGTGACGTCTCTGCATGACGGGATGAACCTGGTGGCGAAGGAGTACGTCGCAGCACGATCGGACGAACGCGGGGTGCTAATCCTGAGCCGGTTCACTGGAGCTGCGAGAGAGTTGCACGACGCGATCATAGTAAATCCCTACGACGTCGAATCGACTGCAGAAGCAATTGCGCAGGCACTGGAAATGAACGTGAGCGAGATAGTCGATCGAATGCGGCGAATGAGAAAGTCGGTCAGAGAGCGCAACATTTATTGGTGGGCGGGAAGCCTGATCGGTGAACTCTGCGAACTTCGACTAAAACAGAGGCGTACGAAGATCTCTGTCATTAGCAGAACTCAGGCGGAAAGGTAGCTTGCAGAGCATAGAAAAAACGACTGTACTTCCAGCTTTTTTGCAACAGGTCAATGCAGCGCCGGAATCGTTGCTGCTATTGGATTATGACGGAACGTTGGCACCCTTTCACGTGGACCGCAGCCTGGCCTATCCCTACCATGGAGTCGTTTCGCTTCTTGATAGCATCATGCGGTGCGGGAAGACGAGAGTCATCATCATTTCGGGACGGCCCATCGTGGAACTGCAAACTCTGCTCACTCCAATGAGCGATTTTGAGATGTGGGGGTCTCATGGCCTCGAGCGTCAGTTGAGCGACGGAAGCTACAGTCACGTCCAGGTCAGCGAGGAAGATGCAGCATCCCTGACGGAGGCCGAAGAGTGGGTCGTTGCGGCAGGGCTGTTATCCAGGGCTGAAATCAAGTTCGGTGGCATCGCGATCCACTGGCGTGGGCTACCATCTGCCGAGACAAGGAAAGTTCAAGCGCTGACTCAGGAGGGCTGGGGACCGCTGGCCGAACGATCAGGACTC
>JAOAPF010000303.1 GCA_025462755.1 Edaphobacter sp.
GCCTAATATGCTGTCGGCATGGATGGTTCCTTTGTAGGCATTCACAATCGAGTTTGCAATCGCGAGACCCAGGCCGAAGCCTCCGGTCGTTCTCGATCGGGATGGATCGCCACGGCGAAAGCGCTCAAAGATGTGCGGCAAGTCGCTCTTTGCGATGCCACTTCCTTCGTCGGACACCAGCACCGTCGCGAAGCTCCCCTCCTGGGTCACGACCACCTTTACTTTCGAACCAGCGAAGCTTGCCTGAACCGAATTTTCCAAAAAGTTCAGCCACAGTAGTTCCAGGTCTGCGGGATCCGCACGCATCGACACTTGGTCCGATGTTACAAGCTCGACCTCGATCTCCCGCTCATCCGCAACCTTTCTGATACGGGCGATAGCCATCTCGCAGGTTGCAACTAAGTCGATGACATCCAGGTCCCGGTGAATACCGTCCGCGGCGGATTGCTCCGCTCGAGCGAGCAGCAGCATGCGGTTCAACAACTGCTCTAGACGCTCTCCGTCTTCACTCATCTCAGTCAGTCCCAGCCGATACTCCTCTGCAGTACGTGGCTGGTTTTGCAAAGATTGCCAACTCGATTTGAGAATGGTGAAAGACGTTTTCAACTCATGCGCCGCGTCTCCCAGGAATTCACGTTGGCGCCTGAAGGACCTCTGAAGCCCAGCAAGGACGGTGTCGATCGCATCAATCAGCGGTTGTAGTTCGCGCGCGGCCTTTGCCTCTTCTGACGGCCGGAACTGCCAGTTATCCACTGAAATCGATTGGGCTTCATCTGCCAGACTATTCAGTGGCACCAGCGTGCGGCGAATGCTCCCTATCGTAAGTAGCAAGGACGGGGCGACCAACAGAATACTTGCCAACGCGATCCACTCAGCCAGGTCTCTGATTCTCTGTGATATATCCATTGTGGGTGCGGCATACATCACAGTCAGCTTCGGCAGCGGGTGCGGTGCGTTTCTTTCCTTGTCGAGAACCGACACATCACGAAGAATGATCGCCCGATAGGGCTCACCTTGCTGATCGAAATCCCAGTACCGTCCCGTGGCGGGCATTACATCAAACAGATGTGGATCTGCCTCTCCCGCGTGCCTTACAAAATCGCCGCGGTCGCTCTTAACCAAGTAGATATCTCTATGGATTTCGTGATGCGCCGGCGGGATCTTTGCCGCGTCGAATAGGAAGCCGGCCCCTCCGTCATCCGGGTAATGTATGAGGGCCGCGACGCTCAGTGCTCGGCCTTCCAGATTCACGTCGAATGCAGACTGAAGCTGGTGAAAGCAGTAAAAACTCGCGACCACGACGAGAGCCGCGGCCAGTAGTAGCTGAGAAACTACAACAGCAGCGATCAGCCTCTTAGTGAGCGAGATATTTTTCACTTCGCTACGCCACCTTCTTCCGCGTTGGGATAATCGACCCGCAACGAATACCCCATACCGCGTGATGTGTGAATCAACTTCACGGCATCTCCGCGATCGATCTTACGACGCAGAGCGGCTATATACACCTCGATCACGTTGCTGAATTTCTCCCAGTTGTAGTCGTATAGATGTTCTGATAACTCGGTTTTAGATACCGTAGCGCCATTGCAATGCGCGAGGTATTCTACAACGCGGTATTCCATGTTACTAAGCCGAATGGGTATACCCTTACGGGCTACACGGCGACGGTTGAAATCTAACTCAAGGTCGCCAATGCGGATAATCGAGGAGTGCTCACCTTTTCCGCGGCGAATCAGCGCCTTGCTACGCGCGATAAACTCACCCATGTCAAAGGGCTTGCAGATGTAGTCGTCGGCTCCCGCGTTTAGCAAGGAGATTACGGATTCCTTCTCGTCACGGGCGGTCAGGATGAGAACAGGCGTCTTGGCCCCAAGCTGTCGGTAGCGCTTGAGTAACTCCAAGCCGCTCAGTAGCGGTAACATCAAGTCCAGAACGAGCAAATCATATGGGTTTGATTCTGCCAGGAATAGCCCTTCTGATCCATCGTGTGCAAGGTCCACAGCGCAGGATGATCTCTCGCGTAACGTGCGGGCCACATTTTCTGCTAATCGCTTCTCGTCGTCGACTACTAACACGCGCATCGCTCACATCCCCATGGCTTTTTCTGTACAGCAGAGTTCTAACCTTTGGCTGCCTATTCTGGCAACAACAAACGGCGGTGCCGACGTCCAGGTGAAATCACACCGTTGCAAGGATAGGCAACTCGGCACCCGGGAGCGACAAATCTCGACTGCGATTCGGGAGTATTTCAGGTTTGCTTAAGTAAACAGATCGTATTCTCGGCTCGGTACAAAAGGAGATCAACGTGAAAAAGCCTCTGTTCATCGCCATGATGGCGCTTTCTGCAACACTTCTAGCACAAACCAGTCAGGTAGCTCCCCTTCGTTTGGAGACCAGCATCCCGATGCCCGGCATTAAAGGCGATTTCGACCACTTCGGTGCAGATGTCGAAGGGAACCGCCTCTTCCTCGCGGCTGAAGAGCATAAGACGGTTGAAGTTTTCGACTTGAAGACTGGCAAGCACCTGCAAAGCGTGCCTGGATTCGATGCTCCGCACCAGATTGTTTACGTCCCGCAGAACAATACCATCCTGGTGACCGACAGCGGACCAGAAGGCGGCAATGTAGGATACGTCCGCGTCATTTCGGGCGAATCCTATAAGATCATCAACTCGATCAAAACGCTGGCTGCGGCTGATTCGGCCGGGTACAATCCTGCGACTCGTTTGATGTATGCCGATACGGGCGGCACGGAAGCCAAGATGGATTACACCGTCGTTAGCGTCATCGACACCCCCTCCGCAAAAGTAGTGAATGAGATCAAGGTAGACAGCGGCCGCGTAGAGGCCATCAGATTTGAGCATGACGGGACCAGGATGTTTGCCAACCTGAGAACGAAAGGTCAGGTCGGGGTCTACGATCAGAAGGAGAACAAGCTGCTTTCGAACTGGGACATCAAAGGCGCAAAGGAAAACGTTTCGATGGCTCTGGATCAAGCGAACCATCGCCTCTTTGTAGTGTGCCGGAAGCCCGCGGCACTTGTAGTCTTCGATACGGAAACCGGCAAGCAGGTGGCATCGCTGCCCACCGTAGACCGCGCCGATGACATGGCCTACGACTCGAAAAGGAAGCAGATCTATATTTCAGGTGGCAATGGGTTCATCGCAGTCTATTCGCAAAAGGATCCGGACCACTATGAGGAGATCGCCAAGGTCCCGTCCGGGCCAGCGGCAAAGATCTCTATCTTCATTCCTGAGTTGGACCGGCTCTATGTAGCCGCCTCCGCCCTGGGAACAACCAGCGCGAAACTTCTGATTTACAAGCCTGAATAGTCGACTAGATGAACCTAGATCAACGCCGAATGCCTTGACCTGTTTACGATTCGTCTATTCTTCACCTGACTGCCAGATTAGGTGCCGGCGGCGGCTCCCAGACAGCAATGTCCACTGAGATTCTGTCCTCCAATCAACCCCTCAGTGCATGTTTGGGGGCCATCGGTCTTGATCGCGCTCACGAGAGAACCCATGCACGTTGATAGTGATGTATCTGTACTTCCACTTGAAGCTGAGTTGGACACGCCGGGCTGGCAGTTCGCCGTTGCCGGGGGAATCCTCGGCTGGGTTCTCGACGCCTTCGATTTTTTTGTCGTTGTCTTCCTCTTCAACGAGCTGATGGCGAAGTTCCACGTCGGCAAACCAGCGATTGTCTGGTCCCTTACCCTCACGTTGGCGATGCGGCCAGTGGGCGCTCTCCTCTTCGGATTTTTAGCGGACCGGTATGGCCGCAGGAAACCGCTGATCCTCTGCGTTCTATACTTCTCCACAATCACTGTTCTGAGCGGCATTGCGCCCAACTACGTTGTTTTTCTCGCTCTACGCGGGTTGTATGGCATCGGCATGGGCGGATACTGGGGCATTGGCGCCTCTTACTCCATGGAAAGCGCGCCGCGACGCATGCGCGGCTTCCTCTCCGGCATGATGCAGGGCGGCTATCCCTTTGGCTATCTGATGGCGTCCGTTGGTATACAGACCGTCGCGCCTCGATTCGGTTGGCAAGCCATGTTTGTCGTAGGATCCATCGTCGCTCTGGGAATCGTTCTGATTACATTGCGGGCCCCTGAGTCCGACGCCTGGAAGCTGCATCGTAGCCCGTCGCTCCGTTCGATGGTTACAACTCTGCTCAGCAACATGCGCGCCTTCGCTTATTTGCTCCTGGTCATGACTATGATGACCTGCCTATCGCACGGCACGCAGGACCTCTACCCTGACTTCCTCAAGACCATTCCCTGGATCGCCAAAGCAACGGTCTTCGGCATGAAAGCCACTTACGGAATCCCTGTGCTCTACAACGTTTGCGCAATTATCGGAGCATTGACGGTCGGCGCTCTCTCGGAACGGATCGGTCGCCGCTACGCCATCATGATTTCCCTCACCCTGTGTCTGCTTTCCATCCCAGTATGGGCTTTTGGTGGCACGCTGATCGCTATCGTTCTTGGCTCCTGCTTCATGCAGACCGGCGTGCAGGGGGCTTTCGGAGTTATCCCCGCGCACCTCAACGAACTCTCGCCCGACGCCATACGCGGCGTCTTCATCGGCTTTGTCTATCAACTTGGTGTCTTGATCGCCTCGCCTGTGCTCCCGATACAGAATCTTTTGCAAATAGCCTTCGGCTATTCCTGGGCGCTTACCTCATTTGAGCTGTGCGTCATCCTATCTCTGATGCTCATTTTCGCCTTCGGCCCTGAGAAGCGAGGGCGAGACTTCAAAGCCGATCCAAACTCAGGTTTGCGGTAACTCGCTTCAGCGGACGGTTTCTTCCGAAAAACTGCATAGCACAGAGGCGTTGGCGACGGTCAGAGTCATCTCGGTTCCCGTGCAAACTGTGCCAGAGCGGTAATCGGGCGATTGAAAGAATTCCTGGATGAGGTTAGGCAGCGAGAATAGCTGCCAAAACACCAGAAGCAGTTAAGTGTGGCCCGACAAAATTGAATCCCGGCTCAATTTACGTAGCATCTTCTCTGATACAAGCCATGTATGCTCCGGATGCTGAGACTTTTCATCGGACTGATAGCTTACAGTCTGATGCTGACACATACCGCACCTTTGGGTGGAAGGATAGATGTTGAGCATTGAAGCGTTCGGCGTTCTTAGCGGAGTCCATGCTACAAGGACGGCAGGTCCGAGGGCTCCCAATGTAAGGCGCGTGAATTTGCAGTGCTTAAAATCATTCTCGAAATCAGCTGCTGTAGGATGTTCTTCATTATCTAAGAGCGCAACCGCCTTCTTTAGGTCTGGCATCACGGAGGGGTGAAGGCGTGCCTGTCGTATTCGAACGTCGCGGCGATTAACTTCTCGTAGCGGCTCGGAACAGGGGAAGTGTCATGCTCTCGTCAGCCTTTATAGCCTTGAGATCTACCGCTGGACTCGTAATGATCCAGCGCATCTTGACGCAGTAGAAAAGGAACCCCAGAGCAACG
The DNA here is from genome assembly GCA_025462755.1 of Edaphobacter sp. Taxonomy (GTDB): domain Bacteria; phylum Acidobacteriota; class Terriglobia; order Terriglobales; family Acidobacteriaceae; genus Edaphobacter. Next base: position 5,476 of record JAOAPF010000303.1, read on the forward strand.
GAATGCTGCCACCTTCGGCGATCACCAACGGTGTGCAAAGTCTCATCCACGCCGGAGGCATACGGTGCCGCGGTTGCGGTGCGGTCACGATGATTTCCGGTTTGGTTTGAGTTCAGGGGAGTAAGGTACGGTTTGCCGACCTCCAGGTAAGTCATTGTCAAGCGGAGGCACGGGTGTTCGGGGCGCGCTCGGGAGAGCGCGCAGGTGTACAAGTTCAGGATGCGTAGCTCACAAGGTAGGCCTCTCGGCATCGGT
>JAOAPF010000328.1 GCA_025462755.1 Edaphobacter sp.
TGGGTAGCCCGCTTCGATCCGAAGCTCGGTGGAGGACAGGGCGGGAGGGACTATTTCACCGAAGTAAACTCCTGGCTGTATACGTTCCATGTGCAGCATGACGTTGCCGGTCTGGTTCAGATGATGGCGGGACGAGACGACTTCAATGCCAGGCTGGACCAACTCTTTGTGGAGCAGTATGGAACATCGAAGTACAGCTACCTCGATCAGTTTCCCGACTCGACTGGTCTGGTTGGGCTTTATTCGCAGGGCAACGAGCCCAGCTTTCATATTCCGTATTTGTACGACTTCACCGGGCAACCGTGGAAGACGCAGCAACGCGTGCGCATGCTGATGGATGTCTGGTATGGGGATGGGCCATTGGGGATTCCAGGTGACGACGATGGGGGCGAGACGTCATCGTGGTATGTGCTCAGTGCGATGGGATTTTATCCGGTCTGTCCAGGAAGTCCGGTGTATGAGATCGGCAGCCCGATTTTTGAGAAAAGTTCTATTCGAATGGCGAACGACAAGGAGTTCACGATCGTCGCGAACCATGTTTCGGCGCGGAACAAGTACATTCAGTCCGCCCAGTTGAATGGAAAGAGCCTTGAGACACCCTGGTTCGCTCATGCGGCGATTGCAAATGGAGGCAGTCTTGTGCTCGAGATGGGAGACAAACCAAACAAGACATGGGGCAGCGCTCCTGCGGAGGCCCCACCCTCCATGTCGCAGACGGGAAGCGATGTTGACGTTTCGGTGTCAGGAACGAGGTGAAAGGTGATTGATCCGAGGATGCAGATGAGGTCACGCCGTAAACTGCTTTCGCTTGGCTGCACCGGAGGACTGATGAACCTTCTGGGTATGCCGGGTATCGCGCAGACATCGGAGAGTAAGAGCACTCCTGCTTTGATTCCAGAGGTGAAGAGTGTCATAAGCTTCGGTGCTCGAGCTGATGGGAGTACAGATGATACGGCCGCGTTTCAGCGAGCGCTTGATTCTGTATATAAAGCAGGTGGCGGCACTGTGTGTGCACCACCGGGACGATACCTCTTTCGCGGCACGCTCGATGTGCCGGTGGGTGTCGCGCTGCAAGGTTCCTATCGTTGCGTGCCGTCGCACACGGGTATACGAGACAAGGGACAAGCGAAGCCTGGCGAAGATGGCACCGCGCTCTTTGTGACCAGTGGCAGGGGGAAGGAGGATGGGAAGCCGTTCCTCACGCTGAACAGCAACAGCTCGGTGAATGGCCTTTGTATCTTTTACCCGGAACAGAATGCAGGGAGCATACCCGCGGCGTATCCGTGGACGATTGCGATGCGTGGAAAAAATCCGGCCGTGCAGGATGTTGAGTTGCTCAATCCATATCTCGGTATCGATGCAAGCCAGAATGAGCGCCACAACATTCGCAACGTAACAGGCCAGCCGCTGCGACGCGGCATCTGGGTCGATGCGATCTACGATATTGGCCGGATCGAGAATGTGCACTTCAATCCGTGGTGGAGCTCGCGCGGGAAAGCCTACGATTGGCAGATGAAGAATGGGGAGGCATTTGTCTTTGGCCGTGCGGACTGGGAGTACGTGCTCAACACATTCTGTTTTGGCTACCACGTCGGTTACAAATTTGTGGAGACCTCGGCGGGAGGATGCAACGGTAACTATGTCGGTATCGGTGCGGATGATTGCAATCGTGCCATCCTTGTCGAGCAGTGTGCGCCGTATGGTCTTCTGATCGTGAACGGGGAGTTCACCTCGTTTCATGGGGAAGACCCTACGATGGTCGAGGTTCTTGCAAGCAACCGCGGCGTGCTTCGCATCAGCAACAGCGCCTTCTGGGGGCCATGCCAACAGATTGCAAAGGTCGGGGGAAGCGGCACTGTGGGCTTCAACGGCTGCACCTTCGTGCAGTGGAGCAAAGAGGGAGAACATGCTGCGATCCAGGCATTCTCCGGCAGCCTGCTGGTACAGGGATGCGAGTTTCTTGAACGGAAACAGCACATCTCGCTGGGAGCGGCCGTGGACAGGGCCGTGATCTCGGGCAATCTTTTCGCAGGTCCCGCCCAGATTCGCAATGCATCGAAACACGATGTGCAGATCGGGTTGAACGCGGCTTCGTCCTGAAGCGGGCGGCTGTTCTTGATCCGCTTGAACGTTGGAACGAAGGGCCTTGTTGTTTTGAGTCCACCTCGGCCGACGGGACACGTCCTGGCGGCGTTGCGACAGCAACCCTGCACGCCCTCGGCAGTGCGGATGGCGGTTTTAGGTACAACAGGGGAACAGTCATCAGTTCGGCTTACCTGTATTCGATTCCGCTAAGTTACGGTCATTCAGCAACTTAGGCCTGTGCTAGATTGTGCTCGATTTCTTATATTTATCAATAGTTTACGCCTATCTCGCAAATTCGTAAGCAGTAGGTCAGCGGTTCAACTCCGCTCATCGGCTCCATTCTTTTCAATAACTTATAAGGACGCTTTTAGATTTAGTGGCCGAGAGCAACTGATTATTGGTTGGCAGTTATTTCCCGCAAACATTTTAGTTTGAGCTACATATGTAAAAGCCGCGGAGTGTGCCAAGATTGTACCCCGATCTAAATCAATTGCAACGACTACAACAGCTACGCTGGCTCGCGCTCTTCGACAACCATCTCGATAAGGATTCCGTCCAGGCGGGACAGCAGGCGAACCTCTTGAGTAAGAATTCCAGCTTTGCCGACTTGCATAACTTCCTGTTTGCCGACCATCCAGAAGTTGGTCTTTCCTTCCTAATTTCAAGAACGAATGTTTACGTGTTCACGACGGTGACCGCGCGACAGAGATAGTCATCTGCTTCGAGTTGATCGACCAGAAAGTTGGCCAAATCTGCGCGTGTTATCGCATGGCCGGTTATGTTGGTTCCGATCACGGTCGCGCCGCCCGTTGGCGGATCGTCCTTGAGGATGGGCGGACGCGCAATGATGTAGTTCAACCCGCTCTGGATGACCTCTTTTTCCATCATGATCTTGTCCTTGGTCGATCCGCGTAGAAACGTCGGCATCAGCAGGTACTGGTACCAGGAAGGCGCTTGAACCCTGCTCTCTCCGATGCCCATCATCGAAATGACGATAAGTCTTCGAACACCTTCTGCCTTCATGGCGTCGATCATGTTGCGCACAGATGTACTTTCCAGCAGTGTCGTTTTGTAAGGAGTGCTGCCGCCGATGGCGTCGATAACGGCATCTTGCCCTCGCACTGCATGGAGTACGTCGTCGAGCTTTGTCGCGTCTCCTGTAACAACGTGTACGCCCTCCTTCTTAAACTTGCTCGTCTTGCGAACCAGGACTGTGACCTCGTACCCCTTTGCCAGGGCTCGGTCGACTAGCAAGCCGCCTGTCTTCCCGGCCGCACCAAAAATCACAACTCTCATCGCGAGCTCCTTATTTCACTTCAAGCGTGCTGAAGCATCTCTGTCCGATACGTTGTCGCCAGCGCTTCTACGTTCGTTTTGAATGCCGCTTGAGCTGCCGGGTCCAATGTCGGGGGAGCGGTTGTCCGGGTTGCGACTGCGACGCCAACGGTGGCGAAGAACTCTTCCTGTCCGGCAGGCGAGCAGATGCATAACAGACGTGCCGGGTGATGACTTGTATTCTGAAACTGGTGTGGCGCGTTGGCCGGTATGTGGATGGCTGCGCCCGCCCTTACTGAAGATCTCTGGCCTCGAAAGGTCGCTTCAATCTCGCCCTCGAGCACGATGAAGGACTCTTCAAAGTCATGCCGGTGCGGAGGTGGCCCACCGCCCGGTGGGATATGCATATCGATCAGACAGAAGTGCCCGTTTGTGTCTTTCCCTGTGATAAGAATCGTATAGGTGTCTCCAACTAGCCCGATGTGAGATGCGCTCTGTTCGTCTGCTTGCGCCAGAACGAGATTTCGTTTTGGATCGTCCGGTGGAATCGGAGAGGAAAGCTGTGCGGAAGTGTCTACATCACTGTTCATTCATGCTCCTCTACTGCGTGTCGGTTGAGTGCGTGGCAAAGCAGGGACTACTCATAAGATGCAATTGCCGACCGAACACACGGTTCGTGGCGATCTTCCTCATCCATGTTCCGAAGAAAGCGACGTACGGTTAATCATCCTCGCGGTTGTTGAGTTACGGGCAAACAGGAAAAAACCCGAATCACTTCTTGTTTGCCGACAAATCGACCGGAACCGACGCTTTGACTTTCAGCCCGTCTGGATGAGTGCCTTGCCCTGTTCTCGTCAACCTGGGATCATGCCTAGGCAAATCTGCGAACACTGGCCGACTTCAGAGGAGTAGTCGTTCTCGGCTAGGGCCTATGGCCATTTGGGCGAAGCGTAAAACTGTGTCCGCGTCGGTGCGCAACAAATCACAGCGCTGGAGCAAGCCGGGTAGCGCATGACCGCAGGTGGGGAGTCTAGACCGCGCGCGAATGCGCGCCCTCCAGGTCTATTCTGATTTAGCGACAGCTACGTCTTGCCATCGACGCGCTCGACGAAAAGAGCAAAGGCTGCAAAGGAGAGGGACTGAGAAGACTGCGATAGGACGAATCCGGTAACGTGGCATTCCGGCTTCATCTATTTGTCGAGAAGTCCTTCAAAGAGGGCGTCCATGTCAAACTCTTCCTCGGTGGCTGATTGCGAGACATGCGTAGATTCGGGGTCATAGAAGTTGTCAGACCTCCCTCGCCCTTCGAGTTCATCAGCGGTCGATTCAAGTTCAGCGATCTCCCGTCTAAACTCCAGGCCACAAATCTTAGCCAGTCCCCTCAAGTTCTGAAACCTCGTTCTGTATCTCGTCCGCAGTCTCGGCGTTTTCGACGAGCGTCTGCGCCGCAAATTTCCCGGCTGCGTGAAATGCCTTCTTCTCCTGGTCGGTCAGAGATGAGCCCGAAGACAAAACGACTTCGGCGAGAGTTCGCAGAGAGTCAATGGAGCCTGTCCAAAAGTTGTCTTCGTCGGTGAGGGATAGGAATACTGCTCTCCTGAGAGCTGCCTGGCAGGTGTTGATAATCGAGGGGGTCCATCTGCTTTCTTTCAGGAGCCCCTCGTGCAAGCTCTTGACATGGTAAACCTGAAAACCGTCGAATTGGGTGCCCGCGATTGTGTAAGACGCCATCCTTCGGCGGTCAATACTCTCCGTTGCAATTCCCCAAATAGTTCGTCATTCAGTTTCGCTTCTGCCTCGATCTGGAATCTCACACGAATCTGATCCGGCCAATCGACACTGCGCACATCCCACACACGGCGAACGCGTTCGCCGGAAGTCAAAAATTAATCAGGTGCCCTCCAGGGGATCTCTCAACCGATGCTGCGGCTTCTCGGAGAGAGTTCCAATAGGACGGGTTCAGCCCTTGCATCTTTTGGCCTGATGTTTGCGTGAAGAGCTCGCTAACCTGTCCTCACTCCAAGGGAGTTTCAAGCACTGTTAGCAGAACTATCTGTGAGGGAAGTAGCGATGGTTTTACTGATTGGCAGTACTGGCGTACGCCGGTCCGAACTGATGGCTCTAGTTTGGACCGATATCAACGTTCAGACAATGGAGGTGAGCATTACCAAATCCTGCGTGCGCAACAGGCTCGGAGATACGAAGACGGAATGCTCGCGCCGACCTGTTCCTCTTCATCCCGTCGTCCTGGAATCTCTGCTCGACTGGAAGCGCCAATCGCTCTACAAAAACGATGGCGATTTCCTGTTCCCCTCGATTCGGCTGAATGGAACCAAACCTCTCAGCCCGGATAGTTTGCTGAAGAAGAGCATTCGACCGGCACTTATCCGCGCCGGTATCGCAGGAAAAATTATCGGCTGGCACAACTTCCGCCACACCCTCGGAACGCTGCTTCGAGCAATCGGAACGGATATCAAAGTGGCGCAGGATTTGCTGCGGCATGCAAACAGCCGAACCACGCTCGATATCTACACTCACGCCGTTTCGCAGCAGAAGCGAGACGCCAACACCAAGGTGGTTGAGCTCCTCCTGCCCGGGCGAGGATTAATGGCTCAGCACCTTTCAGCACCTTCGCCCCTCTAAAAAGAAGAGGTCTGGGTGTGGAAGTGGTTCATCTTGATAGGGTTATTGGTGGACCTGATCGGGATCGAACCGATGACCTCTTCCATGCCATGGAAGCGCGCTCCCAGCTGCGCCACAGGCCCACTCTCAGGAAGGACTCTTTCTATTCTGGCTGACTGTAGCGCATTCGTCAACGTGGGCGGGAACTTATCGGGTATCTTCCGGTGTCTAAAGCTAATAGAGTGAGCGAGCACTCGGCCTGCGCAGGCGCTGTTTCGTCCTATTTCTGATCCTCGCCAGCTAGGTATTTGCAACTTGTTTCATCAAAGTCGTACTGTAGAGGAACCCGGTATGCAGGCGGGCACAATAGTGGGCAATCTAGCCAGCGCGATAGGAATTACGACAGAAGACGCTGCTCTTGTAGCAGATCTCAAAGCCGGCTCTGAGTCCGCGTTCGCTATGCTGATCGCGCAATATCACCAGCCTATTTATTCGCTGATCGCGCGCAGCCTCAACGACTCTGCCGACGCCGCCGACATCACCCAGGAAGTTTTCATCAAAGTCTTTCGCAACATTCGCGGCTTTCACGGCGAAGCCAGCCTGCGCACCTGGCTCTATCGCATTGCTCTCCGGGAAGCCTCCAACCAGAGACGTTGGTGGTCGCGCCACAAAAAGCAGGAGATCACCATCGACTCGCCGTATGACTCCAACGCAGACGACGAAAACAACGGCCTCTGTCTCAGCGCAACCCTGGCCGATCACTCCGATTCGCCGTTCGACCACGCAGCCCAGGCTGAAGTCCGTGAACGCGTCGAGGCCGCTCTCCGCCAGCTTCCCGAGGCCTTCCGTACCGTCGTCATCCTCCGCGAAATAGAAGGCTTCGCCTACGAAGAGATAGCCGAAATCCTTAATGTGAACCTGGGCACCGTCAAGTCCCGACTCACCCGTGGCCGCTCCGCCCTGCGCGCCTTACTGAGTATCGAAAGTGTTATCCCCTCCACAAAGGCTGCGTCGTATCCTTCAGCAGAGACATCCAAGGAATTGGTGACGTCATGACCACTCCAATCTGTCAGAAGTGCCAATCTTCATTCTCGGCCTACCTCGACGGCGCCGTCAGTGGAAAGCAGATGCAGCGCATTGCCCAGCACCTGGAATCCTGCGTCGGCTGCGCGCACGAATTTGCCGCCCTCCGCGCCATGCAGCGATCGCTCGCTGCGCTCGGTTCGGCGAAGGCGCCTCAGGATCTCGGACTCAAGCTTCGTCTCGCCATCTCGCACGAACAGGCCCGAAGAAAATCGAACTGGCTCGATACCATCAGCCTGAAGTGGGACAACGCCGTGCGTCCAATGCTGGTCCAGGTGTCCGCGGGCTTTGCCGGAGCCGTCATTTTCATTGGAGGGATTGGACTTCTGCTTGGTATGGTTGCCGCGCCCGAGCCGGTGATGGCAAATGACGAGCCCCTCGGGGCCATGACTTCTCCGCATTATCTCTATTCGGCTGTAAGACCTCACGCCATCGTTACCGATCATGACTCCGTCATCGTCGTTGAAGCCTACGTAAACGCCCAAGGCCGTGTCTACGACTACAACATCGTGTCGGGGCCGGACGACCCAGCGGTTACTAGCCAGGTCGTCGACCAGCTCCTGACGAGCGTCTACGAGCCGGCCAGCGTCTTTGGCGCTCCTGTCCGGGGTCGCGTTGTCCTCACCTTCTCCGGAATCTCAGTCCACGGCTAGACTGGCGGGAAGGGCAGCAGTTGCCACTCCGCCCTTCGCTCCCTTAAACTTCATGGGAGCGTCGAATCCTTATCGTGTCTTCTCCAGCTAAATCGTCCCGCCGGTCCCCCGCACTTTTTTCCTTGTGCCTTGTCGCCGCGTTGTTCCTCAACGTATCGGTCACCCCGGTCAACGCGCAACAATCAAGCTCCTCCAGCAGCAGTTCCGAGCCGTCAGACACGCCCTCAAAGAATGCGCCGTCCAAACCCGCCCCGCGTATCGCGCAACCGGAAGCAGGCGGCTCCGCCATCACTCTTGAAACCAGCGAACCTCTCTTCTACCTCGCGGTAGCCCTCAATGTTTGCGGCTACGACGCCGACCTCGCCGCCTCCAGTCCTGTGCGCGCCAAAATCCGCGATGAAATCAATACGCAGGTCGCGGCCTCCCCAGCGGCCCGCACCAGCCGCGACGCCCTCTGCAGCTACGTCCGCGAACACACTCTGGCCGACGGCAGCCTCAACCTCGCCCAGTACGTCTCGCTGGCCCTCTACCTGTCCCCGCCCCCAGAGTTGACCCCTACCGTCGATCAAACCGAACTCCCTCCCGACTCCACTCAGGTCGTCAACATCCTTCCCCTCCTCCGAACCTTCGCCGAAGATATTCACCTCAACGCCATCTGGGTCGAACATCGTGCCGAGTACGATCAACTCACCGCCCGCGTGCACGGTCCGCTCACCAAGATGATTCTGAACACCAACATCTATCTGCGGCTTCCCGTCAGCAGTTACGATGGCCGCCGCTTCCTCGTACTGCTCGAGCCCATGCTCGCTCCTTCGACGTCCAACGCCCGCATCTACTCGAACGATTACATCGTCGTCGCCTCTCCCGCCGCCGATCCTCCCGCCGCCGTCCACATGGACGACATCCGCCACATCTATCTCCACTATGAGATCGAACCGATGGTCTACGCGCGCGCGCAGGCCATGGAACGCCTCCAGCCGCTCCTCAAGGCCGTGCAGGATGCGCCTCTCGATTACACCTATAAGACCGAGATCGTGCCCCTTCTCACCGAGTGCCTCATCAAAGCGATCGAGACTCACACGATGGACGTCGGCATTCCCAAGCCTCAGAAGCCTGGTCCTGCCGTGAAGGCGCGCGCCGACCTGGAACGCTACGACGCCGACATGAGCGCCTACGAGCACCAGGCCGAGGCCGTCCGCCGCAAGGCTGTCGACCTGGCCATGCGTCAGGGATGGGTGCTCGTCGACTACTTCTATGCCCAGATCGGAACGATGGAAAAAGACTCCATCAGCCTGAAAGACAACATGGGCCAGATGGTCTACGGGATGGACGTCGATCGCGAGCGCCACAAGGATCAACAGATCGCCTTCCTCCCCGAGGGCAGTCACGACGTTCTGCGCCGCGCGACAACCCAGCTAACCGGCCTGCAACTCGCCGAGATGAAGATCTTCAAGGGTGATCTCGCCGGGGCCTCCGAAATCGCCAACAAGATTCTCGCCGATCCAGCCGGCGACCACGCTCAGGCACACTACGTCCTCGCTCGCGTGAACCTCATGCAGCGCCAGCCCGGAGCCGCAATCGGCGACTTCCAGGAGGTCCTCGATACCTCGAAGAATCCCCGCACCCTCGCCTGGTCGCACATCTACCTCGGCAGGCTCTACGACATCATGCCCGACCGCGAGAAGGCTGTGGCCGAGTACCAGGCCGCTCTCGTCGTTCGCGATGCCCAGCCCGACACCAGAGCAGCCGCCGAGCAAGGCATCAAACACCCCTTCGTGGCACCCAAAGCCGAGCACCAAACCCCCGACGAATCCGATGACGCACCCCTGGACCCTAGCGGCAAAGCCGAGAAAGATGCATATCGTCCGCCACCCCCACACTAACCACGCCTTCGGACAAGGGCGTCCCTCCAGTAAAGTAAAGGTAGAGGGGTTCGATGACGACGCGCCACAAAAAGGCCGGGCAATCGGAAAAGAAAACCACTCCTGCGCCTCTGTTCGATCATCACTTTCAGCGGCCTGAGCTGCTGACCTGGGCCCTCACCCACCGCTCGCTCGCCTATGAGACCAACCCTGACTCGCTCCCCGACCCCGCCGCCGACAACGAGCAGCTCGAATTCGTCGGCGACGCCGTCCTCGGCCTCGTCGTCGCCGAATCGCTCTTCCATCGCTTCTCCACCTCCCGCGAGGGCGAACTGACCCGTCTTCGCTCCTCCCTCGTCAGCCGCCGCCACCTCGGCGAGGTCGCCGCCCGCATCGACCTCGGCTCTCTCCTCCGACTCGGTCGCGGCGAAGAACAAAGCGGCGGCCGCCGGAAGCCGGCCCTGCTCGCTAACGCCATCGAAGCCGTCATCGCCGCCCTCTATCTCGATGGCGGCCTCGACGTCGCCCGCGCCTTCATCGAAAAGCACATCATCGAGCCCACCCTGCCCGATCTTCACCTCGCCATGCAAGGCGGCGACACCTTCAGCGGAGCCATCGGCGACCATAAATCCGCGCTCCAGGAGCACCTCCAGGCCACCGGCGCCGGCCAACCCCACTACGTCCTCACCGATCAGAGCGGCCCCGACCACCAAAAACGCTTCCGCGTTGAAGTCCGCATCCAAGACAAGACAGGAGGATCCCGCGCCCTCGCGGAATCCGAGGGAACCACCAAAAAGCAGGCCCAGCAGGACGCCGCACGCCTCGCCTTTCAGCGTCTGATCTCCGAGTCCCAGCCCACCGAAGTAGCGGCAGTGGAGGTGCCCGAATGACGCATCCCGTCGCCGATGTAAAATCGGGCCAGATTCTGGCCCAACCCGACATTCAACCCGAAGTCCAGCCCCAAATCTCTGCCCTAAACCCCTCGTCCGAGAGCCTCCCTCCGCGCCCGCCGTCCTCCCACCCGTCGCACCACCACAAAATCGGTGTCCTTCCGGCGTTCCAATCGCTCCTCCACCTCATCGTCATCGCGATCTTCATCATTACCTTCTGCGCGCAGCCCTTCCGCATACCCTCCGAGTCCATGGAGTCCACCCTCCTGGTAGGCGACTTCCTCCTCGTCAACAAGCAGGCCGGCTCCCCGAACGCAGAAGAATTCACGGGCCCCCTCCCATCAGCCGCCATCCATCGCGGCGACGTCATCGTCTTCCACGACCCCGTCGACGCCACCCTGCATCTCGTCAAGCGCGTCATCGGTCTCCCCGGCGACCACCTCCGCCTCCACAGCGGCCGCGTCTTCATCAACGGCCACGCCCTCTCCGAGCCCTACGCCGTCTACCGCCCCAGCCCGCCCGACAACTTCCGCGACAACTTCCCCCGTCTCCAGAGCGCCGATCCCGAGATCGACT
>JAOAPF010000384.1 GCA_025462755.1 Edaphobacter sp.
AGGGGTTTGGCTTCATCAGCCGTCAAAACGGCGAAGACGTTTTCGCACATTACTCCGCAATCACCTCGAGCGGCTTCAAGAGCCTCCAAGAGGGTCAGGCTGTGCAGTTCAATGTGATTAAGGGGCCCAAGGGCTGGCAGGCAGCCGACATTCAGCCACTTTAGGTTGCTTACTTCTTTGCGAAAGGGACCGGCTTAGCAGACTGGCTGACCCGTGAGCAGGCCAGGGAGTTGCTCGCCGTGCCCGAAACGGTAAAGTTAAAAAGGGAAGCGCGACTACGTGATCTTGGCGCTTCTGGTCGGCTGCGCCCTCAGGCGCAACGAGCTGGCCGAACCTGACGTCGGGACCATTCAGCAACGAGCGGGAAGATGGGTCCGGGCCGACCTCGAGGCAAGGGCCGGCGCATCCGCACCGTCGCCCTCCCTCGTCTGGGTCAAGTTGGGAATCACGCCTGGATGACCCCAGCCGGCATCGAAGACGGCCGGCTGCTGCGTTCGGTTTCAAAGTCCGTGAAGGTCAACCGCGACAGCCTGAGCGATTGGGCGGTCTGGTCAATAGTTAGAGGAAGAAACTGTTGATGCTCAAAGGCTATGTCGACGATAGCGGAAGTGAGCTTCCGCACCCACCTTCGTATTAGCGGGCTATGTTTTACCCGCCGAAAGGTGGACGCATTTCTCTGATGATTGGGCTAAGGAATTAGCGCGTGGTAAACCAATCAAATATCTTCACATGAAGGAAACCGGGAAGCATTTCGAAAGTGGCCAGTTTGACGGGTGGGAACTTCACGAAATCGAAGAAAAGCTGATGTCATTGGCACAAGTGATATACGCTCATCAGCCACTAGCTTTGGCTGCACATGCACAATGGTCTGAGTACGACAAATTCAAGGCCAATAGTAGTCGGGCGAAATATCTTTCGAGTCCCTACAAGGCTCTGTTTCACGAGATCACCAGACTTATGTACCACGTGGGGCGGAACTGGCAAAACCCTCAGAGCGTGGATTTTATTTTTGACGGACAAGGCGATATAGGGGAAGAAGCCGCGAGTTGGTATTCAGAAATAAAAGCAGCCTTCCCGCCCGATGCTCGTCCGCTGTTTGGAAGAACCCCAGGTTTCGAGGACGATCTTCTCGTTTTGGCTTTGCAGGCAGCGGATATGTTCGCATGGTTTCAACGTAGGCGAATCTGTCAACCCGTCACCCGACCCGGTTGGGTAAAAATCGAGGAGCTGATAACGAATGGCTTCGCAGGCGGATCTGAAATAGGGTCGGATGGTTTCGAGAAAGCCGCCGTTGATTTCGAAAAGGTAGCCAAATTGCGCGAACAGGCCACATCCTGAGAGCGTAATTTTTATGCCTCGATGACCTGTTCGCCTTCTGTGCCAGCCGGCTTCGATATCTCTAAACTGCCACGCTAAACTAGGTTCTAGAAGGTGGCGTGTGACCCAGCTGTTGATCTCTCCGCAGGAATACGAAACGCTTCTCAGGGCGCTGAAGGAAAGAATCCGGTCAGCGCAGCTGCAAGCCTTACGTTCGGTCAACAGCGAGCTGATTTCGCTCTACGCAGATATCGGCCGGATGATCGTTGAGAAGCAGCAAGGGGATACCTGGGGCAAGAGCGTAGTCGGCAATTTGGCAGATGATCTACGCGAGGAATTCCCCGGGACCAATGGCTTTTCCGCCGCGAACCTCTGGCGAATGAGGAACTTCTATGAGGTGTACGGAGCGGATGCAAAACTCGCACAGCTTGTGCGAGAAATTGGCTGGTCCCACAACATCACCATTCTGGAAAAGTGCAAGACCGAACAGGAGCGGGAATTCTACATCCGCAGCTGCCGGAAGTTTGGCTGGTCTCGGAATGTCCTCGTTCACCAAATCGAGAATCAGGCTTTTCAGAGAACGATGACCAATCAAACTAACTTCGGAGCTGCTTTAGACCCTGCAGCCTCGGTCCGTGCTCAGTTGGCAGTGAAGGATGAGTACACATTCGCCTTCCTGGACCTGGAGGATGCCCATAGTGAGCGAGAACTCGAACGCGCACTAACGGAACGGGTTGGCGCGTTTCTTCAGGAGATGGGCAATATGTTTGCGTTTGTCGGGAGCCAGTACAAGATTCAGGTTGGAGAGCGCGAGTTCTTCATCGACCTGCTTCTCTATCACCGACAATTGCGCGCCCTGGTAGCGCTCGAACTGAAGATTGGGGAGTTTGAGCCGGAGTACATCGGCAAGATGCAGTTCTATCTGTCGGTCCTCGATGACACGGTTCGCCACCAGAGGAGCAGCCGTCGATCGGGATCATTCTTTGTAAATCGAAGGATCGGCTGATTGTTGAGTACGCGTTGAAAGACGCGACACTGCCGATCGGCGTCTCTTCCTATAGCGTGACCCCAAATGTTCCGACTCGCCTACAAGGCCAACTGCCGAGCCCGGATCAGATCGCGTCCCTTTTGGCGGGCATTGAATGAATTTCCGTGTAAATATCTTATTATGAATAGTTTATAAAAACTCGCACAGCCTGTGCGAGTTTTGCAAAACCGCTGACTCCCCTCCACGAAGCCGTTCTAGAGATGCCATTCACTCGAATCGAAGTTCAGAGTGGAGAGGCCTTGTTGGGGCCCCGTCAGAATTCGGAATTTAAAGCACGTTTAGGACGCCACATGTCAATAGAATCACAACATACAAAGGCGACAGGTTCCGCAAGCGGTTACAAGTTGGTGCAACACATAAGTGATGTGTTTTCTTGCAGCGGCTTACCGTGCTCTGTTGTCCGTATTCTGAGACTGCCCCAATTAGGCGAATCATCCGAAGCACACTGACATCGTTGCCATACCCCGTGTGTTTCTCGATGATGCAGATCGCTTCGAAAAACCTATTGTCGCTCCCAAAATGGGAGCATGATATTATTTGATGAGTGCGAGTCATTGCGAGATCGACGCTCAATGCATTCGTCGCCAATAGAGTTGAGCGCAAACTCCAGATGGGCGTTAAGACGCATCTGGATGCCTGGTTCGCCGAGGCGGAAAAAGCGGCATGGAAGAACTCTGCAGAACTGAAGCAGCAGTTTCGTTCGGCAAGCATTGTTTCTGCTGAGCGAGTGGTCTTCAATATCAAAGGAAATGAATACCGCTTGGTGGTGGCAATCAACTATCACTACCAGATACTGCTGGTTATCTGGCTCGGCACCCACAAGGAATACGACAGGATCGACGTGACGGGAGTGACCTATGAGAAACAACGGTATGCCAATTCATCCGATTCGGACTGAGGAAGATCACACGGCAGCGATTGCCCGGATTGGAGAACTCATGGGGGCGGCGCCAGATACGCCTGCAGGCGAGGAACTGGATATTCTGGCCACTCTGGTAGAAGCCTACGAATCGAGGCATCACGTCATTGACGCTCCCGATCCGATTGCTGCCATCCGGTTCCGGATGGAGCAGCAAGGGTTGACGAGAAAGGATCTCGAACCGATCATCGGCAGCCGGGCACGTGTTTCGGAGGTAATGACGCGCAAGCGGTCGCTCACGGTCGCGATGATCCGCCGTGTCCGGTCGGAGCTCGGCATTTCCGCTGATCTTCTGATTGGGACTCCCCATAATAAAGGCAAGAGAGTTGCACGCGCAGGCAAATCCACGACTACCGCCGTGCCGGCAAAGCCCCGTGCTGCGGCTGGATGAACCCACTATGTCGGACTGTGGCGATTGCATGGCAGAAAATCCGAAGATCTTCGTCGTTCAGGATGATCTTTGGTGCTGGCATATTCCTGGTCTGGATTTTCTTTGTCTGTCGTGTGTGGAGAAAAGGCTCGGACGGCCCTTCAGATCGAGGACTTTAAAAGAGTTCCGGCGAACGATTGGGTGTTCGCTACTTTTTCGGTATGCAATCATCCGGCTACTTAAGTTGATGGGAAGGGCTTTTCTTAGGATTAATCTAACGCCATTGCGGTCTCTGCCGCACAGCGAAGACGATTCCGCAACTTGTTGATCTTGCACCTCAGTTATTGGTTGGTGGAAATGCTCCTATTCCAACGTCGTGCACGTTTCCCGCGCCAAACCACGCATCGAGCGTAGCAACGGAGGTTGGGGAAAGCTCTTGGGTGAACAAGAGAGCCAGCCTCACCTTCGGTCTCGAACAGCACACGTAAAGTAGATTTCGGTTGCGCTCGTAGGTTTCCAGCTTGTCTCCGGGCACTTGATCCGGCGCAGCTGCCCAAGTGAGAAATTGGTCGAAGTTGTATTTGTTCCAGCCACGTCCTAGAACCACAAGGACATTCTCGAATTGCTCACCCTTAACGCTATGCTTTGTCTCGAATGGCGTATGGCCGTTCAAGAAGGTCACCAAGGCAGTAATCTCCGTATAGGCCACAGCGCGAAGCTGTCTAATCCGCGCTACGATTTCGGGCTCTTCCGTACCTTGTTCAGCAGTCCACGACCTGCTCACTTGTTCGTGCTCTAGTACCTTCTCCGGCAATCTTGGGTAGCCCGTCGCAAGAATGTGGTCAATGACCTCGCCTACGGTTCCGGTCACGCATAATCTACCGCGACAGCAGGGAGACGTGGAAAGTGCGATGGCCGATGGCGCATGAGCGGTTGCGCTTTTGGATGGACACCATGACGGTCCGCGCCGGCGCGATGGACTGGCAAACCGAACTCACCGCGATGCGCAGCCTGCAGGAAAAAATCACGAATGGCTAGTGGGGGAGCTATCTGTTGAGCGGCATGTTCCCCGAACGGAGTGCACGCTCCGGCGTCACCTATATCCTTCGAAAAGGTCTGCCTACCATCGCCGTGACTGAACGAAAAAGGCCGGATGGGAGAATGCAACGCAAGTTCCTAGCAGCGTTGTGTCTTCACCCGCTTGCCTACTACACCGACACCTGGGCTAGATCCCAGCCGACATCTGACGAGGTCATGGCGCATCTGATGCTCATTCGGTGTGACGAGCATGCGTTCTGGAAGAAATCTGGCCAACACCCAATCACTGATTCAAGAGCGGCGATATGAGGCAAGCAGTACGCAATCATGTTGAAGCTGGCAGGTAAATCGAGTTGTAAAAGCGGCCAAACTCTGTGGTCGTCTCGGGGCGGCCGGTCTCTTTGAAGAACGCAAAAGCAATGCTCGCAACCATGGCTGCGCACGCGTATTCAACTTCTGCTATTTCCACGATGGAATAGTTCGGGGTGAGATCGCGACTAGCATCGAAGCGCCGCCCGATCTGGTGCATTCCTGAATGGGTGTAGCTGGACAATGTTGGGAAGGTTTGACTATGAGCAAGAAAAACGCCCTCGGCGTTTAGAGCGTCGTCTATCTGGGTGACCATGACGTGGAATTTTGGATATTTGTCCTGTTTGTGGATGCTGGCGAATTCTTCGGGGGAGGCGCAGAAATATCCCCACATCCCTCTGCACACAGTCTCCTGAAGCGGACGCACTAATGCGAAGGCGCTGCCGGTCATGTGGCCGTTTTCGATGAGTAGCAATATCGCAGTGTGATGCTCAGCGGCGATGCTGAACATGGCGGTTAGAAAGCGGAGCCGAGGTTCATCTTTGACTGGCCCCGGGCTTCGCCGAAGACACCATTCCGTGATCTGCTTCGACTTGGAATGTGATTCCGTCATTTACTGGCGGCAGATCCAAGGGGAATTCTTACGCTCAGTGTGATTCCAGCTTTAACTCCCCATGAGGTCGCGGTCGTTGGCGTCACCGAACTCGATGAGCCCAGCGACTCGTTCGGTGTGAATCCGTTGGTCAGGTGCACATCGCGCCGGATGTCCGCCATGGGGCTCAGCTGGATCGATCGCCAGGCAAACGCCGGGCCCAGGCCGAACTCGACTGATGTGTTCGCTGGGTTGTAGCCAATCCCTCCTCCTAGCAGCAGAGCGGTTCGCTGGCCTTTCAGTTTTCCCTCTATTGCAACCCAATTCACAGACACCATGGGAATGACAGTGTAGGTGTGGCTCTCTTGAACCTTAGCCCCGGGGGCCCTCAGCATGCTCGGAAGTGTGATCGGCGCGGGGATCAATGTCGCCTACAATATCGGAAGTGCGATTGAATCTGGTGGAACATTGGTTCCGGTCAACATTGCTCAAAATGCAACAAGATCATTCCTCATCACCCAGACTGTGCAAGCTGCGATCAGGCAAGGAGCAGTGATAGCCGCTTACAATGGTCGCATCGATGCTTGCAGGGCGGCTGCAGGTCTACCGCTAACAGACACGGTCGTAGTCTTCTAGGATAGTTAAATGACTAGCTCAAATGCTAAAGGAGTGACCAGGTTCGGCGTGATCAAGTCGACCACCTTCATCGTTCCTTCCTGTGTTCTACCTCTGCTGTTCCCACGCGATGAGTATCTCGCGTGGTCAATAGGGATAGTAAGTGGAGTTGTGCTCCAATCCATCATTCCACCCAGGTTGTCGCTCAAGTGGAATGCAGGCATTATCGCAGCAACTGGTGTGATCGTTTTTTTCGTCGGCTTGTTTAGGCACTCTCTCCACTTTTAACCGAGAGGATATTTCAGTTGTTCTTGTCAATACGGCTGTAAAAGACTCATCTCAAGAGTTGGGGTCAAAATCGCTCAAACCCATCTGTTGCTTATCGCGATATCTGTCGCTGATCTTTCGCGGTAAATGTCGTATACCTGAGATGAGGCGCCATGACCGATCTGCTGCTGACAAGCTTCGTCTCGAATGACGGCCAGACAAGGGCCGCTGAACTGACCGCGGCTCAGGGCGCGCTGAAACAGATGGTGCTGGATTCTGTGACTTCACCGCACACCCGCCGGAACTACGCGAAAGCTCTGGATAATCTGTTCTTGTTCTCCGCGGGTCGGCCTTTGACACGCGCTTTGCTTCAGGAGTGGAAGGCGAGTATGGATGGGCTGGCGCCTTCGACCGCGAACGTTCGGCTTTCGGCGGTCCGCAGGTTGGTTGGGGAAGCCCGGAAGAATGGTCTGATCGGAGCGGAAGAAGCGGCGAATTTGTCCGATGTCCCAAACGTGCCACAGCGAGGCAATCGATTGGGAAACTGGCTCACGCGGGAACAGGCGAAGGAGCTGCTAACAGTTCCTGATCGATCGACCCTAAAAGGTAAGCGAGATTACGCAATCCTGGCTTTGCTCGTGGGCTGCGCGCTCCGCCGGCGTGAGCTTGCGTCTTTGGAGGTCTCCGATCTCCAGGAGCGGGAGGGCCGCTGGGTGATCGCCGACATGCTCGGCAAAGGAAACCGTATCCGGACAGTGGCCGTTCCGGTCTGGGTCAAGCAGGCTATCAACAACTGGCTGACCGCAGCCGAAATTCTGGAGGGCAAAGTTTTCCGGTCCGTCTACAAGGGCGGCAAGGTAGCACGGAGAAGTTTGAATGACTGGTCGGTCTGGTCGGTCGTCGAGCAGTCAGCAAAACAGATCGGAATCGAACGATTCGGGGCACATGACCTGCGCCGGACTTGCGCCAAGCTCTGTCGCAAGTCGGGGGGTGATCTGGTGCAGATCAAGTTCCTGCTTGGACACTCCTCGATCCAAACGACAGAACGATATCTCGGCTCCCAGCAGGAGATAGCCATTGCAGTGAATGACAACCTGGGACTCGTAAGCGCGTGGTCCTCCCCTGTTGACCAGTGGCCGGTGTTCGGGTTTTGGGATGAGAACGGATCTACGAAGTGTCCACTTATTTTTAGGTGGACACTTGGGGAGGCGATTAAGAGGGTGCGGAAG
>JAOAPF010000391.1 GCA_025462755.1 Edaphobacter sp.
CACCACAAGAGTTCCGCCAGACACTGGAAGGGAGCAGGGCCATGGCCCTGCTCCCTTCCGAAACCACAACCATCAACCCAACCGAGAATTTCCAGTTATGACTGGATGAGTAATCGGGGGCAGGTCAGTAAGTCTCGGTTCAGAGACGCATCCTCAGAGTGACTCAATCTTCTATCGACCTCGGCTGGATTCACTCGTTCCAACTAAAATGGTCAGTATCAAAGGTCGAGACGGGAGAGTGCCTCTCACAGGGCTCATACTGGGCCCCGGAAGTCACCCGGATGCCAGCGACGCTGTGTCTCGGTACTTAATGGCCAAAGAACTCGCTGTACAAGCGGAGCCATCGTCCGTCCCTTATCGAAGCACTACTTCCTGATGACACCACTTGCAACAGCCTGCGTCCACACCGTTCGCTGATCTTCTGGTGATATGACCCCCTTCGGGGATATTGCCCGCGGGGCAGGGGTCACTACGCTCGAAGTAGTGACTGACGGGGCATCTCCTAAATGGGGCTTCACGTACAACGCGGATTCAAACGCTTACTTATAACGCTGACAATCGGCTGGGCGATCTTCTGTACAGTCTCATATCCGTTAAAAGGTCCAATTTGATGGACAGAACAAAGCAGACGTCCAACACTACAAGGAAATAATGGAGTGTGGACAACATCTGGGGCGTTCCCCTGTTTCGAAGAGGCGGATCACAACTTCAAGAACAGGATGGATCTCTATGCATTCAACAGGTTCTGGATGTTGGATATCGTTTTTGGTGGTTGGTCATCTTCGCCGTCGTCGTACCACCATCAGTGATCTACGGCCTGTCAGCACTCAGTAAGTGGATTTGGCGCGGCTTCCACCCTTCGGTGGATCGAGGAACCTTGACCTGATATTGGTAATGAAAAGGCGAGTAGAGGACGCTCTGTGCGGCGTGGGTCATGCCGTCAGCTTTTTCAAGTCCGCTGCTGCCGCCGCGAGCGCGTCTGCAATTGCGGCATCATCGGCCCTTGCCGCTACGCATCCTTCGCAGGCATCGCCGTTGCACTCCGCGCACTGGTCATCGCACTCGGCGCAATCGCCAGCGAACTCGGTCCCTTTCGGAAGCAGGTAGCGATCCGAAGATGCACTTTCTGTTTCGGAAGCAGATCGAAGAGGCCGATCTTGTCTGCATTAGTAAAGCCGATCTGCACCGTCCTAGGAGCCCATCCTTGGACGGTCTGTGCGCAGGATTTCTGCAGCCACCGGCCAGGGAGTTCTGCCCTGGTTGCATGAAGTCTTCTCGGGCATGCTGCCAAGCGGGCGTGAAGTCCTGGAGATCGACTACGAACAGTATGCGCAGGCAGAAGCAGCGCTAACGTGGCTGAATGCTCGCGTCAGCTTCAAGCCAGAGACAGTTCTATCGCCCGCGATGCTGCTCGGGCCGCTTCTTGACTCGCTCGACGAAAGACTTACGAAGGCAGGTATCACCAGCGTTCACCTCAAGGGGATGGCGACCTCACAATCGGGTTTCGTAAAAGCCGCACTCCGCGGGAACGGCGGGGAGCCGCGGTTGGAGGGGAATTTGGATGCGTCACCTTCCGCGCAGCATGAAATCTTGTTGAACCTACGCGGTGGGCTCCCCGGATCGCGCGAAGGCGCGCCAGTATTATGATGGGGACGCAGATGGATTGTGAAGAAAAGCAAAGGCTCTTAAAGGCGTACGACGAGGCCAGTTCCGAGCTGTCAAATTCAGTGACAGCATTGCGAAGCCATCAAGGCACGACGTCCCAGGCCGAGTATGAAGTGCTATACCGCGCGTCGCGGGACGCCCACATCAAGGCTGAGCAGGCGCGGGTCACCTTCGAGCGGCACAAGCAGGACCACAACTGCTGATCTTCGCCTGATGCGCCGCACGAGGAACCTCAGATCACAAGCGTTCTTTCCTGTCGAGATTTCGCGGTTCCTTCATGTTCACCAATAATCTCGAAACGGATGAGGCTCGAGCAGAAGTCGCATTCAGCTTCGTTCACTCCTTGGACGCTGTTGAGACCGGGAAGGTCCGCAGGAATCTGGCAGACCGCACCGCTATCGCTGGGTTACGCGCGATTATGGGGCATCGTCAACACAATATGCGCTCGATACAACGGAGATGCCCGCCACTCCTCCCACTTAGGTGGACTCATCCATGGGTGATGTTGATCGCCAACCTCTCACCTCTTCGACCGACAACTCTGCACGACGTTGCGTCGCCTTGGCGAAGAAAGTCCAGATCTACCGAGCTATTTCCGACCTGCAGGTTGCGAAGCTCAAGGAAGGTGAGGAATTCCGGCAGCCGTGGGTTGACGATCTTGAGTTCACCGTCAGACGCTTCCGGTTTCAGTCCTAAGAGAGCAGTCAGGATAACGATAGGGGCACCAGAAGCCCAGGCCTGAGGTGAGCAGGACACTGGATACTGTACCGGTTCATCGCGATGATGCCGCTGGTTCCCGCAGAACAATTCTGGCAGCCGATATTCGCGGAAACGAAGCGAAGCTTCGAACAGTGCTGACAGGATTGCCGAGGCCTCCTGCTGGTAGCCATAGCTGGCCATGCCGAACGCGATCAGGGAGTTGTCATGCGGCCATACGGAACCGCAGTGATAGCTCATCGGGTTATAGGTCTGCTCTTCATCGGAAAGGGTGCGAATTCCCCAGCCCGAGAAGAGGCCAGGTGCCATCAGTCTTGCCACTACATCTTGTGCGCGCTGGTCATTGATGGTGTGAGTGAAGAGCAGATGCCCGGGATTGGAAGACATGACGGCAAGCGGACGCTTGTGCCCGTCTAGGGCCATTGCATAGTAAGCGTCGTCGGCAAGCCAAAACGACTGGTCGAGCTTGATCATTAGCTCGTTTGAGCGTGCCATCAGCTGGTCTGCCTGCTGAGGATTACCGAGCAGGCGAGTAAGCACGGCCGCTCGACGGAAGGCATCGGCCGAATAGCCTTGCTCCTCGACGAGCGCAATGGGTGCCTGAGCCAGAGTTCCGTCAGCATGCACCATGGCATCGCCGGAATCCTTCCAGCCCTGATTAAGCAGGCCTTTATCGGTCTTCCTGCGATACTCGATCAGGCCATCGCCATCGATATCAGCGTATTGGATCAACCAGTTGAGAGCGGCTGCAAGAGGTGACCGCATCTCCTCCAGCATCTCCCGGTCTCCGGTCCACTTGTAGTACTCGCTCACCAGAATGATAAAGAGCGGCGTCGCATCGACAGAGCCATAGTTTTGCCCAAACGCCATCTCGCCAGTGGCGGTCATCTCGCCCGAGCGTAGCTCATGCAAAATCTTACCTGGCTCCTCGTCATTTGCAGCGCATTCCATCTTGCCTTGGCGGCCGGCCAGCGCCCGCAGTGTACCGCGGGCCAACGAGGGGTTTAACGCTAATGTCTGAAAAGAAGAGATGAGGGAATCCCTTCCGAAGAGTGCGGCAAACCAGGGCACACCGGCAGCAATCGCCTTATCTGGTCCCTCTGGAATCTGCAGCGAATAAAAATCCTGTAACGATGTCCGCAGCATGGTGTTGAACAATTCATTGCTGGAGTTGAAGTGCGTACTCTCCTGCTCCCACGAAGTTAGACCGAGATGCAGCTTCTCCTCGTGCTCCTCTATACCCTCATTCCTGCCCATCCAGGGGGGGCTAGGAAACGACGCGGTAAAGCTGGAGGAAAGAGACCCTTTCGGGACCGCCCGCGTCACGATCGTCGAAGCAATCTGTGCTCGGCTGCGCGGTTCGAGGTCGATCTCCCATCGGGCTATGTGGCCGGAGATCCTTGCTGGCTTGGGATCAAAAGAGAGGCCCGTGATGCGGATGCGATCATCCAGCCCTTCGTAGATGAAGGTGATTTGTGTATCGGTAATTAACGGTTCGAAATAGCGTCCGCTCTTGCCGCGGATGATACCCCGCACCTGAAAGATATCCATAAAATCACAGTCGTAGGTGATCTCGATGACGAGATGCGCCTTTTCGCGGTGAAAGTTCTGGATCTGAAGAATGTCATGCAAAGACTCCCTCTCCAGGATCTGTTCACGATGGACGAACACCGTATTGATTGGAATATCCAGGCCCTCGCCCGGGACACTCCCCTTTACCGTTAATTCGACTCGGTTGGCGTAGGCACCTTCGGTAGTCGCAGAGAGAACCAGGGGGAGATCGCCGTTCACACGTAATTCAATCTGGCTCAGGTAACGAGTATCGTCCCGAAAAAGACCCAGGTGCCGAGCGCCCGGAGGCATAAGGTTCCCAGCGCGATCAGAGACGAAGAATGTTCTGCCGCGAATCAGGGCTAGGCTCTCTACATCCGAGAGATGAGGCTCTGTGTAGAGGAGCGCGGGCTCAGGTGGTGCGGCGATAGCGCAAAGCCGCTCCAGCTCTTCTAGCCGGTTCACTTCGATCGAAGAATCGATCATGCCGCGACCTTGTTGACCAGAGTGATCGGGTCAATATCTAGACGGTTCGTGAGAATTTCCTCATACAGGACGATGTAGCGTTGCAACATAGTGTCTACCGAAAACCTTTGCTCAACCCAATCGCGAACGAGTTCTGGTACGTAGGTAGTGTTCACCACAGCGTCTGCCATCTCTTCTGGGGAGGCGCTGATATTACCGGAAATGCCCGATCGAACGATCTCGGGCACCGCGCCTCCGGGCAGCGCGAAGACCGGCGTGCCGCAGGCCATTGCCTCCAGCATCACTAGGCCGAAGGGTTCGCTCCACTGGATAGGGAACAGCAGTCCACGAGATCCGCCAAGTAGCTGGTTCTTCATCTCTAGGTCTGCCTCGCCTACGTATTCGATGAAGCGTCCGTCGATGTGCGGTTTTATCATCGTGTCGAAGTATTCGCGGAAGATGGGCTGGATTTCCCCGGCGATCTTCAGCGGAATTCCCACCCGTTTTGCCACGTCGATCGCGGTGTGCACACCCTTGATGGGCGCGATCCGACCTAGAAAGCAAAGATAGTCTTCCTTCTTTGCCTGCAGTCTGTACTTAGTTGTGTCTATACCGTGATGGATTGTCGTAACCGCAAGTGTGCGATGGGCGGCGGCTTGATGTTCGCTGATTGCCGCGTAGTTAATGCCCGGGTACCGTTCGTACATTCGGGTCAACGCAGGCTCATGCTGATGATGCAGAGTGCAAACGAAAGGCGTCGATACGTGTCTGGAGTAAGTGATAGCTGACGGGCTGTTGACATGGATCAAATCACAAGTGCTGGCAGCTTCTTCGATCGACCAAGACAGATGATCTAACTCCTTCAACATGCCCGAACTCTCGGTAGACAAGGGCCACTCGGCTCGCAGATAACATGCTCGCCTTTCTGTGTTGACTGTCGATTCTCCATTGCAGTAGACGACCGTTTCGATTCCGGCCTTGCTCAATCCCTCTGCGAGGTTGGATATGAATAGCTCGGTGCCGCCGTAACGTATCGGCGGGACAGAAATGAATGGAGACGCGATCAATGCTATTCGGATATGAAGACCCCTCGATATTTTGTCTATTCCAGAGCTGAGCAGATCCCTGCGATATAGGGAGGTTGCAAGGCAGAATGTTGCGAGGATCGCGCATGCTGTCAATCTTGCGAACTCAGCAGCTCACTAGATCGCCGCGAAACGGCAGTACGCCCGATGCGCCCGAAGGCCGTGGTCGGGGTTTGTGGGAGGAGCTACCTGTACAAGGAGCGAAGGACGCTTGCAATGAACATCGCAGTGCACCAGCCTCTCTCTTCTTCGAAGCATACGCTACTCGCAGAGTGCACGAGAGTTCAGCCTGCCCGGCAAAGCTGACCACCGAATCTGCCTGCTGGGCCTCTGCCGGTGAAATAAGCTGCTCAGGAGTCTTGATTGGGGTTCACGCTCGCTGCGCTGCGACACTCTCTCGTGCTCAATCCGAACAATCTCCGTGCTGCGGAAGAGCTCGCCATCCTACTGGTCATGCTCCGCCGCAGCGAGGAGGGAATAAGCATCATGCGGCAGTCTGCGGCAGATAATCCGGTTTCTGTGCGCTCCCAGAGGATGCTCGCCAACGTTCTCTACCGCTCCAGACACTTCGACGAAGCGATCGCTCAGTGCCATCGCGTCCTCGAACTATGACCCAGGGCAATCCTGATGGAGGCATGACCTTCCCGGACGCACTAAGGGTTTGCCATCTTCCAGCCGTCGGTTCCGGACGGTCCCGAAGCTCTCTTTGAGTTTCTCTTTGGCAGCCGATGGTGTGTCGCCGCTTCCTGTGGTCGCTGCGTTCAAAATATGAGCGACATATCTGTGTGAGATAAAGCGCGGAAAAGCTGATCGCAAGAGGCTGATCGGAAAAGGTATCGCGCGTTGGCAGGAACACACGGAAGAGAAGATTGGGATCGAGATCATTTATTTGGAAGATAGTTGTCGGGACTGGATCATTGCCATCACGCAAATGGAGACCGGAGTGTTTATCCCGCGCGACACGAGCAGAATCGGCTTGCCCGCGCTTCTGCAAAGCTAAAGAGCTTTGTACGGTTGATGCATGCATTTTGTAGGCAGCAGAGAACTGAGCTCGACTCCAGACCGCCTGATTCGGTGGTGCGCGCCCGGAACCGGACCTTCTCCCGCCGAGTGGAGAGCGGCAGTGACATTACCCGACGCAAGGCGTTTAGATTCCGGATCGAGCAGAGTGGACGAACAAAACGCTGCGAGGTTTACTCGCGAAGAGTAGAATCCTCTCCGTTGGGCGTACCGACCCCGGAACGCCGACGTCCGCACGGCTCGTTCCCCTGAGGCCAGAGCCCAACCGCCTTCATCTGCGCGACGCCTCCGCTCACTGATACAAGCCACCCCTGGAGGCTGTTCTAATGAAATACCCGGTCTGTGTCACCAACAGGAAGCATAGTGCTTCTTTCAGGATTGTGAGCTCAATGCTTGCAATCGCGCCCCTGTGGCTGATGCTGGCCGCGGCCGGCACATCTGCGCACGCTCAGACGTCCAGGCCGCCCTCACCCGCGGACTGGACGGAGTTTCACCGGGACAACATGCAGCGCTGGAATCCGTATGAGACGGTGCTTGGGATAGGCAATGTTGGTAGCCTGCAGGTGAAGTGGAAGTATCACACAGCCCGACTCATCGGTTTCGGATCCTCACCGGCAGTGGTAAACGGGGTGGTTTATTTCGGTTCTGGCGATGGCAACGTGTATGCGTTGAATGTCAGCACCGGAGCCAAGCTGTGGAGCTATGACACCGGAAACGAAGTACTTTCCTCGCCAGCGGTGGCGAATGGGGTGGTTTATTTTGGCTCGTTGGACAACAACATGTATGCGGTGGACGCCGCCACCGGTGCAAAGCTGTGGAGCTATCCCACGGGTTGGTCGGTTTCGCCCCCTACCGTGGCGAATGGCCTAGTCTATCTCGGCGCTGAAGACTCCAACATATATGCACTGAACGCCAGCACAGGCGCGCTGGTCTGGAAGTACGCCACCGGAGGCCAGGTGAATTCCTCTCCTGCAGTGGCGAATGGGGTGGTTTATTTTGGATCGACAGACGACAACGTGTATGTGCTGAACGCCAGTACCGGCGCCCTGATCTGGAAGTACGCCGCCGGAGGCCAGGTGAATTCCTCTCCTGCAGTGGCGAATGGGGTGGTTTATTTTGGATCGACAGACGACAACGTGTATGCGCTGAGCGCCAGTACCGGCGCCATGCTGTGGAGCTTTGCCACCAGATCCCGAGTGGATTCCTCGCCCGCAGTGGCGAATGGAGTGGTTTATATTGGCAGCGACGACTGGAACCTGTATGCACTCAACGCCAACACCGGCGCCAAATTGTGGAGCTATAACACGGGAAACTCTGTGGACTCCTCGCCCGCCGTGGCGAATGGAGTGGTATATGTCAGCTCCGGCAACGGATACGTGTTTGCCCTGAACGCCAGCACCGGCGCCAAACTCTGGAGCTATGATGCCGGAGGCCACGTACCACAGGGGTTGGATTCCTCTCCCACCATTGTGGATGGCGTGGTTTACATCCTAGGTGAACAGGTTGCTGAAAGCTCTTCTTCGGGAGGCAATTTCTACGCCTTCGCGCTGGGGAGCGCCGACCTTTTCCTGCGGGTTACGCCATCTGCGACGACAATCCACCAGGGCGATCTGCTCACCTATGCCTTTCCGGTGTGGAACCTCGGTCCGGATGCTGCTGTTCACGAAGTGCTGAAGACGCAGGTGCCGGCGGGCACAACTTTCGACTACATCCGCATTTCAGGAAGGCCAGGCCTGGGGACGTGCACGACTCCGCCGTATCAGGGCGCGGGCCAGATTGTGTGTCACGAGAATGGCAGCATGGCTCCGAACACTACGTGGACAGTAAGACTGACGGTGCGAGTGACAGCACCGTCAGGCACGGTGATTGCCGAAAATGCAGCTACCATGGCGGATACCCCCGATCCGAACCTGGCCAATGACACCGCGACAGTGAGCCTCAAGGTGCAGTGAAGGGAGATCGGGGGGAGCTCCGTCACCCCACTCCTACCATCACCACGGGGAGGGGTCTCAAAAGATGAAAAGCGCGTTTACCGTTACCGATCCTGACAGATGAGCTCGAGCGAAAGTACGATAGGAGCGGTGAGTTTAGCTTTGAACCATCAAACTCGGATTCTTGACGCGGCGGGGGCACGATGCCATTCTGCCGCGCGTAGGCGATGAGTTGGCCCAGGTGTTCGTGCGCGTCGGCAATGAGAATGTAAACAACGTCGCCGTCGTTAGCCTGCGGGCCGAGCTTTGGCAGCAGCTTTGCGAAATCCGCGTTGCTCATGCCATTGATCGTTTTGTTCGCGAAATCCCAGGACTGATTCAGATCCTCGACGATGCGATCCTTCTCGGTCG
>JAOAPF010000154.1 GCA_025462755.1 Edaphobacter sp.
TCCTGCTAACCCATCAGTCATTCTGCTGGCTGGCTCTCCTCAGGCTGCGGCTGCGGGCTACAGCCGCGCCCTCGTCAATGCTTACTACGGCAGCGTCATGCCCCGTATCGGTTTCGCCTTTCAGGCAACTCCTCGCCTGGTTGTGCGCGCCGGATACGGACTGCAGAACTTCATGGAAGGAACCGGCGCGAACCTTCGCATGACCACCAACCTTCCCTTCCAGGGCTCCTATCAGGCTAGCGGCCTTCAATCCAACGCGACTGGAGGCGTCCCCGGACAGTTCTTTACCGTACAGAGCGGATTCGGAACTGCAAGTGGCACGGGCGCTGCCACGGGCGTCGTCTATAACGTCTGGAACAAGAAGATCAAGCCAGCCTTCATCGGCGAGTACAGCTTGACCGTCGAGTACCAGGTCAGCAATTCGGCTTCCTTCCAGATCGGCTATCTGGGCGAGTCCGGACAACACCTCATCACGGCAAACCGCCGTAATCAGCTTGCAGCTCCGTGCGTTGTCAATGGGGCTATTGTGCCGTTCCCGCTCGCCGGACAGCCACAACCCACAGGGTGCCCCAAGTCTCCGTTCCAGGACACTCCGGGCGTAGGCTACACCGGCAACATCCGCTACACCGACTCTAACGCCATGATGAACTACAACTCCCTTCAGGCGAGCTTCCGTCAGCGCCTTGCCCACGGTCTGCAGTACATCGCAAACTACACCTATAGCCGCGCCATGACCAACAGCCTCGGCTTCTACGGTGCGCCCGGCATCGCCAACCCGAGTGCTTACGCTGAAAACGTCTACAACATAGCCCTCGACTACGGTCCAACCGGCCAGGACGTTCGCAACGCTATCAACTTCAACCTCGTCTATGATCTTCCTCTAGGTCGCGGACGCAAGTATGGCGCCAGTATGCCTCTCTTTGTGGACGAGGTCATAGGCGGATGGAAGGTAGGCATGACCGGCATCGTCTACTCCGGCTTCCCTATCACCATGGCCGCAACCAACAACTCTCAAGTTAATAGTGGCGCCCAGCGTCCGAACAAGCTGCGACCGCTGAAGGTAGTCAATCGTTCTATCAACAACTGGTTCGGAACCGATCCTTCGGCAACACCATGTCTGCTTGATACGAAAGGAAACCCCACCGACAATGGTCAATGCGCATACGCCCAACCGGCGTTCGGTACCTTCGGTACCTCCCGCGTAGGCACTGAGCGTGCCCCCGGCTTCCAGACTTATGGAGCCTCGGTCACCAAGGACTTCACCGTCTGGCATGAGCAGCAGATCAACTTCCGCGCCGACGCCGACAACCTGTTCAACAACGCGTTTCTCGGCAATCCGGGGGCCAACATCACCAACATAACCTCGTCTGGTTTCGGCAACATCAGTAACCAGAGTACGCCGATCCGGTCCAACCCGCGGACGATGCAGCTCTCCGTCAAGTACCACTTCTAACAAATGCAAAGGCCTGTCTCGCAAGAGGCGGGCCTTTGCTATCTAAACATGCAGAGGAGTAGGAATGCAGGGAATCACGCGGCGCAGTTTCCTTGGAGGCGCGTCGGCGCTGGCTCTTGGAACGCATCCGTGGTCAGGATTCGCATCGGACCTTGTTCGCGAGCAGCTACTGCTGGTGGGAACGCAGACTGCAGAGCCGAGCACAAGCAAGGGCATCTATGGCTATCGCTTTAATGCGGAGACGGGCGAACTCACCCAGATAGGCCTTGCAGTAGAGGCGGAGAACCCAACGTTTCTGGCGCTTGGGCGACGTGAGAAGTTTGTCTATGCAGTAAACGAGGTAAGGCAGGGAACGGTCTCAAGCTTTTCATTCGATAAGAAGAGCATGAAGATGCAGGAGATCAGTAAGGTCTCCTCAAACGGCGGAGGGCCAACGCATATCGCGGTGGACCACACGGGGCGATGCGTCTTCGCGGCAAACTACGGTGGCGGAAGCGCTGCTTCGTTCCAGGTGAATGGCAGCGGGCAGCTGAGCGAAGCGGTCTCATTCTTTCAATACTCCGCCGATGAAGAGAAGCATGAACGCAAGCCGCACGCGCATCGGGTGACAGTCTCGCCCGACAATCGTTTCCTGCTGGTCAATGATCTTGGACTGGATGTGATACACGTCTATCGCCTTGAGGCCTCTACGGCCAAACTGACGCCGCACGATCCTCCGCTTTGGCGAGCAAAGACGGGCTACGGTCCGAGGGCGTTGCAATTCCACACGAAAGGACGAGTGGCTTATTGCGTTAACGAGCTGAAGCCGACAGTCAATGTACTGGAGTGGGACGGCGAACGCGGGGTGTTGACGACGCTGCAGGATGTATCGCTCGTGCCGGAAGGCTATAACGGCAACGCGGCGCCATCGGATCTCGCCTTCGATCGGAAGATCAGTTTTGCGTACGTGGCCAGCCGGCTTGACGATTTTATTGCCACCTTCGCGGTATCGCCGGCGGACGGCAGACTTACGATGATCGGCAAGACTTCCTGCGGGGGTAAGAGGCCTCGGCACCTTGTGGTCGATCCGACGGATCGCTGGTTGCTTATTGCAAATCAGGATACCGACACAATTGCAGTATTTGCGCGTGACAGCGAGACTGGCAAGGTGGCAAATGAAGGGAAGACATTTCCCTTGAGCAGGCCGCAATGCCTGGTATTTGTTTAGGTAGGATTGATTCTATGCGCTCATATCCTGCACGCAGTTCTTAACTGTGAAGCAGTTCGTATTTTGCAGAAGATGAAGATAGCAATGGAGAATTCATGGAGATCAAGACTCGACGTAGTTTCTTTGCAAAGATGGCTGCGATGGCAGCCGTCGTAATCAACTCACCAAAACTCTTCGCTGAACAGGCTCCGCCTTCTGTTGGCTCTCCTGCTCCGGGTGCCCAGTCGGGCGGTGACGGGCCGCGGCGCTCGGGAGCTGGCAACCACACGCATAACGGTATTTATTACTTCTCCGGAACCGGTTCCAATGACGGCTACCCCAAGGACGACCATGTTCTTGTAACAGATCCCTTCGAGAAACACGTCACTCGCACGATGGATGCGCTGAAAAGATCTGTGGAGCGAGCAGGTTGTACGATGGACAGCATTATCAATCTCCAGGTCTTTCTGTGCCTGCCTCTCGCCGATGGCATCCCGATGCCTACGGGCAAAGCGCGGTTCGACGCGCATAAGGCGCAGTACGACGCATTGAACAAAATCTATGGGACCTACTTCAGCCCAGGGAAAGCGCCGTCCCGCGCCTGCATGGCATTGGAGTGGATTCCAGGGGATTCGCTGATTGAAGTCGTCGGCAGCGCCGTGGTGGTCACACCGGCTGCTCCCTCCACTCCCCCTGCTGGCGAGTAAATTTATGCGGAAGATATCGAATACGGAGCTACGAATGAATTTGAAGTCAGGCTGGAATCGCCGTTCCTTTTTGTCCACTCTCGGTGCTGCTGCGGGCAGTCTGTTCGCCCCCATCAGGCTGAACGCGGAGGGGATGTCTACTAAGAAAATGAAGTCGGCGCTGCCCTCGGTCGATGGCAATCCAATCGTTCCGATAACAAGTGGGCTTGGCTCGACCGGCGACATCTACGCCGAGCTTGGGGTAACGCCTCTGGTCAATATCAACGGCACGGTGACTGTCATCGGCGGGTCGGTGATGAAGCCGGAGGTGATGGAACTGATGCGTCAGGGCAACCAACACTTTGTCCTGATCAATGAACTGGAGGTCGCGGCGGGCAAGTTCATCGCGAAGTTATGCAAGTCTCCCGCTGGCTACACCGGCCTAGTGACCGGCGGAGCAGCAGCGGCGATGGTGGTCGGATACGCCGGCATGATGACGGAAGACCTGGAGCCTCGCATTCTTGCCTGTCCAGACGTGACCGGCTTCCCCAGGACCGAAGTGATTATCCAGAAGAGCCATCGCTATCCGTTCGACCATCAGATACGCCAGACCGGCGCAAAGCTGGTCGAGGTGGAGACGCGTGAAGAGATGATTGCCGCCATCAACCCCAGGACGCTGGCGATTCACTTCACCAATATTCTCTCTGACAGGGGAAAGGTCAGCGGCCCTGAGACCGTCGAGATTGCCAAGGCTCACAATATTTACACCTTCAACGACGCCTCAGCCGATGTGCCGCCGAAGGAAAGGCTTTGGGAGTACCCTGCGGTCGGCTTCGATATGGTCACCTTCAGCGGCGGGAAGGACATCTGCGGGCCGCAAGCGTCGGGCATTCTGATCGGCAAGGAAGAGCTGATTCACTGGTCGATGCTGAATATGAGCCCGCAGGAGGATCGCATTGGCCGTCCGTGCA
Source organism: Edaphobacter sp. (assembly GCA_025462755.1). Lineage (GTDB taxonomy): Bacteria > Acidobacteriota > Terriglobia > Terriglobales > Acidobacteriaceae > Edaphobacter. Next base: position 4,297 of record JAOAPF010000154.1, read on the forward strand.
AGGTTGGCAAGGAGACAATCTTTGCTTTGTTGAAAGCGCTTGAGACCTTCGTCAATCAGGACTTCGACGCAACCCTCAAGATGTACGATGCACGTGCACAGGTTATTACTGATGCGGTGAAGAAGTTTGGAGTGACGGCTCTTCCGCGGCAGTTCAACCCTCAGGCACTTGGCAACGTCACGCCTCGCTACAGTTGGCAGATCGATCAGTCGAAGCTGAAGATAACCGGACCGGAGGTCATGCAGAAGCTGGCTGATACCCGGCCGGTCGGAATCGGGAGCATGGGCGCGGGATCGAGTGGCATGCGCGGACGCGATCCAAATGCGCCTCCCGGCGCACGCCATGAACGAGGCCAGTCCGGCGACCCGAACAGCTTCGGCTTTGCCGTCTGGCAACTTAAGGAAGGGGAAGACAAGATTATTGCGGACCGCCTGGTGGAGATCTTTAGTGAAGCTCCGAAGGCTTAGCAGACGACGAGTTAAATTACATTCCGCAGGTACCGGGTCTTTGCGTCGCGAAGTTGCTCGATTTGTTCGTGCTCCAAGATGCGAGGAGCTCCAAGCTGATGGGCGGCTAGAGTTATGTTTGCCAGGTGTTCTACCGTCTCCATCTTCTGAAAGGCTTCCAGCAGGGTTTTGCCGAAACTTACTGCACCATGATTGGCCAAAAGAATGGCGTCGTGGTCTGGGATGAAGGGGGCAAGACTAGCTGCCACCGCCTCGGTCCCCGTCGCGGCGAATGTCGCTAATGGGACTACCCCCAGGGTCATCACAGCTTCCTGACACAGCATCTCGTCCAGTCCCCGTCCGACACAGGCGAATGCCGTCGCGATCGGCGGATGAGAATGAATGACTGCTGTGACGTCCTTTCGATGCCGGTAGACTGCGAGATGCATGTTAACCTCGCTGGTCACTTTCCTGTATCCGTCGAGCTGTCTTCCGTCAAGGTCGACGATGACAATGTCGGCTGGCTTCAGCAAGAACTTGCTTACACCTGTGGGAGTGACCAGCAGACGCCGGTCGTCCAGCCGAACAGAAAGATTGCCCGACGTCCCCGGCATAAACCCCAGGCGATGAAGCGATCTGCTGAATTGGGCTAGATCCCTTCTCAATTCGAATTCACTCCGGCATTCGCTGTCTGACAATGTTGGATCCTTTCTGTTCAGCGGCCTTATCCTCTTACCCATTCCAAGTTAACGTAGCTTGAAAAGCGCGGGTTGGGTAGCAAGGAATGGCTTTGGCAATAATATTTTCTGCAAGTTGCGACAGCGGTAGAACGCAAAGCAGCGCGGGCGGCATCCTTTTGTGATCTCGATGGAATGGGACGGCCGGGGATCGGCAAGAATATTGGCCGATAAATGCGAAACTTCGGACGTTTTCATGATCCTCCCAAAAGCAAGTCGCACTTGCCGCTGGCTTGGCATTGTCGGACACGACCGGTTCGGAACGAGTAATCTCGGTGCCTGGCAGAGATAGATCAGACTTGAATGGGCAGGGTTATTTATGCACAGCGCGAATTCTGCTCATTTGTATCAACTTTTCACTGAGATGCATTTTGTGCCGGCGAGGATGGGAATCCGAGCGCGTGACTACGATTCATCGATTGAAATACCTAGCATTGTTGCTAGTAGTCGCCTTTAGCGACGGGCGATAAGCTGTACCTGCATAAAAACGCCCGACGTCGTTATTCACAAGATCAAGGTCAAATTCAGATGCTCTTCCGGATGGGGAGAAGAAAAATGATCAAGACATTCATGAAACAGGTTTTGTCGGCGACTTTGTCTCTCCTGCTGGTATTCACGGCTGGACCATTCGACGCCGTAGCTCAACAACCAGCGCCCACGGGATCGACTGAGTATTCTGGACAAGGTGCGCCCCTGTCTGCGGATCAGTTGCAACAAGTGGTGGCTCCGATCGCGCTGTACCCCGACGCTTTGGTTGCCCAGATTCTGGGAGCCGCGACTTTTCCGGACCAGATTGCTGCCGCCGACGGTTGGCTGCAGCAGAATAAAAGCCTTACCGGCACGGCTCTGATGCAGGCCGTTGACAAGCAGGAGTGGGATCCCAGTGTAAAGGCGCTCACACAGTTTCCTTCGGTCCTCGATAACCTGGCGAAGAACCTCAGTTGGACCTCTTCCCTGGGCGAGGCGTACCACACGCAGGCCGCTGATGTCATGTCGGCGGTGCAGGCGCTGCGCGCCAAAGCACAGGCTGCCGGCAATCTAAAATCGGGCTCACAGATTACGGTCGTGCAACAGTCGCCGCAGGTGATCGTAATTCAGCCTGCCAACCCACAGGTGATATACGTCCCGCAGTACAACCCCACCGTTGTCTACGGCGCTCCTGTCGCCACGCCGGGGTACAGCACAGCAGCGGTGGTGACGACCGCCGTGCTTGCATTTGGCATTGGGATCGCAGTGGGCGCCGCGATGAACAATAGTTGTTGCGGATGGGGCTACAGCTATTGGAACTGTAACTGGCACGGCGGGACGGTGGTCTACCACAGCACCGGCTACTACGGAAACAGCGCATGGCACGGCGGCTACTACGGCTCCAGCGCATCCGCCTATGGACCATACGGCAGCGCGCACGCCTCCTCTGGATACAACCCTTCCACAGGGACTTATGCGCGCGGCGCGTCAACCTCAACGGCCTATGGTACTCAAAAAGTCGGTCAGGCGTACAACCCGAACACCGGGGCCTATGCGCAGACGCATCAAGCCTCGAACGCCTATGGGAGCTATGGAAGCTCGACCGTCTCCAAGAACGGAAACACCGCGTATACCCAGCATCAGACCACGGCGAATGGGACGACTGCATCGGCACAGACTTCGGCAGGAGGTTCAGCCGTCGCCGCGTCCGGCAAGTATGGCAACAGTGCATCCGCGGCCCAAAGCGCAAATGGCAATAAATACGCAACGGCCAACGGCAATGTCTACAAGAATACCGGGAGCGGATGGAACCAGACCCAGGGAACTCCTAAATCCACCTCAAGCTACTCGGGTTCATCGAGCTACAACAAATCCACGTCAAGCTACTCGGGGGCCAACTCTGCTGCTTCCCGCGGCTATGGAGGGCAGGAGAAGAGCAGCGGGTCATCGGCTTTTGGCGGAGGCGGAGG
>JAOAPF010000155.1 GCA_025462755.1 Edaphobacter sp.
CCGGCATGTAGCTGCGTTCCAGCCAACAAGGAGAAGTTTTGCAGCGCTCACTGCGAGGGTCTCCAAGGCTCAACCGAGGTGATATGCATGTGTGGGCATCCTGACTGCAAAGGAGATGCGTTGACCGCCTGATGGCTTGCATCGACCGGGGCGACTTGCTGTGGCGCGGACGGAGCTTCTGCGGAGTGACGCAGGTGTGGGCCGAACGCATTCGCGAGTTGCAAGGCGAAGGTGGGCAAACGGACGGTGAAGCGGCGAGTTTTTTCGCTCTGGTATGTTCCCGATGAACGGCGCTGGATCGATGGTCGGGGCGGAGGGGTTCACATTTGCCTGTAAGCCATGGCAAATGGGATAGACAGGGCCCGACTCCCCATAAATACCCCAGAGATGCCATCACCTGAATGAGCCCCGCGGCAAGATTGATGCAGGGATGAGAGCGAGAGCACGGCGACGGCGGCGAAACCGGGGCTTTGACAATGGGCTTCCTTACTTGGCAAGGGTATTGCGACGGGGACGCTATAGGCCGGAAGTTCACAGCGTCTGATTCGCAATGTACTTTGCTATGCGACTTACGATTCTTGATCCACACTTCTGCGCATTGGAAAGCATGCAGATTGGTCTGCAGAGGTCGACGCCGTTGACAGGAACCATGGCAAGAGTTCCGGACCGCAGTTCACGATCGATTGCGCGTTTGGAGATGAAGGAAATTCCGAGGCCCTCTTCAAGAGAAGACTTGATTGCATCGATGTGATTGATCTGCAATCGAAATCTCCAGTCTGGGTGCTTCTGAAAGATCCTCTTTTCGGTGAGCGCTCGCGAGGCGGATTCTGGCTCGCGAATGATAAAGCGTTCTCTACTTAGCTCATCCAGTCTGACGGAAGAACGGGTAGCGAGAGGATGATCTTTCTGAACCGCCAGCACAAGGCTATCCTCGCCCACAACATTCATTACGAGGCCTCGAGATTGCGGCCGGTTGGCGACAAAACCCAGGTCAACATCACCAGAGATGACCCGCTGTTCCACGTCAGCGCCATTCGTAACAATGACCGTCGTCTCTAGATCCGCAATTTTCTTCTCGAAGCTCGCGAGCCATTCCGGAAGCATGTACATCCCTGTAGTGGTGGTTGCGATGCGAATCCTCTTCTGCGAAGCGGCTGCGCTCCTCAACAGCATGTCCTCGGCGTCTTTCAGAGACCCCACAACCAACTTGGCGTGCTGATGCAGCAGCTCACCCGCCTGTGTGAGATAGAGGCGGCGGCCTACTCGCGAGAACAACCGCAGGTTGAGTTGCGCCTCCATCAGGGCGATTTGCTTCGAGACGTACGGCTGACTGGTCTCCAACTCCTCAGCCGCCCGGGTGACGCCTTGGAGACGCGCCACCGCTTCAAACACCCGAACGTTCGTAGCGGTGAGCAGGGTCTTCATTTTGCCCGAGATCTATCGGGCCCCCAGTATGCCGATGATTCATTAAAGAACCTTGAATGCAGCCAATCATCCTCTATAGAGCCACCGCGTGAGGTCCAAATTGTGCTTGAAGTAGGACTCAGGCGGCGCCCCTGCGGCGTTATAGACAAAGAGGGGGATGTCCAATTCATGCATGGAGCCGTGGCTCCGGTAGCTGCTCGGCAATTCACTGCTTGGCTGTTCCAACGACCCAAAGACGGTGTTCCGATCCCCGAATACGCACAGATCGCCGATGCGAGGACCGTACAGACCGAACTTGGACACCGCGTCCTCCCGCGTTAGCACAGATTCAACGCCGGTAAGGCCCAGGAGAACATCCGTGACCTTCTTCCTGTCTTCGGGACGATTGAGATAAACCCATGCAGCTCCGCCGTAGCCAAGATGATGTTTCACATATCGATCTCGCTCCGCCGAGATGGAGATCCTGATCGGAATTGCCGCTGCTGCCAAGGTCTTGTCGAGATCGTAGACGTGAGTCTTGTGGTTCATTCCATGATCCGCGGTCAGCAGGAATGCGGCGTCCGGTGCTGCCTCGCACGCCTCACCCAGGAGGGTGTCGATGGTCTTGAGATGCTCTTTCGATTCCGGGGCATCTGGAGCCCAGGTATGCATTGGGTAGTCCGTCGTATGCACATAGAGACACTGGATCTCCGGCCGATGTTTCAGGACGTCGATGGCGGCTCGAAAGGTCCAGTAGTTGATCTCGCGACTGTAAATGGCCGGAGCCGGCCCCAGGCGATCCACCCACTCCGCAGGTGCTTCCTCTGGCGTAACCGCGATGATTGCACCCCGGCTCAAGAGTGAAATGGTCTTCTTCTTGCTGGACAGCAGAGCTGACGAGATACCGAGCTTGGCTGCATGTTCGAAGAGCGTAGGAGCCAGGAGCAGGTCGGCGGTTTCCATGTACTCTTCTTGACCAGTACTGGGGTCGAGATAGGAGTTGCCGGTGATTCCGTGCTCCTTGGGAAAGACGCCGCAGCAAATGGATGAGTTGTTTGCATTCGTGACGGAGGGCATGATCCCCTTCACCGGCTTGTATAGCCCATCGCGCTGCCATCGGCGCAGCGTTGGCATGTCGCTCTGTGCCAGGTAATCCAGACCGAAGCCGTCGAACATGATGACGACTGTTCGTTGCGATCTTCTATGGCTGGAACTCCAGAGGGCATGCAGTGGCTTCAGCCCGCCACCATAAGCAACCGCTACTGCGGCTGTTGTCAAAAAATCTCTTCTTGATCGCATTCCCAATGTCCCTTGAGGCGCGGCTACCAGATCAGCTTGGTTCCGAGCTGAATCTGTCGTGAGGTCGTAGTTGTCGAGGTGAGCAAGCCCGCGGTGGGATTGGGAGCGCCGGTCGAGTCGAAGATGTCTGTACCGTTGATCAACGGCGGTACCTGGAAGTTGGCATGATTGAAGAGGTTGAAGAACTCGGCGCGGAACTGCAGGTTCAGCGACTCGGCGATGCGATTATTCTTGACCAGTGAAAAGTCAAAGTTGGTTAGGCCGGGTCCGGTCAGAATATTGCGCCCGGCATTGCCGCGCAGGTTGATACAGGTTGGATAAGGGAAGCTCGGATCGCAGTACTGCGAGTAGAACGCCTGCGACGGCGCCGTGGGGACTGAGAAACACTGTGTCTTTATATAGTGGTTGGGATTTCCGGAGTTCACCAGCGAACTGCAGCCGGGACCGGTGAGCCGGTTGGGGTAGTCCCAGGGATCACTGCTGTTGAGACCTAACGGGTCTCCGTCTGTACCGAAGGTGGGCGTAAAGGGAACACCGGTGTTGGCCTTCAGAATCCCACTCATCTCCCAGCCCTTCGCAGTCCAAGCAAGCGGCCGGGGTAAAACGTCGCGGCTCGGCAGCTGCCACGTTCCAGCGATCACCAAGGTCTGGGCGATGTTGAAGTCCGAGACGCCGCGGTTCAGACGAAGGTCGAACTGAGAGAGGCTGGACATACTGGTGAGGAACTCGTCGCCGACGATGGTCGAGGAACCGGTGTCGAAGCTCTTTCCCCATGTATAGGAACCGCGAAGCAGGACACCATGGGCCATTCTCTGCGTCAGGTTGAGTTGCAGGGCATGGTAGACAGAGGTGCCTACCCATTGCATGGATCGGATCTCGCCGAAGTTTGGATTCACTAGCGTGCCGCTCCCGACTGGCGAGGGCCAGACATACCCAGCCTCGGTGAGCGTGGGCATGACGATATTGGCGTCGTCAACACGCATGGGTTGATGGACGCCATGGGAGCCGACATACCCTATCGTTGCCGTGAGGTCCTTCGTGAGTTCGCGCTGGATATTGAGGTTCCACTGCAGGACGTAATTCCGCTTCGGCTTTTGCTCAATCCAGGTCACGGACAGAGTCTTCGGGGTGAGTTGAGCGAGGCCGCCCTGATAGAACGAGCCAGCCGGGAGCTTGGAGGTGGAGGCCAACAGGTAGAAAGGAGCCGCCCGGGTCTCCATGTTCTGGAATTCGTAGGGCAGAGGCAGCACGTCGTAGACTCCGAAACCCGCATGGACAGCGGTCCGGCCGTCCCCGTTTGGGCTCCAGGCAAGCCCGATTCGCGGCTCAAAGTTCAACGTCGTCGGATTTTGGAAGAGGGGACTACCGAGATGGTTTTCTGGGCTGGTCAAGCTCAGGAGCGTGGAGATTTTGCCGTTTGCCTCGGTGGGCACGGTGGTCATTTCGTAGCGCAGCCCCAGATTCAGAGTGAGCGTGGGCCGGATGTGCCAGTCGTCCTGAGCGTAGACGCCGAAGAGATTCTGATGCAGGCTGCGTGGGGTGGTCAGGCCAGGGAGAGCCGACCGAAACCGTGAGGGCGTGTTGGTAAGGAACGCATTGAGAGAACCGAATGAGTACATCCCGGTGACATAGGAGAAATACTCGATGTTGGACTGCATTCTCTCGAAGGCAACGCCAAACTTCAGCGCATGCCGGCCTCTCGTAACGACGGCATCATCGTAGATTTGATAGGACGTCCATAGGAACTTCGTGGCGTCCTCGGCGCCGCCTTTGAACGGCGTCAGGCCGCCGACGCTTACCTGCGCAGCAGGTTCTCCGGGAATCGCTCCGAGTGCCGGGTCTGCTGCCGCCGGATTGATGGCGCTTGCGCTCAGATTGTCCTGTACTCCTTCCCGATTGAGCCCGAACCGCAGGCTGTTCGTCATCGAGGCGCTGAACTGGTGGGTCTCCTGGGCTGCAACACTACGCCGGGTAGTGCGAGAGCCCAGCAGGACGTCGTTCAGGTTATCGGGAGATCGATAAGGCGTGTCATCGAAGGTAAAGACACCAAACAAGCTGTCTCTGTCCGTCAATTTGTGATCGAGGCGGCCAGTCGCGAAGTTCTCGTTGACGACTTGCTGTCCCGTGAACTTGTAAAGTCCGGTATCGCCGCCGGCTAGAAGAACTCCGTTTGGCACGGGCCAAAACGTAAGATACTTCTGCGCCGAGGGATCGACGGTCACATCGCCCGTGGACAGATGTCCGGCCCGCGCAGCTACAGAAGGGACGTTGACGATGTTCGTGATTCCGGTGGACTGCCGGTTTCCTTCGTAGTCAACGAATAAGAATGTGTGGTCCCTCCAGAGAGGACCGCCGATAGCGGCGCCGAATTGATTGCGTTTGAAAGGCGGCACCTTAGCCGGGTCGAAGTAGTTTCGTGCATCGAGCGCGCTGTTGCGCAGGAACTCATAGGCGGTTCCATGGAGAGCGTTCGCTCCCGAGCGCGTCATGGCGCTGATCACGCCTGCCGAGGTGCGTCCGTATTCCGCCGGGGCATTCGCGGTTAGAACCGAGAACTCTTCAATCGCATCCACGCCCAGAGTGCCGCCGAGAACGCTTCCCGGCCCTCCATTGCTGTAGTCGTTTACGTTGACACCGTCGATGAGGTAGCTGTTCTGCCGCACACGTCCGCCGGAGATGCTCAGCTGAGAGCCGAAGCCGCGATTACCGCGGTCGGCCGCCGCGGAATAGGACGCCTGCGTCTCGATCGCCACAACGCCCGGCTGGAGTGTGGCCAGATCGGTCCAGGAACGGCCGTTCAGCGGCAGCTCGCGAATGACTTTCGAGGTGACGACCGTGCCCAGGTCCGAGGTCGCCAGCTGGACCAGGGGTTCTCCTCCCTCAACGGTGACGCTTTCCGAGGCAGAACCAATCGCCAGTTCGAAGTTGATTTCGGCGGCGTCCTGAACGTGCAGGACAACGTTCGGCTTTACGACTGCTTTGAAGCCCGTCATCTGGGCTTCCATACGATATGTGCCCGGCAATAGATTCGGCAAATTGTATTCGCCGGC
>JAOAPF010000544.1 GCA_025462755.1 Edaphobacter sp.
GTACTGCGCGTTGGCGACGTGTTTCGCGATCTCTGCTCTGCCTCTGGCTGATCAAGGGACACATCGCCGCTGGAAAGAGCCACAAAGGTGAGCTTATGCTGGGCTAGAAGGTCCTTCAACTCCGCTGGTTTGAAATCTTTGACCGCATTTGCCCGAAACTGGATGCCAGGAAAACCAACAGCGGAGATATCGTTAATCGCCTGACGTTCCTCGTTCCCCAGGTAATGCAGCGTACCCGAAGCGGATGTTGCTCCTGCGACCGGACGCGGTGCAGGACGGCAACGTCGCCACGGCTGTGGCAGCGCCAAGACCGCAATAAAGTTAGGGCGTGTGGAATATGCATTCACAAGGTATGCTCTCTTGATTGAACTGAGTGATGAAAATGAATTGACGGTTGGGGATAACGCGTCAGCTACCACGTATCGTCGCTAATCATGCGACGGTGGTGGCGGCGGAGCAGTCGAAGATGGAGTTGACTTGCCTGTAACAGTATTCGGTTCCATTAATTCAACGCGGGTCCCATCGGGATCGTAGAGATTCACCTGGCGTTTTTGATTGACGCCGGTATTGACCTTGAGCTCTTTGCCATAAGTCTTGAACGCCGGGCGTGCCTCAAGAATAGCGACGGACTTCGCAACATCGGGTACTTCCAGCGAGATATGGTTTTTGGTGCCGAATTTATCGGGCGCATCACGGTAGAGCATGAATTCAACATAGTCATTTCCATCGGGAACCTTCATGTTGATCCAGCTCAACTCCTTTGGATTCCCGCCTCCACGCCACGTCTCCTTGAAGCCCAGTACCTTGCCGTAAAAGTCCATGGACTTCTCGCTGTTTCCAACCAGGAAACCCAGGTGATAAATCTTGGTGGAGATGCGCGTTTCAGGCTCGAACTTGCCGGCGGCTTTCGCTTCAAGGCCATCGGGAAGACTCTGCACGAACTCGACCAGCATGCCGTCCGGGTCTTTGATCTCAAACGCGTAGTCGCCGGTACGGGTCTTCCCGCCATTGCCGGCTTTGACATCGAAGCCCTTCGATCGCAGATAGGTGCGCATTGCTTTAATATCTTCGACCGTGAAGCAGAGGTGGCTCATCATGTTGGGCGGATGAGTCGGCGGCTCATTAAAGAGCTCGATGTGTTGATGGTCGTTGATCTTGATGAAGGCGATGCGAATATCCTTGCTATCTTTTTTGGTGAGTGTGTACTCCTCGTCAAAGCCGAGGAAATCGTGCCAGAACGCTATTGCCTGCGGAAGATCGGAGACGAAGTACCCAACATGCGAGATGCCGGTAATCTTCGGACGCGCAGGGCCGGCCTCTTGTCCAAAGAGCGAAGAGGAAGGCAGCAGCACAATCGCTAAGACAGTGAGAAGCGAGGTGCGGTAGTGGTTTGTGCGCATCGAGAGAATACCTTTCATTACTTTTCATTAGAGGATACGTGTGGAATTCACACCTAGTCCATTGCGACTGATGCCAGTCTTGGTGCGAGCAGATGGATAACGCCTATTGCGACAGATAAGCAGATCCCGCCAAGAGGAACGCGGAACATAGTTGCCACGGGTGAGTTGAAGGACAAAGCCCATGAAAAGGCCGAAGAACATCATGGATACGGAGCCACCGCACGCGCCGATGCCAGCGACCGAGGCTACGGCGCTGCGCGAAAACATGTCCGAACCGACAGTCCAAAGATTGGCCGACCATGCTTGATCCGCGGAGTTGCCAGGCTGATCAACGCAACCGCTTGCCAGAGGGCATGCGTTCGGCCAACAAACATGATGGGCATAATTGCCAGGGCCTAGAGAAGCATAGCCGTCTTGCGCGCGATTGACTGACCAGCTCGGAGATGAACCGCGCCGGCAGCTTACCACCAAAGGCACTCCCGAACGTGCATACGTTGTAGATAACCAGCAGCGGCACTCCCGTCCCGGTAACCGTCAACCGAAGCGAGCGTTGAGAAATCCCGGCAGCCCAGTAAAATAGAACCACCAAATCGGATCAGTCATGATCTTACCCGCGACGAAGGCCGACGTCTGTCGGTGTGGAAGGCGGGACCATGCAATCTTTGAAGTCTCGTTTTGCAGCTAGACCTCAACTCTCTGGAATCACAAGAACTTCTATCACGAAGCCACAGGACGCCCTATGGCTCTCGCGGAATACCTCGATCGAAGCAATCCAATTTGGCGCTAGTGTGAGCGGCCTTTCCGAGCCTGCAGGGGCCCTCGGAAGCAGCGCTAACATACAATTGGCACGAAACTTCTCTTTCCGCCAGCCAGCTAAAGTTGGGCAGCAAGGCTCTGCTGGGAACCAGGCAATCCAATCCCTGGATACAACCGTTCGCTTCCTACCTGGCGTTGCGATGGAAATTCGATCCCGCGCTCGATAGCTACTATCCCGTCGACAGCGCAACCGCCATTGACACGCCTCTTTCCCCAATCGGGATGGCGAGGATGAATGGTCTCTTTCATCCGGCTCATCGTAGTTTCTCCAGCCTATTGCCGGATCCCACATTCTTTAGGCGGCTAACCGAAGTGCAGGCCGGGCGAAAGAGTTCTATGATGCGCCTATTGAACGCCCGAAGGGCCTGCGGTCCACGGCTCGTGACGAATCCATGATCCTCAACAACTTCTTCGTTGACCCAGTTAGCTCCAACACTGCGCAGATCCGTCTTTAGCGAACGGCCAGAAGTCACCGTTCTCCCTTTGACAACCTCGGCCTCAATCAGCATCCACGGTCCGTAACAAATGGACGATACCGGTTTGCCCGACTCGAAGAAGCTACGGACGAAGTCTACCGCCTCCGTGTCCATTCGAAGGAGGTCCGGGTTGATCACGCACAGGGAGATGCAGACCATCATAGGATGAACACCTCCGCATGGGAGAGTGCTACATCGATCTTGATCGAGTCGCCCATCTAGTCAGGTTCCAGGCTTTGATCTTCCCTCCTTTGATGAGCTTGTGCGGAGAAACCACCTCGACGACAGCGCCGGCTTTTTGCAACGCTCAATCTGCTCCACGCCTTGCGTCGCCAACATGGCTATTCGCCTGCCATTGAGTTTGCCTTTGGTGCCAATCCAAATAGACCCATAATTCCTCCTGAAACATCCGTGATTTATTGAGATGGATGATCGGTCCGTACCGATCGATCTCCGCCACTCGTTTTGGGGAAGCATCGGTCGCGTGCCCGGCGGGCGGACATCAGGTGACTGGCCTACCGCCATATGTTGCAGGATCGAGGTCCTTCATGAAATGAGCATGGACGGCGCCAACCTGCGGATTGGCCGTTCCATTGGGTTCTCAACGACACATAGGCATTCAGGGCTTCTGGTGCTTCCGCAGTTCGTATGCCTGGCGCTTCTGAGCTGCGCCACGGCCTTCTCCAGCCGCCGTTCCCAACACGACTTTTCTTTCCACATCGGGCCCTTATGGCTCTAACGCTCCCTCCGCCAAAAACGTGTTCTGCATGGACGTAAGCAGAAGCAGCGAACTTCCTAGAGCTGATCTAGTGCATGCAGCTCTTTGATAGCATCCTCCTGATTGCTCGAGACCGAGCGGATGAGCGTCACCGAATCGAGCAAGACAAGCGCGACATACGAAACCGAATAGGAGTGCTCGGAAAACCGCATATAAAAGAGAGCCGGGTAAAGTGGTGAGCTTCCTTGGTGGCCGCGATGTCTGCTGCCAACTCCCGAGAATGGAAGTGCCGTGGCTCCATCCCTGCGGGGCGCAATCCCCGTAATCAGTTCCGCAGCATCTTCAGTGCTTCGGGTCGTGAGATATACCTTCAGGACGAACGTGTTCCGCAGTTGCAGCTGGTTATAGATCTGCATCAAGTAGGTTAGGGCCAGTGGAGTAACGGAAATGCCCGCCATCGAGTCGAAGAGATAGAGCAACCGACCGGGATTGTGCGGGGCGAAATCGCTCGAACCGATGATTGAGACACTGCTTCCACCCGCATACAGCGTGCTGAAAAAGTAGAGCCAGTCCGCTGATCCATAGGAGAACCAAAAGCACGAGAATAACGGGACCGCAGAAAGCAAGGACCCGGTAAATACGTCCAGCAGGTCAGCAGGACGATCACCGCCCCACTAATTTGCTGAACCCAAGTGCTAGCCATAGCAAGCTCTTTTGCCTTGCGTAAAGCGTCAGGAGAACTCTCATTCCTGATCTGCCTGTTCGCTATTCTAATCCGTCAACGATGCGTTGTCCCGTTGAGGAGACCCCGTTGCTGAACGGGCCCAAAGAGAGCTTGAACGTGCGACAGACCCGAGACATCGGGAAGGTGCAGACTGAGATGTCCGCCGATGGCTTCAAGTGGGCTGATCTTCAGCCTTTCAGCATCCTGTCGGCAGCCGAGTCCATTGGGATCAAACATTAAATCGGCTTCGACGATATTGAAATGCAGTTCACTAGCACCAGTGCGCCTTCTTTCCATAGGCGTTTAGACTAACTGCGATACGGCGATCACAGGTTGATTGGTTTTTTGGACTGAAATCTTCAACAGTAGACGTCAGTGGTCTGTGTTGAAAACGGCTTAGTGCTTACTTGAAGATCCATTGTTGAGCCCTCGGATCAGGAAGGGCCTGCTTGCGGCTTTCGGCGGCGCAGCTGGCCTCCTTGACGCCGGCGTTACCCCAACCGCGTTTGATAACGGCCGGACGGGACCATCAGGCTGGATATAGGCTCTGCTGCAGCCTCTATCCAGCCTGATGTCGATACTCGGGAACAAGCCCAAGAGGTCTACTGCACGACGAGTGTGACGTTCATCGAGCTATGTGCGCCAGTGGTTACATCGGTTGCGATCACCACCACGGTGTAGCTCTTTGGGGTTGGATTAGCGGGACTGATCGCCCCGCAACCGCTCAATCCCAGTAAAGAGCCGAGGGACAGTACCATTATGGTCAGAGCCGCCGTCAACTGCAGCCGCCGGCGTACCGTCTTGATCCCGGCCAGTGGCAGTAGCAGGAATCCGAGTGCTGCCGGTGCGAAAGGTCCACCCGAAAAGGGCTTCTCATCCCGTGCTGTCTGGCTGCTGGTTTGAATGGTAAGAGTGACCGACGTTGCCCCGCTGCCTGCCGGAATCGTTGCCGGCGAGAAGGTCGCCGTGGCGCCGGGGGGCAACCCGAGTGCGCTAAAGGTCACCGGATCGGGGTAGGTTGCGCTTCCCCCAGGGGAGATCGCAATGGTGAAGGTTGCCGCCGCACCGGGAGCCACAGTCGCAGCGCCGGAGCTTGAATCAGTTCCAGAGCCCGAGGAGAGTGTAAGGCCTGCGGCCACCGTGAAGCTGATGTTCGCGGTCGCCGCGGTATAGTTTCCGCTGGCGAGTTGGCTAGCGTTCAGCACAACCGTACCCACACCCGTCAACGTCACGGTCGAACCCGAGATGGTCGCCGGCCCCGAGACTACGGAGTAGATTAAGGCACCTGTGGAGTTGGAGGTGGCGCTGACCGTGAAAGCTGCGTCGCCGTAGATGTGATTGGGGACGATGAATAGGATCGTCGGGGTGTTGGCTGCGACTGTGAAGGTCGTGTTCTTGGTCGCAGAGCCATAGTTTCCGCTCGCTTCCTCGGAAACCTGGAGCTCGACCGTTCCTGGACCGGTCAGCGTGACTGTCGAACCTGCGATGACTGCCGGGCCCGAGAGGACGGTGTAGGTAAATGTTCCTGTGGAGCCGGAGGTGGCGCTGACCGTGAAGGGAGCGTCGCCGTAGGTGTGATTGGGGACGGTAAAGCTGATCGCCGGAGTGATGGCTGCGACTGTGAAGGTAGCGCTCTGCGTGGCGGCAATGTAGTTGGCGTCCGCAGCTTCAGACGCATGCAACACCACTGTGCCGACGCCGGTCAGGGTTATGGTCGAGCCTGCGACAGTTGCCGGCCCCGAGACTACCGTGTAGGTGAAGGCTCCTGTGGACTTCGAGAAGGCGGTGACCGTGAAAGGAACTTCGCCGTAGGTGTGATTGGGGACGATGAATAGGATCGTCGGGCTAATGGTGGCAACTGTGAAGGTCGCGTTCTGTGTGGCGGCAACGTAATTGTTATCGGCTGCCTGCGAGGCCTGCAGCACTACTGTGCCCGCGCCGATCGGGGTTATTGACGAACCCGCGATCGTTGCCGGGCCTGAGAGCGCCGTGTAGGTGAAGGCTCCTGTGGAGTTGGACGTGGCGCTGATCGTGAAGGCACCCTCGCCATAGGTGTGGTCAGGAACGCTGAAGCTGATTGTCGGGGTGGCCGCTGCGACAGTGAAGGTCGTGTTCTTAGTAGCGACTGAGTAGTTGGTGTCAGCGACCTCTGTAGCCTGCAGGACCACTGTGCCGGCACCCATCAACGTCACTGTCGAACCTGAGACCGTCGCCGGCCCCGAGACTACGGTGTAAGTGAAGGCGCCTGTGGAATTGGACATGGCGTTGACCGTGAAGGCAGCCTCGCCATAGGTGTGGTTAGGAAGGATGAAGCTGATCGTCGGGGTGGTGGCTGCGACAGTGAAGTTGGCGTTCTGAACGTTGGCCGTGTAGTCGGAATCAGCAGCTTCCGAAGCCTGTAGGACGACGGTTCCCGCACCGATCAAGGTCACTATCGAACCCGTGATGGTGGCCGGGCCCGAGACTACGGTGTAGGTGAAGGCTCCTGACGAGTTGGAACTGGCGCTGACCGTGAAGGGAGCGTCGCCGTAGGTGTGGTTAGGAACGGTGAAACTGATCGCCGGGGTGGGGGCCGCGACGGCGAAGCTCGCGTTCTGGATGCTGGTCGCGAAGTTGGAGTCCGCTGCCTGTGAAGCCTGCAGTACAACGGTGCCCGTACCGTTTACAGTTACTGTCGAGCCTGAGATGGTGGCCGGGCCCGAGACTACGGTATAGGTGAAGACTCCTGACGAGTTGG
>JAOAPF010000002.1 GCA_025462755.1 Edaphobacter sp.
GGAAACAGCTCGGCAGCAGCTAGAATTAAATTTCGATGAAGGTTGCGAGCTAGCCATGGCCGCGTAGCGGAAGGCCCTGCCGACGGTTTTCCGCACTTCTTGAGGCCGCGGTCAGCAGTTGTTCAGCTAACTGTGATTAGTTCTGTGGTAAGCTTTTGAAAACGCACGCTGGAGAGGTGGCCGAGTGGCTGAAGGCGGCGGTTTGCTAAACCGTTGTACGGTCAAAAGCTGTACCGGGGGTTCGAATCCCCCCCTCTCCGCCAGACTTATTGTTTTGAATGGTTTACAAGGTGGTGATACCATAAGTGATACCAACTCCTGAGGGAGGACGTTCACTGTGAATCGCGACGTAAACCTGACGAAGCGCGTTAGAACTCCGAGTGGTCCCCGATTCTGCCCCCTCGTACTTTCCCCGAATGGCCGTGTTAAACCTGACCACGTACTTGTGGAAGGTCGTTCCGAACGCCACACTGAGGGTCGCTATTACATCGAATGGTACGACGGCACCAAGCGCATTCGACGGTCCGTGGGGAAGGATGCAGGCGTCGCGGACGCGCAGCGCCAGCGGCAGGAACAGATTCTGGCCAGCAAAAACGTCGGAATCAAAGTCGTCGAATCCTCGAATGGAAACGGCACGCTCGTGATTAATGCGGTCGCTGTTTACCTGAACGATATCAAGCTCAGCAAGAAGGACACGACCCACTCAGCCTATAAAACATCCCTCGATTATTTTCTGGAAAGCTGCAAAAAGCAGCATGTCGAAGAGGTCGAGCGTGGCGACCTGCTCAAATTCAGCGTGTTCCTGCGCGACAAAAAGAAGCTGAGTCCGCGTACGGTTTATAACAAGTTCGAGAATGTCATGTCGTTCCTGAAGGCAAGTAACGTCCGTGGGCTGGTGAGCAAAAACGACTGGCCACGATACGTCGAGGATGAACCCGAGGTCTACGAACGGGAAGAGCTGGACAAGTTTTTCAAGGTCTGCAACGACAACGAGAAACTGTGGTTCGAGTTTTTCTTGATGACCGGGATGCGCGAGCAGGAAGTAATGCATACGGAGTGGCCGGATCTAAATCTGACGCGCGGCGTAGTGGCAGTTCGATACAAACGCGAGTATGGATTTTCACCAAAGAACTATAAGGGCCGTGAAATTCCGATTCCTAACAAGCTGGTGCAGGCGCTCAAAAAAGTGAAGCCGAAGGCGGCGACCAACGGCCATCTGCTGTTCCAGACCTCCGGTGGGAAGCCAAAGTTAGACTTCCTCGATTCCTGCAAAGCTGTCGCAGAGCGGGCTGAGCTGGACCCGACCGACTTCTGGCTTCACAAATTCCGGGCGACGTTCGCGACGTGGGCACTATGGGCAGGGGTCGATCTTCGCACGGTTCAGCTATGGATGGGGCATACAGATATTGAGTCGACCATGCGCTACTTGAAACCTAATCGCGGTCAGGCTGTCCGCGAAAAGGTCAATGCTATGTTTGATCCATCCTTCATCCGTTAGGAGAAAAATGGGATCTTATGATGCCGCAAGTTTCCTTGCGCAATTAGCACCGCACATTCTTGCGGAGCTGAAACCACCCACGGAATTTAAGCGATTCACTACAAACCCTGATCTTCTCGGCCATTATGTCGAGGCTGGTGTACGGCAACTCGTCCGGAGGTATCTAGCGCCAACACGTGTGAGCACAGGCGCCGTAATCGACCAAGCTCAGTCGCCCGGCAGTAAGAAGATTCCTCAACTAGACATGATTGCGTGGATACCGGGTCCGGTGCCTGCAGTTTTCGAAGTCGGGGATTTCGGCCTTGTCCCTCGGAGTAGTAGCCTCGGATTTCTGGAGGTCAAGTCTTCAGCCTATAGCAGAGCGGTGAAAGAGCTTAAATTTCGGACAGAACCGAACTTCGTTCAAACCGTAACCGCCGACGCAGAAGCAGGCGGGCGGGAGGGAGAGCTTCTGGGATGGCTGAGCAGTGGACGGTGTTTTGCTTTAGGGGTTGTTTGCCTGCTGCAAAAAAGACAGCAGAACATCGCGAGTCTAAAACAACTTCGCCAAGAAGGGAGAGTGGTAGTGCTTTTCGAAGAGCAGGGTTCCGAGTGCAAGCCTGTAGATGAGGACATTTATAAACTCATTAACTTTCTGGGAATTCTTCGTCTTCGGGCTGCCGCGCGCGACGGGCGGCTTGCCATCGACATGAACTCGCTTAGGCGAACTTGAGCCATCGTTACCCCAGTAATCTCGTCGACCTCATTTGCTCGCCTGTACGCTGGCAGTATGGACTGGAAGCGATACTGTCAGCCAGATCATTGGCACGAAGCCGCAAATTTATTCCCGATTCTCCACGGAACCGAATTCTCATCTCTTGTGCTCGATATTAAAGAGAACGGTCTGCAGAACCCGGTCGTGGCAATTCGCAAGGAGGCCGAGGCGATCTCCCACGGCAGCGGCGACAAACCGTTATTCGAAATTGGCTACCCACTGGCTGAACAGATGCTGCAGCCTCAGCCCTATCCTGATACTTGCTCACTGCCTAAGTTGGATGCGCAGGCAGACTCCGCCAAGGGTCTCGACGCGCGGTTCTATCGCCCGCCGATAAACGCTACCGCGCTTTCGGTGAATCCTTCTCTGACAATTAGCGCGCTTTCCGAGCGAGTGGTGTTTCATATCGTTCATCGGCGTGAAATGGAACTGGGAGACGCACACACTCCCAGCAATCGCTGTTTCGTTTGAGGGTCTGACGAGGCTTTTACCGCCTGATCAAGCAGGACTGTGACTTAGGCATTGAGTGATTTTAGTCGCGCACCCCGTGCACACGACAGAGCATGACCAATCGATCGTTGTGGAGAATTCAAACAACACGTCCAGCGATTCTGTGTGGCGCAAGCGTCGCGCGCATTCGTTAGCACGGAACAGCCATGGAGAAATCACCGAACCAGTTCGAGTCAAGAAACTTTCACTACACAGATCACAAATCGATTCCTGCTGTTTGGTGAGATATTCAAATGCGGTTGCGTTCTCGATCAGAGCCGTCGGATACGCGAATAGTGGGTCAACTTTGAATTTTATTCTAGCCATTTCGAGTAACCGTTCAGCGTATTCTAGTTCTACTCCAAGAACGATGTTGTGCCTTCGACCGTTCATCAGCAGCTTGGCAAGTGGCACGAGGTCGCTAACCACAAATCGCATATCAGAGTCGTGCTGCATCCCCAATTTGCCGCCGGCTTTGGAAGGCGAGACGGCTAGGTACCGATCCCCTTTTCCGTCGCTATAACGAAAAATAGGCTCCTCTCCGGGCGCCAACTCGTCCTTACTCTGGGGATACGCGATTATCCGCATCGGAGATAATTCGGGAAGAAGCTTCTCGGCAAAATCGCCCGTATCCAGGATGAGGTTCGGTTGCTCCATCAAGATGTCTCTGAACTTGAGTCGCAGACTGTGAAATTGTTCCATGAAACTCCGAACTTGAGGCATGGTGTTCGAGCTGGTCGAGAGCTTCTCGAAAAGACGTTCTTCCTTGGAAAGATCTGCATCCAATTCCTGAATTGGAGTGCGGCCCCACAGTTCTGCCGCGACGTGCGAGACATAACACCAAATGTCCTCTATCGATTCTGGCATCTCCTGTTTTCGATTGCCTAATTCGACCAATAATCTCACCAGACGCTCTGATGGCAAACCCACAGCCTGATACTCGGCACCGGTCTGCTTTTCGCTGGCGTCGTAGAATCGACACATAAGGGCCGTGTACAGAATCGGTGTCAGATTTCGTAAATCGACGTAAGCCTTACCGTTAGTCGATCCGTGGCGCAAAAGACCAAAGCGATCAAGAAACACCTCAGCCCAGCGATACTTTAGATTCTGGTAATGCGCTGCTCCCAAATCCCCGCAGATCGCGCCGAATGCATCGAGACCAAATGCTCTCATCGCACAGCCGAGCTGAAACGTGAAACCCAGCGCTTCGAATGCAGCTGTGCCGCCTATCGAATATCCTATGTTGGGATGGGGAATCTCGAAATCACTGCTTAGCATTTCCTTGACCCGTCTAAGGTAATCAGCTATCACATCGATTTGTGGCGTCTGCGGTAGACCGTGTACCAGACGAGAGACCGGGTCAGCGACCGATTCAAGCGGCAAAAACAGGGGGCCACCTTCGGTCTGACTTTCCAAAAGTAGAGGAGTTAAGTTGACTAGCAACTGAAAGAACTGCCTGCAATTGAAGGCACCGAAATTGGTCAAAACGTAATCGATGAAATGCCGTTTCTCGTGCCAGACGCAACTAACAATATTGATGGCACGATGCTGAGCCTCCGGCGGTAGGGCTTCAACACATTCAAGTACCTTCTTAAGATCGCCTGAAGCGGCGACATTAAAGAGCGTTAGACATGTGTCAGTGCCGATCGAGCGCCCGATCAGCGACGGATCACACCACAGGGTTAACCCCACTGGATCAAGCGTGAAAGGCGAAATCACTCGGCCACGCCCAATAGTTTCTTTAGCGCGTTCGGATCGGTATTTTGCGAGACCGTAGCGATCTTTTCTCCCGTTTTAGGGTCCAAGACGTCGATAAGCTGTTTGAGCTTAATCGCAAGACTGACCAGTGCTGTCGCGAATGCCGCGACCGCTGCTCCCGTCTTGAAGACGATGATAGCCGTCTGTAGTCCTAAAACCAGTTCCGGAGCTCCAATAGGCGAGTTTAGGGCATCCACGGAGCTTCCTCTATTTCTCACGGAAACTTGACATTCTGCTACAGATCGATCATCCAACAGTTCTTGAATCGTCTCCTTGCCAGATTCAACTGCGAAAGCGAATTGCGGTGTCGTCATATGATTTCGCTCCTGTGAGACTACGGCGCTCCGAAGAGACGCCTTGACTCTAAATAATAATCCTGCTGTCGAACTCATCGTTCCACATATATTCCGACATCACTGAGGCGCAGCCGCCGAGGATGCCGCAACTGGAGCGGTTTCTTCGGCGTTGGCCGCCAGCTTACTTGTAGGGCAAGTAGCCAAGCCCGTGTTCTGCAGCATTTTGGTTGGTGCAGGGCTGACACTTGGCGAGGACCTGACTCAAAAAGGAGGCTCTACTCAAGATCGAATAGGAAGGATTCGCCATGTAGAGAGCAAATACACCAGAAGCATAGGCAGCTGCGGCCGAAGTTCCATAACATTTGCGGGTAGCTTCGCCAATCCACTCGGTGGCGGCCCCTCGATTCTCCTCGCCACCAGGCATCATGATGTACTGGCCATGGCCGGTTGTCCCATAGTTGCTGAAGGACGAACGATTTGTACTGTGATTGATTGCCCCCACAGCCACTGTAAAATCCCATGCTGCGGGAGCGTCGAACCCGGAAGCGACTCCGTCATTTCCGGTTGCAGCCACAAGGATCGGCGGACCATCCGGCGAGATCGGCTTTTCCGACAAACTGCGAAGCAGCCGATAGAAGACCTTCGAAACGCCGGAAGTTGCTCCGCAGACGCTACAGGATTGCGCCAACGGCAATCCGAAGCTGAGGTTCACGATATCGGCTTGGAAATGAAATGAGGCCGCAGAGACTCCAAGCATCGCATCCGATACATGGATTCCCTGATCCGAGGCACGCACGGAAAAGACATCGGCTCCTGTAGCGACGTCCGATATGATTGAGGTCATAGCGGTTCCATGGCCGAAGTTATCGAGTTCGGTTTTGTTGTTTGGATTGACCAAGTCAAGGAACCCGCTGAGAATTCCTGTCTTCTCGTAGCCTGAATCGACAACCGCGATTCGGATCCCGCGGGCTGAGCGACTGGATGGAATATTCAGTTGCCCCAGATACTGGTCGTGAAGCGACCCAGGACTTCTAAGTACGTAATTCGGCCCGAGCCCTTGCGACGCAGAGAAGTTCATCGCGAAATCGGTTTCGACATCCACTTCTGCCATCGCACCGCTTGCTATGCTGCATCCGTGCCGAAGAATGCCATTCAGCACCGGAAAGTCGTAGCCTTGCAGGACTTCAAGAAAAGCAAACTTGTCGTTCATCTCGTCCGCTTGGCTAGCGAGCTCGACTCGGGCTCGTCGCAACATTTCCCCGAGGGTGCCTACGAACCGGAACCCCAGGCGGACCTGCACTTCTTCGGTGCGCAGACCATCGATGAAGTCATTGCCCGAGGTGTCGTTCGTCACCGCAACAAGGAGTCTGCGACTCTCCTCCGCGAATTGCGGAAGGCGCAGTCCAAAATCATGGTCGGAGCGTTGGACCTTGGAAAGGGGAGGGTGAGAGGACTTCTGCCATCCCATGTAGGTGAGAGTTTCGTTCTCGACCCTATTCTCCTCGCACTGATCGTTGTCCTGGCCCGAGGGGATTTGCTGCTCCATGCTCTTGGTTTTCCGCCCCTGTTGCGGCGGCTGCTGCTGAAACTGGTGCTCCATATTCTTGGGAACCTGCCTTTTCTGTTAGAAGACGAGGAAGTACTGTTCGACGTTGAGAACCTCCTTTTTGAGTATCCCCTTCGCGACCAATTGATCCAGCATTGCCTTTAGGTCCTTGGGAGGGAAAAGGTCTCGATCTAGCGCGAAGCTTTTCTTTACGTCCTCGAAATCCGCGCCTAGGTTCCCGAGTACGCGCATCCTGTTGCGCTCGATCGCTTCAGCCACAGCCTGGTAGGTGTCCAACTCTGAGGGACTCAGCTTTTTGAATGCCCCACACAGAGCCGCGATCGTGGAAGCCGTGGCGCCCACTGTGACGTGAGGCATCATGGCCGCCGTGATTCCAAGATACGCCAGCAAAGCTGGAGAAACGGCAACCGCCAGAGTTAGCGGGCCTGCATACTTCAAAGCGGTCCAGACACTCTTCTTCACATTGACGAAGACATTCGACTTCCCCAACCGAACTGAAAGATGTCCCGGCTCCGTGCCGTCGTTGACGGAATTCACAGGTACGTTTTGCAGCTGATCCAGCGTCTGATGGACTGCCTGTTCGTATTTGCTAAGAAACTCCTTGCGTTCATTGTCTCCGAGGGTATTCAGATAGACCTGAAGCCATGTCGGAATGAAATCGTCGATTTCGCTTGCCATGCAGCGAATTATGGGCTCCTCGTCGTTAAGGTGTAAAGGGACTTTTTCTGCCTGCTCATCGTCGCCCCCCTTCACCCTCTCAGAAAAGACCCGCGCAAAATGTGAAGCGAGCTTTCTTTCAGTTCCGGCAGTCCGGTCAGTACTGTTTTGACCCAATAAGTTGCGCGTTGTTGTTGCCCTGTCATAGCAGCATTCTTTTCGCGAATTTGCTCGATCCTTTGGTCTGCATCGCTAGTTGGAAAGTCTCCCTGTCGACCATCGCTCAGCCGAGTCCACTGTTTCCAAAACGTTCTGAAGCGATTGTGCGCCGGCGTTAGGACACAGCATGATCATCTTCTATACCCGCACACAGGGTCGCTGCAATCAGCATGGCATGGGTGAGGGTATCCTGCGGTAAAACCGTTGCCAGTGGACGAGCATTCCTAATTTCTTCACTGGTGGGCGGCGTAAACTCTCTGATGTAGTCGTTCCCCATGTCTTCATTTGAACGGACCAAGCTCAGGAACTCTTTTTTCTCTTCAGGAGACGAAAAGGAAAAAAGGAGCTCGTAAGCGCTGGCATCAGGATCGCCGACGAGTGCCAGAGCGCGTGTATTCGTCAGCTGGGCGTAGCCAAACAGATGGCCGACGACGTCTGCGGCAAAGAGTCGACCTTCGGGGTCATCGCTCGGCAAGAATTCGACAGTGCAGAGCCAGTCATCTTCGTCTTGCCAGTACGGTTCAATGTTGGTTTGTCGGTTCACACTTTCAGCCTTTTTTGGATCCTACTTTCCCAGAAGTCCTGGCCGAAACTCGCGATACGCGCACTCCCACGGTGTCTCGATCCGGCACTCATATCGGCTGCAATGCAGTACGGATTACGCTACGGTTCTGCTCCCGCTACCGGGGAGAACAGTGTCGGTTTCCTGGTAAATGTTTTAGATCCCGAAACGGTGATCGTTGGAGGAGGCCTAGGACTTTCTGGCGGCATGTATTGGGATTCTTTTGTTGCCTCAATCCGAAGGCATATCTGGTCAGATATCTCGCGAACCTTGCCAGCTATTCCCGCCACGCTCGGTAACGACGCGGGTGTCATTGGTGCCGCAGCCGGCGTTTGGAAACCGTGATAACTCATCGGCCCCGGAGAGTTGCCACTGGGCGGTGACAAAGCAGCGACTACGTCATCCATCCAGAATCGTCGCATCGGTCTGCAACGTGACGCGCAGGACTCACCTAGCTTCCGTGCCCACTCGTTGGTCGCGATAAGCAGTACGCAGAGCCTTTAGGGTGCGCCTCCCGGCTAATCGTGATCCCGTGCTGCTCGGCTAACTCTTCGACTGCCAGAGTGGGGCCGTAATCATGCCATAGCTTGGCCTGCTTTTTCTGACGGTACAGCTCCACCGCTCGCCGCTTCACCGCTTCCGGCGTTTTGCGGTTCGACCGTCGCCCACACAGCCCGTGCCGCAGTGCAGCGTCCCCCCGCGCCCGCAACCGCACCAGAAGTTTCCGCACCCAGCGCACGCTAAGCCCCAGCTCCACCCCAGCTTGCTTCTGAGTTATGTGCCGTTTCTTAACCTCGTGCAAGACCTTGAGCCGGTCCCGTTCCTTTGTCGACATCCACAGCCCCTCTCCTGATTCCGCCATACCCCATCAAAGCGGAACGTTCTACTTTGAACAAAGAGGAACTTCTCACATTGCGGCGACACATGAGTTATAGGTATTGACACTTCTCAATCAGAAGGATACCTTAGACGCCATCGGCGTACGGAAGAGTGAAGCTTGAACCGAGCTTCACATCCGAGGGGGCTTCTACTCGCCGACTTCCCTGGGAAAATAGTGTTGTTCTTGGCGTGAGGTCGAAGCGTCGATTCGGACTCTGTCCAGTGGAGGACCCGAGTGATCCTAACGGCCTCCCCAGACTGTGCCGCTCCACTGGACTTTGTGACAGCAGCACTTTGTGCTGTTCCCGCAAAGGCACTGAACACCCAGGCAACGCCATTCCAAACAGATGTGAATAGTGCGATGGCACTGGACCATTTGTTAGAAATCACCGTCATACGGTTCTGATGTAAGAGTTTCGGAATTCCGGCTCAGGAGACATTGAAGGATGCGCCTCTCTCGAATCGCAATCGTCTATTCTTATTTGATCATCTCAGTCTTCGTTCGAGCGCAGGCACCTGTTCCCGCTGTCCCCGTCCAAGGCTACGACATTGATTCCCTCCTCAAGAAGGTGGTTCCAATACTGCCTTGGTACACCTATCCCGCCGTTTTTCCCGATCAACTCTTCACTGGTGAGCTACATTTTACCGTTTCTGGCACTTTGACCAACTCCGTGAAAATACAAAATGAAAAGTTGTCAGAGGCTGCCACGGAGATCAATGAGGCGCTGCCTCATGATTGGAAAGCTGCCATAAGCACTGGCGCTGACGGACTGAGGCTCACCATTGAGCCGAAAAACCCTTCTAACTTTTCTCAGGTTTCTGTCTACGGCAGTCTTAAGGATCAAGCTGCCACCGTTGTCAAATTCAGTGTTTACGGGTCACTTTTCCCTCAAGAAACTGCCGAGGACATCAAGATTCGGACGTCCATGAACGGAGCGCCCATAGATCTTCAAGAGCAACTTTGGACGCTCCATTATTATGACAACCCAATCGCAACTCTAACCATTACTAAAGGGGATGCTGACTGCGGCGACGCTAAGAGAGCGGCCAATCCTTATGCCACCGCCTGCGCCCAACAGTACCTGCTTGCAAGAAACGACGACGGGACCGTGGTAAAGGTTATGGAGGTCACTGACCACGGCTTGAAGATTTACGGGGACGCCCTGAAAGGCGAATTGCACTATGCAGTCAATGGTGCCTCGCCGTTAGATCCAGACAATGGACCTTTCCTTGTACCCCTATTGGAAGGGGACTTATGGCACGTCGATTGGTTCAAGACGCCCGCAGGCTGCCGGTCTTATAACATAAACAGGGAAGAGCACGGGAAAATCGAGCTCTATGAGCCTAGTCTCAGCAGCGAATCCAATTTGGTTGGTATTAGGTCCAACTACATTACTGTCAGTAACGCTAAGATTTTCGACGTTGCCCTACTACAGCAAATGCTTAACGGAACGGCCACGCATCTCGCGACGCTTTCCGGATTCAGTGCGGCTTCTATCACCGGCGCGTTTGGAAATTTGCAGGGTGTGGCCAGAGATACCTCTTCCCTTTCGGCCCAGGTGACCACAACGCCGCTCCCCACGGTGGCCACCACCAACACCACCGGTCAGACGGGGAACTCGCAACTTGTCACGGGGAGTACAGGTCCGGGTGCAACTTCAACTATTGTCACGCTTCAATGCCCTAACGGCTCACTTCCAACGTTGGGGAGCAGCAGCGGTACTGAGGCTTGTACAGTACCGCCAACAGCGGCAGCTGGCACAACAATACCAACCACTTCTACAGGAACAATTACGACGAACGGTACCACCACGCCAGGTGCAACGACCCAGCAGACCACCGGTAGCCAAACTTCACAACAAAATGGTACAACCACGACGACTGGTGGCTTTGCGGGTACCGTTCCGACAGCCCCCGCATCGACAGCTTTTAGCGCTCCCACCATTGTGGGCGTCAGCAGCGCCGACATCTTGACCGAGCAGGTTGAGCTGAACGCGCAGATTACGACGTTGCGCTTGCTGTTGCAGGGGGCGCTTTCGGATCAATATGTAATACGGCAGGCACGGCCCGTTGCAACCCGCAAGCAGACCACGCTGGGTTTTACGATTACGCTCGACCCCCCGCGGCAATTCAGGCATGCGGTTGCCGAGGTCCGGATATTAGTAGTGCCACCTCCCGGTCCCGATGGGGTAAGCATCGTCAACCTGCTGCCGGCAGAAAAAACCTACAACGTCGCGAAAATCACCAGCCATCAAAACGCTTTCGGAGCTGGTGTTGCGGTGGCACCTGTCTCCGTCGGGGTGAATGCAGCCAAGTCGAAGGACCGTTTGTACTTGGCTAAAGATACTGACACCCTGGCGCTGCAGTACATCCCCCCAGTGCCCCTGGCCCCCTCCGGAACGAGCAAAAAAACTGCTCTGCTTAAGGACTTAGACCGCCCTTTTCCTCAGAGCGCGCATGACAAATACAAAGGACTGATTGACGTAATGGGGCCCAGCGAACTGGGCGACTGCGATAACCCTGGTGAAAAAGGGCAGCCCGGATTCGACCCCGACGCGACTGGCCGTCATCTTGTTATTGGGACCAATGCCACAGTTTTTGGGTGGCAGTTCCGCCCAGTCCTTGGCGAGGAGTATGTGCGAGGCGGGCAGAGACAAGTGTTCGCCCAACTCGCTCTGCCCCCCGAAGCTACCAGCCAGACTTTTGCCCCCAAACTGTATATCCAGACTCGGTGGAGGGCGTATGACCCCAAGCGTCAAGTGGTCGGTGCCGTATACACGAGCAGTTGTAGTTCTGCACCTGACCTATCGGGCATAGCGGATATGCCTATTATCAAAGTGAAGGATGTGAATATGGCGGATCTTGGCGGTGGCCAGATAGAGCTCACCGGCACCGGCCAATTCGATACATCGTCGATAAGCGTTCTAGCGGGAACCACGAACATGGTGCCGCTCACTTCAGATGGCGAAACCCTTCAACTATTTGGCAAAGCGCATGATCTACTGGAGGCAGATCAACTGACTATTTTGGGCCCATCCGGCTCAATGACTGCTTTTGGAAGGGGATCGAAAACCAAGGGATGCGGCATCGCTGGGGCGACGCTCGATGCGGTACCTTATCCAGATGGTAATTCTCGAATGACCTTGAAACTGACGCTGGGTCCTAACTATCTTCTTGATCCTTCGGCAGACGGTGCTCCAATGCCGCTCGTTCTAATTGGCAGCCAGGTATACGGACTCAGGGAGACGCCCTTCGTCGGCGTGTCGTGTGACGAGAAGCGTCCCAATGTATGCACCTACAAATTTATTGCGCCAACGACGGATGCGAGGAATGCTCAATCGTTTTTGGTAAAGGACCTTAGATGGGATCGCATGTCTCAGCAAGGCACAACTAGTTTTTCACCGTTATTCTCAAGCCTGGCCGCCGTCGCGTCGCCGCCCACACCCCCGTCTTCGCCGTGCCCGCAAAAGGTGAAATGTCCCCCTGATCCTCCCGACCCGACAAAACCAAAGCCGATCACAACATTACTGGTTTCGGGATTCGATTTCGACAAACTAGCCGGCTATGGCCCCCCGTGCGTCCCATCATCATCGACAGCGCCGTGCCTGAATATTGTTGTGGGTAGCGGCGCGCAGGCGGAAAGTGCCGGCAAGCCAAAGGCAAAGAAAGACAAGCAGACCAAGAGTGAACCTATAAAACCCAGATTCACTCCGATCACCAGGAATCTCGCGACGTTGGATGTCGACCAGGGTTCCCTGGCGAGTTCAAAGGTCATCCGGTTTCAACTTAACGGCCAAAAAAATCCTGACGAAATCGGTGAATATCGCGTGGAGTGGGATTTGCCCGTGCCGAAGTCTGATAAAGCTGCTTCAATCACGGCCACTCCTGCGTTCCTGAGAGTTTCTGATAGCAGAGCGGTGACCTTCCAGGGAGACAAAATATCGTCGGTTGACGAGACCTCCGTGATGTTCGACAGCACAGTTCCGCCTATCAAGGCGAAGCTGAGTCCGGATCCCACAACGCCGGGTTCTATGATACTCACGGTTTATGTGACCACGGCCGTTACCAAGACGCCAGGACACAAAGAGCTAACTGTAAACATCAAGGGCTCGTCCCCGACGCAGACCCTACAGCTGCCGATCGATGTTTTTAAGTGAGAGGTGTTCGATGGCTGACAAACTGGGGCTAATGAGTAGCTCGATCTAGTTGATTCCCGAATCGCGGGTACGTGCGAGGCCGATACCGAGTATACCAGGACATTATCTCTTCCGATTGTGAGCTTTTTATGCCGATCGCTTCCCACTCATTTAAGCCCACCTCCGCGACGAACCTCTTCGCACATGATTTCCGCTCCCTTGGTGTCAAGGACTTGCTCGATGCACGCGATCAGTTTCATGCGCATCTTGCCCACAAGCCGAACGTCTTCTCAACAGCAGTTGGCCTCTATCTGATCCGAACTTCCGATCCGGACTCAGGGAGCGACATCCGCCACCGTACGCGAAAGTTTAAGGCCTCGCCTCGTACCCTCCTCAACTCCGTAGTCAAAGACTGGTCCTGGCCCTGTATCCTCGTCTTCGTTACACAGTGGCAGACTCTGGACGACCTCCACTCAAAGCCTGACGAAGTTATCCCGCCGTTCGTTTACATGCCCGATGGACGTATGGCTCCAATATGCGTTGTCCTCGCCGAGTCGTCCAACCTGCCTCCGCGCCTGGTTGCTCCTTCTAACTTGACCGCCAGCTCCCTAGGCATCGGATGCCCTATCTACGTTGACGCCCAGGGCATGCGCCGCATGGGCACAGCCGCCTGTATGGTCTCCGACGGCAGCGATTTCTACATACTCACCAATACCCACCTAGCGGGTGAGTCAGGAAGGTCGGTGCGCGCTTTGTTTCGGGGTATCCCACTGCTAATTGGTACAACGCACGGCACGCGAAATCTCACAGAAAAGACTTTCTCCGAAATCTATCCGGAGCTGCCAGGTAGGGACTCAGTCGTCAACATCGACGCAGCCATCGTCCGGATGGAAGACGCCACGGCGTGGAATCCAAAAGCTCTTGCAAAAGCCCTCGGTCCGGTCGCCGACTTTAGCGCGGAGACCGCATCGCTCTCGTGGGTCGGTCGTCCTGTAGTTGGCCAGGGTGCTGCCAGTGGCCAGATGAGAGGCGAAATCAAGGCGCTGTTTTATCGTTATAAGTCGATCGGAGGGCGCGACTACGTTGCTGACTTTGTCATCGGGTCGAGCGCGGACGCTACGGAGCCTTTGATGACTCAGCCCGGCGACTCCGGCTCGCTCTGGTGTCTCGATTCCGTTCTTGAACCCGACACGCTTTCCCCAGTTGCGATGGAATGGGGCGGTCAGCGAATCTCCAGCGGACCATCCAACGGTCAGTTCCTGCAGCTTTCTCTCGCCACGTCCATAGCTGTAACCCTCCGTGAACTTAACCTTGACATCGTTCAGGACCCAACCGCAGAGCGCACGCAATACTGGGGGCCGGTCGGTCACTTCAAGATCGGTCAGCAGGCGTGCTTCTTGGTCAAGGACCAAGCCCTTAGGAGCTTCTTTACCGCCAACGTCAACAACCTGAGCTACAGCAGCGATGCGCAGATCAAGCTAGCCACTCACCTGCAAGCCGGCGCCGGATTTGTCCCACTCAGCGATGTGCCGGACGTCGTTTGGAAGACCAATATCAACAGGAGCAAACCGTCGGTCGCTCGCGCCCAGGAGAACTGGAATCATTACGCCGACATAGACTTGCCTGGCGTAAACGGCAAGACACTTCTCGACAACTATCTGACTGATCCGAAGTCGCTCAACTACCAGGCATGGATCGCCTTCTACAAAACAGCCCCGCCTCCCTCGGCCGCGACAAGTAAAACTATGAACTACGGAGCGCTGCCATTCCGCGTTTGGCAGATCTTCGCTCAAATGGTTGAGTATGCCAAGCAATCCGATGGACCGAACTTCCTTACTGCCGCTGGCTGCCTCGCTCATTATGTCGGGGACTCCTGCCAACCGCTGCACTCTTCGCAACACTCGGACGGCCTCCACGGAGCTTCCACCGGCGTCCACTCCACATATGAAGACAACATGGTGGATGCCTACGCCGACAAGATTGCTGCTGGCATCGCCGCCGCTATCGCCAAGCTTACGTTCAAGCCGCGCAAAATCTCTACGGCCTGGGACGCTGCGATGGCGGTCATGGATCTGATGAATTTCTGCCATCAAGCGCTTCCGCCAGAGACCATTTGTAGCGTTTACAACAAGGCACGGCCGGGCGCCGGCAAGAGCGCCACGACAAACCCAGCCGTTCTCAAAGCGCTATGGGATAACTGCGGTGACGCTACCATTGAGGTCATAGCCGCCGGAGCCGTCACGCTCGCAGCCATTTGGCAAGCCGCCTGGACAGTCTCCGGAGCTTCCAGCAGCGCCCGTTGGATCACCAACACTTACGACGGCACCAAAGACCTGATGCCCATCTATGAGGACAAGACTTTCTTACGGTCTCTGCACCTGCCGTATCTGAGCCAAGCCGACCTACCTGGCTCTGACGCTCCGATCAATCCCCCACCGCCACCCGCCGCCAAGACACCGGCGAAGAAGAAGCTGGGGAAAAAGGACGGGAAAACACCCGCCAAGAGAGTGGCAAGAAAAGTTCGCCAGCAGCCAGCTAAGACCACTTCTAAAAAGGGCACTCCCAAATCCTGATCCATCACTCCAGGCGGACGAAAAGCGTTCGACTAGAGATCGAGAGTCTTCTAAATCCGTGAGCGAAGCAGTATTCACAGAAAAAGTCGCAAATCATGTTCCTTATCTATAGACTGATACGTGTGGTGCGCAAAAATTCCGTCCAAGATCACGCAGCCGACCATGAAATCACAGGCCACGATCGCTTGGGCATGGTTGTGGATGAACGTGTGCCAGGATTGCGACCCTGGCCTTGGCCGAGTGGGTAGGATCTCGCTCGGCCAGTAGGCTCGCACTGTGCGGGGAGAAACCTGGATGCCAAGCTTCAAGGACAGCTCATTGGCGATGCGTGCTTGTCCCCAGGTCGGATTCTCCCGAACCATTTCAACGATCAGCTGACGAAGTTCTACAGGAATGCGGGGCCGCCCTGGACGAGACTTCCACCTCCAGAAGAGCTTGAATCCCTTACGATGCCAGCCGATCAGGGTTTCTGGTTTGACGATGACCAGAGCGCCTCCATTGCAGAACCGCGACCAAAATAGCAGGCTGAAACGAGCCGCCGCGGTCAGGCGGCGAGGGCGAATCTGATGCCCTTGATAAAAGGCTAATTGCTTGCGGAGAAACAGGTTCTCGGCAGCAAGTACGGCGCGAGGCGCGGTCAGAGAGCGCAGAAACCGAAAAGAGTCCGTGAGGGTATCAATAAGGATAGGGAAGAGGGTTGCAGGGAAGTGGAGGAAGCGCGCGAATCTGGCACATTGCATGTTCAGGGTTACGCAATCCCCCGGCTTTGAATAGTTGACAAAGCCCAAAATCGTTGAGGAACGGATTCAGTTAATAATCGTACGGAATATTTGCGGAGCACAGCCATTGCGCACTTTCCTAACGATCTTCTCAAAACTCTGGGATTGCATGAGGGCCGCCATCGTCTGCACGAGCCCGGTGTGGGTGACGAAGGGTTTTTGCTCCGCTGTCACGCTGCGATGCCATTCGCGGACGCCAGAGTCGAGAATGTCTCGACTGGCGTGGAAGATCGTCTCCGCACCGACATTCGCTGTTTGGTAATTTCGGAGCAAAGCCCATTACGTTTATCGCTAAGCGACGGCTGCATGGGTAACGAAAAATCACGCAAACTCAGCCACTCATCAGTTCTTGTGCCGATTTTGGAATATGCGCAGGGCTTAGTTGTCCCTCGTGCAGGAGCATGTGGGGGTGGGGATTTCTCCGGGGGCCATCATGTATAGGTGAGTCGCTCGTCTTGTTACGCTTTCAGAACAACCCTATCCGCCTTCTTCGTTATTGACATTGTGGACACGGAAGTGTAAATTCCCCAACAATTCGGCGAACGGAAGAATGAGACTATACCAAGTCTCATTCCCGAGGGGGCTTCTACTCGCCGACTTCCCCGGAAATTATGTGTGCCTTGGAGCAACAGACTTGTCTAGTCAGCTGTTGCGTCCAGCATCCTTAAGGTGTGCCTAAGACGCACGGGCAAATGAAGTGTGGCAAGTATTCAGTGTTTGACCACTAGTATCAGGCGTAGTCATCGGCGATAAAGGAGAGCCCCGCTTCGTTCGATCCCAATGCCAGCCCTGAAAGAGAGTTCAGATGGCCCTCTCGACGGAATCAACGACGTTTACCAAAGATGTTCTGGGCCGCTACACCTGTAGCACGTGGGACGAAGCGACTGCTGACCCGACGGGAATCGATGTGGTGGTTCTTGGCGGTGGGATGTACGGAGGGTACTGCGCTGCGAAAGTTTACCAGGAGAGCCGACTTCGCTTTGGCGACGCAAGGAAGGCCTTGAGGGTCCTCGTGCTGGAAGCGGGACCTTTCGTCTTGAATCAACATACGGCAGACGTTCCCGACCTTGGTTTTTTTGACCCCGGAGGTAGCGCAGTAAACGTGCAATCGGGTGCGAACACGGGAATTCGTAATGAGGTCTGGGGGGTCGGTTGGCGCAGCAATGAGCCATTCGTGGGACAGGCTTACTGCGTTGGCGGCAAGGGAATCTTCTGGGGAGGGTGGTGCCCGGAACTACAACCCAATGACCTGGCCGAATGGCCGGCCGATGTGCGGAGATATCTCACCAACGTTGACGCCCAAAATCCAATCGGCCATAGGCCGATCGACCATATTGATCAAGTTACTCAACTGCTTCTCAAGCGCGGCGACCCGCTGAGTGGTTACGGCACTGTAGAGTATGAAATCGGTGTAGAGCCGAGTGATCGCTTCCTCTTCGATCCGGTGCAATTATCAACATCCAATACCCAAAAAGTAGGCCTAAACGAGGCACTGCGGGTATTCCTGGACCGAAACAAAGGCACCATCGATGCGCGCATAACCAACGTGCTTCCAGCTCCGGTCGCCGTGCAAACCCAGTCCTTCGTCTCGGGGTTGTTTGCTCTCGACAAATACTCGAGCGTGCCCGCATTGATCGGCGCGGCCCGAGACGACCATAACGATGGCCGAGCGAACGACCTACGCATGACGATTGTTCCCAACTGCCATGTCTCAAGCCTCGGCTTTCGTCCCGACGCGCAAGCAACGGAACGCGGAACGCGGGTAATCAATCGGATCGACGTGTTTTGGGGCGGGGCGCAGCGATCTTTATTTCTCCCGTCGCACTGCCAGGTCGTGCTCGCTATGAGTTGTATCGAATCCACGCGGTTGGCTCTTGAATCGATGTCATTGGTTGCGTCCGGCCTGCGCAGGCCAGGAAACGAGCTCATGGGGCGCAACTATATGGTGCATCTCCGGTTCGATATCTCATTCGACGTTGACCGCGCGGCTTTCGGAACCTGGGTCAAGACCCAGTGGCCGGGAAAGGAACTGGCTTCAGAGCTTCAGCAAGCCGCGGTCCATGTCCAATGCGAAGGAGCTTCCGGACGGTTTCAATTTCAATTCTATGCTGCCACCAATCGCAACGGCCCGGATGAGAACCTATATCGCCTTGTACCCGATCTCGAAATTCAGCAACAGATAGCCGACAATTTCCAGAGCGATAAGATTCGAATCGTTCTGCGTGCCTCGGGCCAGGTCCACGGCGGACGCGCCGCATCAATTGGCGATCCCAATTTCGATTATGTGGATCTTGCCGGCGACGCTGACTTTGACCAGCAGTTCGGCCACAGACGAGCCTGGGTTCAATTCAATCGTGGCGACCACTTCAATGACCCAATCTGGCAAGAGATGCATGACACCGGCCATGCGATTGCACGGGCGATGAGCACGGGGGGGCCGCCGCCCGAGTACAGGGGCGACTTCACCGTCGATGCTGTGAAACGACAGCAAGGCGTGGGTACGACATTCCACGATGCCGGTTGCCTCTGGATGGGTGAAGATCCTGATTCCTCGGTGACAGACGTGCGCGGCCATTTCCACCATGTCACAAACGCCTACTGCTGCGACCAGGCGCTCTTCACCACCATCGGATCCGCTAATCCCGTTCTGACAGGCCTCTCGCTGGCACGCCGCGTTGCTACCGATCTGGTAGACCGGCACAGCGGTTTTCTAACTAAGGCTCCTACTCTGCCGGGGATATCGCTGCTTCCTTCCGCCGGCTGGATGCAATCCCCCTTCCCTGGGATGCTGATCCTCAATAGTGCCAACAACGGTCTTCTGGAAACGAATCCTTTCGCGGGTATCGGAATGTATTATTTGTCCCGCGACATGGGCGATTTTGACCTATCCGTGGAATGGAAATCGTTTCGCACGTTTAATGGACAGGACCTCTTCGCAAATTCCGGTATCATGCTGCGAACTCCCGATCCTTTAGGTGTTAATTTTTCCGATCCTTTCCAGTTTAAGTCGTTCTACGATTCGGTCACGGAAGTTCAAATAGATGAAACAGGCAAACAATTCTTTGACAATACCGGACGTTCCGTTTTCGGAAATTCTACTTTTAAGACTGGAGCGATCTACGGCGTGGCCCCTTCGACACAATGGGCTGCCAACGTGGCCTCCCCCGACGGACCGGACCTAGGAAAGCGCTATTGGAACACATTCGAAGTCACTGCGCGCGGAACACACATTAAAGTGACGCTGAACGGCCGCGTAGTGTGTGAGGCAAATGTTCCCGCTGTTAAGAGACTTAGGGGATTTCTAGGTCTGCAGTTTCATACGGGGCGCGTCCAGTTTCGAAATCTACGTTTGAACCAGGTGAATTGATCGTACTGCTTCGCTTTAATTGCTCGACTGAAACAGATGTCGAAATGTAAAAATTCTCGCACTATTAACCTGTTAGTGAGTGCCGAGCCCGTCGTCATGGAGTGCGGTTTCGGCGGCTTAGCAGTACACGAATCGAGTTCGGTTTCGTTTAGTCGCGATTCAACAAGTTTAGCAGTAGATTCATGCTGTCCGGCGATGCTCTCGCAATCTCGCGAACCCACCCTGCGAGAGATTACACATTGCGAGACATTGTTGTCAGTTTAAGGAGGAGAAATGTTAGCAACGATTGCTCGTGAGACACCGTTTACCCTTCGCCCGAATGATCCGGCCAGGCCCAAGGCCCCTGCTGAGCCTGTTCTAAACGTCGGCAACATACAGGGCAACGTTTTGGCGGGCTTTAATAAGGATCACCAGACGCTGGTATTCCTCAAGGTCACGAACCTGGACAACTTCCGTGCGTGGCTAGGCAGACTCATTCCCTTTGTGGCAACCACATCCGAGGTATTGGGTTTTAATCGGCTATTCAAGGAAATCCGTAGCCGAAGGGGGGTGGAGACCGGAGCCGTTCAAGCCACGTGGATCAACGTGGCCCTTAGCTTTGACGCCCTATCCAGACTTACCGGCGACGGCGCGGCCTTGGAAGCCGCTGCCAAAACGTTTCCCGATTATTCCGATTTTGCTAACCGGAAATTTCTAGCCGCCAACGCGTTTAAGGACGAAGCCTTTCGGAAGGGCATGCAGTCGCGATCGGTGGATAATCTCGATGACCCTGAAGACGCAGCTACGGGCGAGGCTGCAGGTGAAGGAAACCGAAATAATTGGCTATTCGGCGGCCCGGGGAATGAGCCTGACCTCGTGGTAATCCTCGCTAGTGACAGTCCCGCCCAATTATCGGAAGAAGTTATTCGGCTGGAGGACTCAGTCTATTCCGGGCGTACCGCCTTAGGCGAGTTTGCACCGAGCGGCGTAACCATTGTCTACAAACAACACGGCGCGACTCTTCCTCCGCCCCTGACGGGACATGAGCATTTCGGGTTCCTGGACGGAGTCAGCCAACCCGGCATCCGGGGTCGAGCCTCCGCCGACGAAGCGGATCTGCTGACGATGAGGCAGAATCCTGACGATTTGAATCAGGGCAAGCCCGGCCAGGATCTACTCTGGCCAGGCGAGTTTGTTTTCGGTTACCCAGAGCAGGATCCAGGCCTGGAAGTAGCGCAGGCAGGACCGGACTCTTTGAATTTAAAGCCTTGGAAAAACAATAAAAGGACGAACGATGCTCCGGAAACAGGTCCGGTGTGGGCACTCGATGGTTCTTACTATGTGGTTCGGCGACTCAGGCAGGATGTTTCGGGGTTCCACGCGTTCCTTGAGGATACAGGAAGGGACCTGAAAGTCCCTTCGGCCTTGGTTGGTGCCAAGCTAGTCGGAAGATGGACGAGTGGTGCTCCGGTGTTGCGGGCGGACAAAGAAGACGACGCAGCCCTCGCGGGGGACGATTGCGCAAACAACCATTTTGAGTTCCAAAGCCCATCTACCGAGGTCAAGCCGCGAAATCCCCAAGGATCTTTGTGTGTAGACCAGAAACATCCGCAATCGGAGGGAGATAAGACCGGCGCTAAGTGCCCGTTTGGAGGACACATCCGAAAAGCATATCCGCGCGATGACGTGGGTACGCTTTCTCCCGGGATTGGGGAGAAGACTACGCAAACGCATCGCCTATTGCGGCGCGGAATCCCATTTGGAAATCCTTTTCTTCCGCCAACCAAACCTGATGAGAGTGACAGTGGCAACCGAGGGTTGGTGTTCGCCGCCTATCAGACATCTATTGTTGAGCAGTTTGAGTTCGTACAACACTCGTGGGCAAATAATGCGGAGTTCAAGGATAAGTCTCAAGGCGGAAAGCTTGTCTCTGGCCACGACCCCATCATCGGCCAGACAAATAATGGCTTAGGAAGTGGGCCCAATGGTAGTCGTGAACGAAGAGTTGTGCTGACGGTCGAAGTTGACGGAAACGCTAAGACGCAAGAAATTGTACTCCCCGCTGACTGGGTGATCCCCACCGGTGGCGGATATTTCTTTACTCCGTCGATTGACGCCTTACGTTTGCTCACGGGCACCAAGCGACCGTAATCGCCGAAGCCCCACGTCTTTCCCCGTCTTACTCAGGCGCGCAAGAGATGTCCAGAATAAAACGAGACACTGCAAGAATTGGCGAGCGTTACACTTCGTGCCGCATAAGCCCGGTTTACTCGAGGCCGATGACCGTTCCCTCCGGGATTAAGCGTCGCCTTGGACAAACAACAACCCCAGGGGCACAACCCAAAGATCTGCGTAAGAAGAAGATAGTAACTCCTCTGAAACGCGTTGAGCCCAATGTTTTGACTGTCGCAGGTGCATATCACATATGAATCCAACAACGATCACGAGACGCAGATTTTTTCCGAAAACGCGTAGCAAAGGGCTATGGAAACTCATTACAAAATGGGTTGTAAACCGCAATCGGGTAACTGTTCCAGCAAGTTGAGAGCTTGCCAGAGCGCCACGATTATCAAAGAAGCAGGAAGGAAGATAATGACGACTCTTCAGCGTGTAAAGGATGTATGCGATCGACTGGCCCCGCTCGGCTGGAGGGACTTACTGCTGCGACTAACCGGAAATCAGCTTGATATTCGCCAGGCGACGCCCGAGGCTTTGAAAACGGCGCTCCTTGCCAATCTGCGTTCAATCGATCGGACGTTCCCCGGTTTTGCTGATTTCGCTACAGACGGCAATCAGGGGATTACTCCAGGGTTTCCCGGGCGGAGCCTGCTCTATCACGCTTTGGCCAGCCCTAACGTCTATCCGTCACCTGCTGGATCCAGAACGGATGATGACTTTCCGACTCTACTGGAGATAGACACCATTGAGAACTATATCTATAGCGTCGCCCAAAAGAAATTGACTGGTCTGGGTGATGTAGTCGTCGCAGTATTTGCCTACCAGTACCGTCCCGGCAGCACTAGCGTTCATGGCAAACACGCCGATATGGCATATTCGCGGACGGGTATCGCTCGCGTCGGAACAACAATGATGCACTACGATGCTCTCCGGCGAAGTTTCTGGGCTGGTCCGGCAGGAGGCGTCCCTGGAGTGGCAGTAATGCCTGCCCGGTACGGAGCCTTTCTTGCGCAAAGGAGGAAGCTTACTGCCCAAGATGCGGTCGTTCATCCACTGAACGGCCCGATTACTGGAGACAGCGGCAGGTTCTTTCTGGTACCTATTCACAAACTCTTCTCCGGTGGTGACTGCTTGGTAGGGGAGAATCTACAGCTGTCCTTTCAGGAGTACCACCGCTCTGAGAAGCTGCGGCGGATCCACCAGCTTGCACCGGCTAAAGGAGGAGTGGCCCCGCTTGCAGGCTTCAACATTAATCAACCTCCGTTTGTCCGCGAGTCGCATGACCTTATCACCCTTAGACCCGTAGGTGCATCCACGCTCCTCGTCTCCAATCCCCGTCATGCCTTAGCGGAACCGGTGACTCAGATGAACAGCATATCGGGTAAGCAAGAGTTTGTGCGATTTCGCGTTCCGCCTAAATCTGCTAGGAACCGGTTCTTCACTTCGTTTCTGATTCAAGCCACCAACGCGGGCCGAGCCGCGCCGGAATATGCGCACATCCGCTTTCACGTCCGCCCCAATGGCGAGTTGTTCGATGTGAATTCCCTGGACACTGCGCACTACAGCGCTGTGCTTAGCACTGGACAATTCCAGGATGTACCCGGCGTAGAGAATGGTCCATTGGAAGCGGCCCACATGCTGGACAACTCCTGCGAAGGCACAATTTCGGCTCAAGTGAGTCTGAGCAAGCAGGTGAAGACATTTGCGGCGGCGTCCTTTGTAGCTGCTCCAGACTTCCTGCCTTTGGTCGGCCAAATCGACGTGCAACGCTGGGCTGAGAGCAAGGGACTCACTGGTGCTGCAGTTTTCTTCACTCAGGGTGCTCCCGAACCGCTATGTTACGGTCGTGATGTTGTCCCGAATCCCACCTTAGTTGACCCCGCGACCCATACAGGACCAGCCTTTGATCGGGCAGATCAAGCGAATGCCACCATCACAGCCCTCATCAGCCAAGCCCCCGGCGGTCAAGCCACGGTGGCTCCGGGCAAGGCTAATGTAGCGACCACATGGCTGACCGATGCTGCGGCGGATGTCTTCGCCCCCGGTTGGGACACGTCTATGTTCCGCGACACCGAGGGAGACTTTTATGCCAATTACGGCCTAGGCAGCCCGTTCCCGGAGGACGCTAAACTGTGCGCCGCCTTGAACTCCTTCTGGCCGGCTGCAGCTCCGGATACGGGTCGCACATTTGGAATGCTGACCGCGGTGCCGCTCCTTGACCCGGAGCTTGGATTCCATCCAAACCATCCCAAGGTTTTAGCCGGGGTAGCCGTGAGTCACCCGGGTTGGGACGGAGAGTTTGGGCCGTTCTTGACAAGTAATGGCACGAAGGTCAACTTCGCTTCCATAGATCGATCCGACTACACTTCGGCCGCCCTGGACGGAAGGATCAGTCTCGGCCTTTTAGGACTAATTGAGACTGAAGAGCAACTCGCGAGGATGGATGCGTTTCGGGAGTGCGCGGATCGCATCCGAGATACGAAGAAGTTGATGGACGCCTTCCGAAGCTTGCTCGTGAGCGCTGAAAAAATCTCCGACTGGTCCCAGCGAGCCGACCGGTTTGACCCATCCCTTACCGGCCCAGGTTATCTGTATGTTTTCGTAGATAAGGTGAACGGTCAGGAAGATCCGACGGATCGCAAAAGGATCCAGTCCGATGTAAAAAACACCTTCACTTTCCAGGTGTCCGGCCAGATGGTCGGCCTACGCAAGAATAACGGCGAGCCGAAGGTTACCCCGTGGCTGCATCCCTAAACTCCCATGTACAGGTGACGGGCGGAGTCCCGCCTGGGGATCTTGTCGGAGGCGGAGAGCTTTTCTCCTCACGTCTCCCGGGAAGGCATCGCGATAAGTCTTCCATTGATATGGATCAGGACGGCGTGTCAAGTTGCCGACTATCGGTAACTACTTGAGTGAGTGGTCGAAGGTTAACGACGTCGCGGAAAGGCGGTTTCGAGATGCCTTTGCTTGATCAGGTTAGGGTAATCTGCCGGCGTTTGGCGCCTCTCGGATGGGCAAAATTACTTGCACGGCATGGATTGAGGCTCGATGCAAGCACACTGCACAATTCCCGCAAGCTTGCAGCAGAACTCGCGAGACCACTAAATGTTGATCGCAGCGCGTCTGGATTTGAAGACTTTTGGCCAGACGGATTCCGTGCTATTGAACCTCAGCGACCGTCACGAAGCTTGCTCTATCACGCTTTCGCAAGCCCATTGGTGCATCCTGCATCCGATGGAAAACCGCAACCGAGAGCGTATCCAACGCTACACGAGCTAGATATTTTAGAAAACTACATCTACAGCAGGGAGCGGCCCTCTCTTTCCCACCTTATACGGCGAGCGAATGCGTCGAAGGCAAAGCTGGTCGTTGGAGTCTTCGCGTACCAATATCGCATAGGGGCCCGTAGCCCGAACGGCAAGTTCGCCAGCACAGCGCTTTCAAGGACCGGAATTTCACGGGTCGGTACAACGGATTATGCATACGATCCAATTCGTAGGTCTTTTTGGCCTGTCGTTGCGGAGGCTCCGGATCGGATTGCCGTTATGCCCGCCCGTTACGCCGCGTACCTCGCTGAAGCACGAAGCCCACAAGCAGACGATGCAATTCTTGGAGAGCAGGCGGGCGACGAGGACAGGATTTTTCTGTTTCCCGTGCACAAGTTGTTTGATGGAGCCGAATGTCTGAAACGAGCCAGCATTAAGCTGACCTTTTCGGAACGGCATTGCAGCGAGAAACTCAGAAAGTTCCACAGCGAGACCGGGATCGCGGCGGTGGATGGGCTCGACATTAACCGTTCTCCGTTTGTTCGCGATTCGGAGTACGAAGACGACCTGGTTGGCCTTGAACGGATAGGCTCATCCGTTCTCGTACTTCCGATTTCCCACGCCAAACTGACCCGGATAGCAACCCAGAAGAATACGAAAACCCATCAGACGGAAATTGCGAGATTCATTGTTCCACGCCAGTACGGGGACAATCGGTACGCCGGTTCAAGTTTTCAATTTCTGGATCCCAAACATGCAGAACGAAGAATCGCCCCTGAGTACATTAACATCAGGCATCGGGTGCTGGATGCGACAAATCCCAACGACATCGAGGATCTGAATCAGCTGCCATGGAAGAAGTTTGTGGACACTGTTCGTAGGGGAGGATATGAGGCAGCTCATTTCATCGACGACAGTTGCGAAGGTTGCGTTGTGGCGAACGTTTCGGGAATAGAAATAGGAGAGGCCAGCAAGGCACATTTGGCCGCATTCTCAATGGTCGGCGCTCCTGATTTTTTCCCTTTGGTGGATCAGGCGGACGTAACAGATTGGGCACAGCGGGTGCTAGGGGCAGGTGGCGAACGGGAACACTTTGCACAGGGTGGACCTAGGCCTCTGTCCGAACGCAGAAACTGTGTCAATCCTAACTTGCTCCGTCCCGATCTGCCGAGCCTAAGTGCGTTCCCAGTCAGAGACGACGACTTCGCAAGGATTGAAAACGTCACGGCTGTAATTGGAGGCAAGAGTCTCGGGGGAAGTGAGCATCAGCCGATCAAAGATCTTCGATTCATCGACCCTTCAACGACATTCTTACCGGACTCTGCCTCTGGAATTTTCGACCCAGGATGGGATGTCTCTTTTTCAGGTACTGACGAAGCAGACTTCTTGGCTTCGTATGGGCTGGGTAGTCCTTTCCCAGAAGATGTGAAGCTTTGCGCGGCACTTAACTCGTTTTGGCCCTCGGCCGTTCCGGATGCCACAAGAACCTTTGGATTGTTCCCTCCAGAGTGGGATGCAACCACCTCAGTTCCGGTTATGGACCGCGAATTGGGACTTCATCCTAGGCATCCGGTAGTTCTGCGCGGCGAAGAAAAACCAACTGTCGGCTGGGATGGTGAACAAGGTCCGTTCTTCGAACGAGGCTTTCGCATAGTCAACCATGCCAACATCGAGCAGTCAGACTACGTTAGTAACGCAATAGCCGGAAAGATTTCACTCGCACCATTGGCGAACGTCGGTGCGCTCGAAATATTTCGCAGAATGAATGCAATGCGAGATAGTATCGCCGTGCTTCCAGAGGAACCGAGACGTGTTAGTTCCACAAATCTGTTCTTAGTTAGTGCGGAGCCTGTGGATGATTGGGGCAAGCGGATTGACCGTGGCGACTTGCGGCTGCAAGGACAAGGTTTCTTGTTCATGTTTGCTGTTCTGGAAAAGAAGGGATCCGCTGCGCGGGAGCGGGGCAGGTGGCTCAAGAAAGTAAAGAGGCGTTACACGTGCCAGATTGCAAGCTCAGGCATTTGCTGGAAACGGGAATCGAAAGCTGAGCTTTTTACCTTTGAGGCTAGGCAGCGGTGACGGGTTTCGACTGATTAAAATGAAGTTCGACGTGGCTATCATCGGTGCTGGCCCAGCAGGGTTGGCGACAGCGATATGTTGTGCGGAAGCGGGTATGTGCGTTTGCGTTCTCGATCGCTCGGTATTCCCCAGGCAAACCGTCGGAGAATCAGCTCACCCTGGCGCTGAATCGCTATTTCAGCGCTTGGGGGTTACCAAGGATGTCGCTAACGCGGGGTTTTTGCGTCATACAGGCATCTGTATGACGCGTGGAAGCAGCCGTAGGTTCGTTCCATTTGGAGGCACACGAAAGCAGCCATGGAGAGGATTTCAATTATGGCGTTTCGATTTCGATCAAATTCTGCTAAACCGAGCGGTGTCAATTGGAGCACGCTTTATAGAACATTGT
This sequence comes from Edaphobacter sp., assembly GCA_025462755.1. Classification (GTDB taxonomy): domain Bacteria; phylum Acidobacteriota; class Terriglobia; order Terriglobales; family Acidobacteriaceae; genus Edaphobacter. The sequence continues at coordinate 27,425 of JAOAPF010000002.1, forward strand.
CTGCCATGGGACGCAATTGTCACCAATGGCGGAATCACTATCCTTACGGATAGGGGTTCCATCCAATGTCAAGTCGTAGTCGACGGTACCGGAAGACATAGATGGCTGGCACGTCGTTGGGGACTCACGATTGAGACATTTTCACCTATACTAATCGCGCGGTATGGATATCGTGAAGGGGACTCTCCTGTTATGCGCGACAATCCCCTGTTTGTGTCAAGACAAGACGGCTGGGACTGGACGGCCCGGGTGAGACCAAATTTGTATCAGTGGATTTCCGTAAAATCCGGAGGAAACAAACAATCGCTTGATAACGTTCCAACCGAGCTCGGGGAGTTGCGAGAAGTGGGACCGGTTCGAGGAGCCGATGTCACTTGGCGTTTGGTGTTACGTTCTGCGAGCTCCCGGCATTTTCTTGTAGGTGATGCCGCAGCTGTGCTCGATCCTTCGTCGTCGCATGGAATCATCAAGGCTCTATCGTCGGGAATCTTGGCGGCGACTTGCATCGGGAAGATCCTTCGAAACCGGGCAGGAAACACTCATCACATCGTAGAGGGATACGTTGCGTGGCAGCGCAATTGGTTTTTGCGAGATATTCGGCAACTTAAGATTCTGAATTCTCAGAAAGACATCCTTTAATTTAGGGTTGGTGTTGAGTGATCGAGTCCTCACTTTCTATTGGCTGGCGACCGCGCGCCGCCTGCTCGGCAAGCCCGCCAACGCAAAACGGTCGCAACCACTTTTGGGCTTTTCGCGACCGGAAATGATCCCTAAAACAGCCTCGTTTTGAAGACGAATTGTCGACGCAAATAGTTCGTGATTGCGCGTTAAACGTCAGCTATGGTCCGACGTACGGGATACCGGTCGCAATGTCGATCCATCGAGCACCCTCCATCCTGAATGTTTGACCCGTTTCTGGAATCGTGCACGTCATAACGCTGGCGTCCTCGATAACTGTGCCAAAATATTGCCGCTGCATCTCCTGCTCGTAGTACTTGGCGAGTCCGTAGCAAGGATACCTGTTTCTGATCCAATCCAGTGCCTGCGACGTCGAGTCTGACTGATCGTCGTATTTTCCGTTGGGGAAGGTGGTCAATTCATGAAGGTAATCGGCCAGCCAGTCAGCTTCTACAGGCAAGTACACGAATCCGTTCTCTATCGTGCTGGTTACAGAATGCAGACGCATTATCTTATCCATCTTGGGCTCATAGCGCGTCACACCGTACATGCCGTCTCGCCTTAACTCTTGAATTAATTGGGTACCAGAGGCTTTGTCTTCAATTAACACATTTCGAGGCTCGTACTGTCTGGCATAATCGTAAACTGCTCGCTTCAAGTCCGGATAATCAAGGCGGAAGCGAAATACGTCCAGAAGGTAAAGTTCAGTGTCTTTTTTGCCCCACGTGGTGCCGACGCTGTAGTCAGATAGTTCATTGCTTTTATTGGCCGTGTCCCAGCTCTGCAGAATTAGATCGAACTCACGGGGTTCCTCTCCCCATTGGAAGAATTGGAACCAATTAGCTTTTATAAGGCCACCCCCGAGCGGAGCTGGGGATTGCTGATATTGCCCGGCGAAGTTGTACTCGCCTTGCGTCCGGCGGAGATTCTCTAGGGTTTCAATCGGTTCGCGGTCCGGATGTAGTGCCTCCCCCGCCAAACGTTGGACTCGATAATAACCAAAAAAGGTTGGAACAACGTACTCTTCGTCCTCTTCCGCAATAGCAGGAAAGCGCAAAACTTTCCATTCCTCTAATTCCTGTACGTGTCCGACAAGATCATCTTCATGGAGCCGCTGCATGTTCGAACAATCACCGACGAGCCGTAATTGAAAATAGCCATCTTCGGGACTGAGGACGAAGGCATGCATTAGCGAATCGAAACAATCCGGTCGAAGCACGCAATCGCAATCCACGAAGACAAAGGTTGTTCCTGTCGCGATCTGAAGCCCCCGATTCCGAGCGACAGCAAGGCCAGCGTGTGGCTGTCTGATGAACTTCATCGGGAAGCAAGAGATCCATTTGCGGATCTGATCGGGTGCTTCCGTTCTGCTCCCGTCATCCACTACTATGACTTCGAATTTAGGCGCATTGATCTGCTCTGAAAGACTCTGCAGACACCCGGCAATCCGGTTCCAATCATTGTAAGCGGCAATCACAACACTGATAGCCGGGGTAATTTTGGATGGGGTGTAACGAGGGTCTGCAGCGGCGACGGCGGCCATTGCAGATGAGGGTAACAAAGTT
>JAOAPF010000046.1 GCA_025462755.1 Edaphobacter sp.
GGCCGAAGTCAATCCCGCACCCACCCGGTCGTGGTTCCCCCGCACATTGATCTGCGCCTTCGCCCGCATCAGGTCGATAACCTCATTCGGACTGCCCCCATACCCAACCACGTCCCCGAGGTTCCAAAGCGCATCATACGGCTCTGCTGCGGCAAGAACTGCATTAAGTGCTTCGAGGTTCCCGTGAATGTCCGAAAGTATCAGCGCGCGCATGCAGTCCAAACAGCCTAACGACCGATTTTCTAGTCTATAGACATTTCCCGCATCATGGAAACCGCACCCCCGCGCCGCTAGTGGGTCAGTTGGGCTAGCGCATCATTTGTAGAGATTGAGCAGCTTGTAGGGCTGCTGGAAGCGTGAGAGCATGGCTGGCATGAATGAACAGGCGCTTGGAAGGGTCATCCCTTGGGTGGCAGCTTTCTTTATAGGTATAGCGTCAGAGTTTTTTCCTATTGTTGGGATGCTCGCCGCCGCTCTTGTGTTCCCGCAGGGCATACATTCAGATCACGCTTATGCCTATTTGGCGGTGGCAATGTCCCTCAATTTCGCTATCTTTTTTACCGCCACGTTATATATCTTCCGTTTCTTTATTCGACGAAGATACCGCACGATTTCAAAATGACCCACTACCCGCGCCGACTCCCGCACCATCAAACAATCGAAGCCAGCGGCCGCGACCGGTCCGTCTTCATCGTCGGCGCAGAAGCCAGCAGCCTCTGCGTATAAGGATGCTGCGGCGCCCGAAACAACTCCCCCACCGGCGCCTGCTCCACAATCTCCCCACGCTGCATCACCGCCACCCTATCCGCCACCTGCGCCACCACCGCCAGGTCATGCGAAATAAATAACATCGCCAGCCCATGCTCCCGCCGCAGCCCATTCAGCAGCCCCAGAATCTGCGCCTGCACCGTCACATCGAGAGCCGTCGTCGGCTCATCCGCGATCAGCAGCCGCGGCCGGTTCACAATCGCCATCGCAATCAAAATCCGCTGCCGCTGCCCCCCGGAAAACTGATGCGGATAGTCCTTGGCCCGTCGCTCTACCTCGGGCAAGCCCACTTCCTCCATCGCCGCAAGCACCTTCGCCCTCACTCCCCTGCGCGACTCCCCCGGATGATGCGCCCGCACCGCCTCCGCAATCTGCGCCCCCACCGGCATCACCGGATTCAGCGCCGTCATCGGCTCCTGAAAAATCATCGCAATCTCCCGCCCGCGCCGCCGCCGCATTGCCTCCTCCGGCAACCCAAGCAAATCCACTCCGTCAAAATGAACCACCCCTCCAACCGCCGCAGTACCCGGCAAAAGCCGCAGCACCGCCAGCGAAGCCGCCGACTTCCCCGACCCCGACTCCCCCACCAGCCCCAGCGTCTCACCCGCACTGATCTGGAAGGAGATCCCCTTCACCGCCGCCTGCCCCCTAAACGCAATCGACAAATCCTTCACATCCAGCAGCGGCGCCCCATCCATGCTTCGTATACTAGCCGAACCCGACCGGGACTTTGCCCGGCAGAAAGCGTCTAATCTCGTTAAGCAGACTTAGCAGACCATGAGAGTTCTTTTCCTCCGCATCATCTTCGGCACCGCAACCCTCGCCGCCTCTGTCGCCTTCCCGCAGATGCACAAGGTCGCGAAGCCCCAGCAGGTCGTCCGCGCCGTCGGCGTCTACGAGTGGACCGGAGACTTCGCCAAGCCCACCGCCAGCCGTCTCATCCCCGTCTCCCTCTTCATCGAAAACAAATTCGAAGACGCCGGCATCTACATCGCCCGCCCCATTCCCTTCGCCCTGCTCCCCGGAAACCTCTACATCCTTCAGAGCGCGGGCATCGACAAGGGAACCCTCGACCTCGCCTACGCAAAGCACCTGCAAGCCGTCGAGCCAACCGGCGATCTCGCCTTCGACGACGGCTGGTTCGGCTACGGAAGCGTCAAACCCCTCTCCGCCCCCCGAAAGACAGCAACCGCCCTCAAGCCGTCGAAGACCGTCCCAGTCATCACAGCCTCGGCCGACCCCAACCGCCCCCACTTCGGCTCAAAGCCCGCTGATCCGGCATCCTCCGGCGGAAGCGACCAGAGCAAGCCAGACACAACCACCACGTCCAGCACAACAAGCCCTTCCACAAGCAGCGATCCCGATCGCCCAACCATGAAGCGCCGCACCTCCGACACATCCGGCTCCGGCACATCAGACTCCGGGACATCGCCGACCGCATCCAGCACCCCCACCACCACAAGCCCAACACCAGCCGACGATCCCGACCGCCCCACCATGAAGCGTCGCACCCCTGACAGCACAACCTCCGGCAGCGACACCACAACCGCATCGACCCCATCAACAACATCAACCGGAAGCAGCACCACCGCCGACACCACCTCCACAACCAGCAACACCCCCTCCGCAGCCGACGACCCCGACCGCCCAACCCTGAAGCGCCACACCCCCGAGGACGCCAACAAAGCAAAGAGCGGTTCAAGCGACATCGCCACCGCCAGCGGGTCAGCATCCTTGAACGACGACCCCAACCGCCCCAATCTGCATCACGGCAAGCCCACCAGCGCCATGAACGAGACCGATCTGCCCAAGCTCACCGGCCTCCCCGTAAATCTCCACCAAATGGTCGCAGTCTCCGACGCCGCCAATCGTGACCCCCACCCCTTCACCCTCGATTGGGACGACGAAGCCCAGCACAAGGCCATCCTCGAGAAGATGCAAACCATGGCTCGCGCCCAACTCGCAGCCTACGGATCAACTCCCGCAACCCCAGCTCCCCCCCCCACCCCCGCAGCAAAGAAAACCACTCCCCCAACCGCCCGGACACATCGCCCCGCCGCCGTTCCCGCGCCCCAGACCCCGCTCCTCGATGAAGACCTCAAGGCCTACACCCTGAGCTACGGCGGCGCCGCCACCTACATCTACTCCGCCAACACCGGAGGCACCGGCGCTGCGCTGCGCTATGTGACCATCGTCGCCCAGGCCGACGGTCTCGGAGACATCAAGCCCGCCATCCAAAGCGTCACCGACGCTGCCCACTTCAATCGCACCCCCAAAATGCAGTTCGTCGATGCTGTCGATGCCGACGCCACCAACCGCGCCAGCCTCCTCTTCGAACTCCGCAGCCAGAACGCGCGCCAGTTCGCCCTCTACCGCGTCATCGCCTCCCACCCCGAGCAGATCTTCCTCACCGGCACAACCCAGTAGCTCTACCGTTCAGGCTCGGAGCACGAGCTAAAAGCGAGCTAGGTAAAGGTCTCACTGCCGCTCAGGCAAGTAGGACCAACGACGCCCCCGCGGGCATCCAACTCTGAGGCGATGCACAAATCCTGGTGAACCACATAGTAACCATCTTCTCTGGGCCGTCTTAAGTGACGATCCATTGCGAAACACACAGGGAACGGGAGGAGAGTATGGCAGAGAAACTCAACCAAGCCGGATTCGAGTTTGCCAAGGCGCTCGTACACAAAGGAAAGGTAGTGCAGGACGAAAGGGACGACTGGAGTGAACACCAGCCATCGACCGAGAAGGAGAATGAGTTCATCCACCTGCACGGATTTGCTGAATACGCAAAGTGGCACCTGGGGATCGACGAGGAGAAAAGCGAAGACGCGAAAGCCAGGTACAAATTCCCTTATGGCGACTTCGAAAACGTCCACCGCTGCGGAGTCCTCTCAGCAGAAAGCAGGGCAGGGCAATACAAGCATTTTGATATCGAACGCGCAGCCGCCACACTGCACGGTCTTATTGATGGAGTGAAACACCCCACACCCAGGCAAAGTGAATGGACCTGAGGATTCGCCACCTCGATGCGCGGCGGACAATCGCAGCCATTCTCGACCTTCCGGCCAGCCTCGCCCGTTATTGTTTCCGCCTGTGGGACTTCCTCTGGATTACTGCCTCAGAAGCCTCCAGCTAATCCACCTCTGTTCCAAGCGCATACTTTCGCCGCGAGTGAAACAAGCTAGCCAGCAGCGCCGTAATCTTGCTCCTCCCGTTGTCCCTCAGGAACGGGGAAAGAAACGCCTTCATCGCTGCCTCGCGAGACCCATGGAAATCGCCCTGCTGCCGCAGCAGGTAAGCCGCAGATTCATGTCGGCGGCCCTTTTCAGCGCGAACCAGTCTGTGCCATTTCGAGGGAACCATGCTTTCAACATGGTCGTAAAATCGTGCATCCTGCACGTGCCAGAAATAAGCGCCTTTGCTCATGAAGTTGCTCTTCGGCGTCAGCATGTAGTCCGCCATCACACGATCAAGCAGCACAATCTCCCCGGAAACCGCCGCCAGCACCCAAAGGGGCCAGTCCGTTGTGGGTGCGATCTCAAAGTACCAGGCCGGAAGTTGACGATGCAGCCCATTGCGAAACATGACGGAAGGGGAAGGCACAAAGTTGTGATGCAATATCTCTGCAAGTCCATAGCGTCCAGGCGCGATCGAAGGATAAACCTCCCGTTTCACCTCGCCATCCTTTGAAACCCAGCGAACAAGGTGACAACACGCAGTGATCGACGCATCCGATTCCAGAGTCTCAACCTGAATCGCCAGCTTCCTCGGATCGGTCCAATAATCGTCTGCATCCAGCCACGCAATGAACTTGCCTCGGCAATGTTCAAAGGCGTCGTAGTAATTCCGGCACATTCCCGCATTCTTGCTTCGTTCCACTATGCGGATCACATCCGGATAACGCTCTCGATAGCTGCGTGCGACCTGCAGCGTTCGATCCGTAGAAGCATCGTCACTGATGACAATCTCAAAAGGGAAATCCGTTTGCTGCGCAAGAACGCTGTCAAGAGCCCGGGGGAGCCATCGTTCCAGATTAAAAGTGGTGATCGCCACACTAACCAGCGGGGTCATTCTCATCTCCAGGGCAGAACAACAAAAATTCCTGCAAGCGGTTGCCCGCGAATAGATCTTTCTACATGCGTGAGTCCAAGCCAAAAGGTACCCTAATCCTGGCTGTATGGGAATACCATTCCTGGGTGATGCTCCAATAATATTTCCCCAAAACCCACCAATAGGAAAACAGGTTTCTGGAATACTTGAGGAATGACCACCCTGGATCGGTTGGAACGAGGGTCTGAAATCACCTGCGATCGGAGAACCCAATGAAGACGTTCTTTCTGCTCCTCATCTTGAGCACCGCTCCTCTACACGCTCAGTACGAGGGCCTTTGGGAAGGCTACGACGGCGAATGGGCTCACGTCTCGCGGCAACTGATAGCCCTCGCCGAGGCCACTCCTGCCGACAAGTTTGCATGGCGCCCAGCCTCCGGAGTCAGGTCAACCAGCGAGGTCTACATGCATATCGCCCTGGCTAATTTTTATTTGCTCAGTCTGACCGGGCCCCCAATGCCGCCCGACATCAAGTCCACGGATATGGAAAAGACCGTGACATCAAAGGCCGATGTCATCGCCTTCTTGAAACGCTCACTCGATGCAGTCAAGACCGCTCGCGCTCAGCTAAAGCCCGGCGACCTTCAGCGCAAAGTCAAAGTCATGAACAAAGAGGCCACCGTGGACGGCATCTATCTCCGCATCATCGTTCACGACAACGAACACATGGGGCAGCTCATTGCCTATGCCCGCATGAACGGGATTGTGCCGCCATGGTCGAAGGCTGGGCCTGATTAAAGTCAGCGAGGAAACCACATGGTTAGAAGGAGACCCTAGTTCTCCGGCCGGATCAGATATCTGCTCTCCCGCAGATGCCGATGGAGGCTGTCCAGGTGGAAGAGGTATTGATGAAACCCTGTCGCCATCAGTTTCATGATCCTCGCCCTCTTCCCCACCGCCGCCATCAGATAGCATTCCCGGCCCATGGCGGAATAGAACTCAATGTTGTGCCGCTCTTTATTTTGGCTTTGAAAGAACCCGGCGTAGAGAAGAATGTGTGCGCCGGCTGACTCCATCCACATAGGATTCTTCGCGCTCGTCAGCTGCCGCATCATCATCTCAGCGATCTGGGTCAGATCCGCGAACTGCCGGAATTCCGTATCGTTCGGGCTGTAATCCGGAGAGAGGACCTCCATCCGATCCACCGGTTGCAGGCAAAAATGACCAAGCACGCTCGCAAGATAAACACCCGTGGAGTCGCGAATCTGGGACCACCGCTGACTTCCTATCGCGTCGTGCAGATTCGAGGCCCAGAAGTTAAGAACCTGTTCTTCAGTAACACCATACAGCTCCTCAAAATAGTCAGTGGATGGCATATCCATACCCCCGGCCCTGAGTTTTTCAACGATACGCCTATTCTTACCTTGTTAATCTCCGATGTGGGAATGATTAATTTAACCAGCCCGCATCCAACTGTGTACATCCGCCTTCCTTTACAACTCCTCTTCGACGGTCGATCTCAGGTGTCAATACCAACTCGGCGCCTGCGGCAACCAGCAATTGAGACAATGCCGGCGACGTAGCAAGCCGACCCCTCTCCTTTGTAGAAGCTTCCAGGGGCTGAAAAGGATGTATCTCGCTTCACATCCCTTTCAGCGTGCTTTGAAGGCGTATGCACACCATCGAATTCAACCAGTCAGGCAAGTTATTGTTATCAATGCATCGGACACGCAGCACCTGGCGTAATCTGCCACTCGCAAAACCTGTTGAACCTCGTCGCATTGCAGGAGTAAAGTCTTGGTGTACGTAGAGACCGTGTACTTGGAACACAAGGAGGTTTGTATGCGTCGCCTCTCCATCTCTCTTCTCCTGCTCACCGGCGCCTTCACCTTCGCTCAGACATCAGGCAATCCGCCCCTCGCCCTCAAAAATTCCTCCGCTGCAGGAAAAGCCGCAGACTCGGTCATCCTCTACGCAGACCGTCTTGAGAACTCAGGATGCCCCGTAGGCTTCTTTGCCAGCCGTCAGGCGATCGGGCATTTCATGAGCGCCGGCGATGCCAAACAAGCCGGTCCCGCGCAAGGGCTTCACCTGATGCTCAACCACCTTACCGAGCCGGCCATCGAAAGCATCGAGATCACCGTCTACGGCGTCTCTTCCAAAGCACGCGTCCTCCCCGCCGGCGCGCCACAAAATGACGTCTCCAAAACCTTCGAGCTAACCCGCACACAGGACAGCAACAGCCTCAGCGACGCCGACGTCTGGATGCATAACGTAGGCTCACTCAGCAGTGTGGACCTCATCTCCATCCGCTACGCCGACGGCACCACCTGGCACGCCACCGAAAACTTGAAATGCCGCGCCGAGCCCTCCAACTTCCTCCGCGTCGCCAGCAGATAGGCAGAAGCGGCAGATATCCGCTAAACGGTCGCCTTCGTGTCTACCGTCGTACCGCCGTCCCTTTTGCTCTCTTCCTTTCCTCCGCATCCATCTACCGTCTCAACCAAGTCCACCTGTTTGCGACGGATGATTGCCTTTGTCTTTGCGATTGCATTTTTATTTTTTGCGTTTTTCGCCCAAAAAACGCATGTCAAGCCCCCAAATCAGCTAACTCTTTCCCCAACAAGGACATCCGAGTGGCATTTTAGTTCCACCCGATCCGCTATAATGAATATATAGATCAAAACAAGCTTGGCCCCGGAGACGATCCGAGGCTACTTCTTTGAAAACAAGTATTTTAGCCACAACAGCTTTGCTTTCAATATTTTGCAGACACTGTCGCCGCGCAAACCACTGAAAACAAAGAATTTCCCTACAAAATACCCCCGGGGGGAAGGGGGTATCCTGCTTCTTCGGCCGGTACTAGCGATCAGGCGTTTTCGTTCTTTGCTGTTACAGCGGAATGTTTCCATGCTTCTTGGCAGGATTTTTATCCCGCTTCGTCGCCAGCATATCCAGCGCAGTGTTTAGCCTTCGCCGTGTTTCCCTCGGCCGGATGACGGCATCAATATAGCCTCGTTCAGCCGCGACATACGGATTCGCAAATCGCTCACGAAACTCGTCCACCTTTTCCTTGCGAGCCTCCGCGAGAACCGCCAGCTTCTCCTCTTCTGTAAACGCCTTACCCTGTGGCCACATCGCTTCAGCGCGGCGCACCGTTAGATCCAACTCCCGCTTATAGACAATATTTACCGCACCCTCCGGACCCATCACCGCGATCTCCGCCGTCGGCCATGCCAGGTTCACGTCCGTGCGCAAATGCTTCGAACTCATCACGCAATACGCTCCGCCATAGGCCTTGCGCGTAATCACTGTAAGCTTCGGCACCGTCGCCTCTGCAAACGCATACAGCAGCTTCGCCCCGTGGCGAATAATGCCGCCATGCTCCTGTTGAATACCCGGCATGAAGCCGGGCACATCCTCAAACGTAATCAGCGGAACATTGAAGGCATCGCAGAAACGCACAAAACGTGCGCCCTTCACGCTGGCATTGATATCCAGCACCCCGGCGAGAACCGCGGGCTGGTTGGCCACGATCCCCACGGTACGGCCAGCCATGCGAGCAAAGCCAACCACGATGTTCCGCGCAAAGTGCTCCTGCACCTGAAAGAAGTAGCCATCGTCCACCACACGCGCGATCACATCGACCATGTCGTATGGCTGGTTACTCTCTTCCGGAATAATTGTGTCCAACGCACCATCGGCGCGAGCAGGATCGTCCTGCGTCAGCTTCCGCGGCGCGTCATCCAGATTGTTTGACGGCAGAAAGCTCAAAAGCTCGCGGACCGTTGCCAGGCACTCCTGATCGTCGTGTGCCATAAAGTGCGCCACGCCGGAGATCTCGTTGTGCGTCACCGCACCGCCCAGCGCATCCTTCGTCACATCCTCGTGCGTCACCGTCTTGATGACATCTGGCCCGGTGACGAACATGTAGCTCGTCTTTTCTGTCATCAAGGTAAAATCCGTAATCGCCGGCGAATACACTGCGCCGCCCGCGCACGGTCCCAGAATGGCCGAGATTTGCGGCACCACCCCGCTCGCCAATGTATTGCGCAAAAAGATATCCGAATAGCCGGCCAGCGAGACCACGCCCTCTTGAATACGAGCGCCGCCCGAATCATTCAGCCCCACAACCGGCGCGCCCACCCGCATTGCCATGTCCATAATCTTCACAATCTTCGCGGCATTCGCTTCCGACAACGATCCCCCGAACACGGTGAAGTCCTGGGCAAACACGAACACCACACGGCCATGCACTCGACCATATCCAGTGATGAATCCGTCGCCCGGAACGCGTTGTTCCGCCATGCCAAAGTCCGTCGCGCGGTGCGTTACGAACTTATCAGTCTCCTCAAATGTACCCTCATCCAGGAGGAAATCGATCCGCTCCCGTGCCGAAAGCTTACCGGCCTTGCGCTCACGCTCACGTCGTTCCGCTCCTCCGCCCTCTTCGGCAATGGCATGACGCGCCTCAAGTTCTGCGAGGTTACGCTGATGACTGTCGGACTTCGTAGCGGAAACAGTTGGCGGAACGGGACGCTCGGCGGTGGCCATAGAACGAGATTCTAGCAGTGCGCCGACACCCCGGTCGTGCAGTGCAATTTAGCCGATGGTAGGGCATCGCACGGCAAAATCGCCAAAACTTACATCAAACACCGCTAGGCAGGGTACCCAAATGTTTCGATCCAACAACTGTGTTGCCATCCATCTCAAAGACATTACCGCTGCGGAGAACTTCTACACCAACGTAATGAAATTCAGCCTGTTGACGAAATCGGAAGCACATCTCGAGTACGACACTGGGAATTTTCTTCTCTTCGTAAACCGCGACCTGAACACCCAACCCCCGATACCCAGCTTTACTGTCAGGGACATTGGAGCGGCCAGGCAGTTCCTATTGGAAAACGGCTGTATCATTCTCCGCGAAGACCAGCGATCTCTTTATTTTCGGGATACATTCGGCATCGCATACGACGTAGTCGAGAGCAAATAAAAAGCGAATATAATGCTCCCAATAGCCCGTGTCGAACGCCCTCCATCCCGATCGATTCAGCTTTCTGCATATTGACCTGAATAGTTTCTTCGCGTCAGTAGAACAGCAGCTGCACCCGGAGTATCGAGACCGGCCCCTGGCCGTAGTTCCCACCATGGCCGATACCACCTGTTGCATCGCTGCCAGCTACGAGGCCAAGAAACTTGGCATCAAAACCGGAACCCAGGTCGGCAAAGCTAAAGAGATCTGCCCCGACATTATCCTCGTCGCGGGCGATCACGCCGAATACGCGAAGTACTCCCATCGCATAGCCGAAGCAGTCGAGCTTGCCTGTCCCGTCTCGCACACGCCCTCGATCGACGAGATGGTCTGCCAACTCATGGGCCAAGAGCAGGAGCCGCCACGCGCCCGAAAAATTGCCATCGAGATCAAACAATCCATTTACAAGAATGTAGGCGGCGCCCTGCGTTGCTCCATTGGCATGGCGCCCAACCGCTACCTCGCCAAGATCGCCAGCGACATGCAGAAGCCTGATGGCCTCATCGGCCTGCTCCCCTCGCAACTCCCCCGCGCCATTGCGCATCTGGACCTCCGTGACCTCCCTGGCGTCGGCTCCCGCACCGAGGTCCGTCTCAACGCGAAGGGCATCACCACGATGGAGCAGCTCCTCGCGCTCGACCGCGAAGGCATGCACAAGCTCATGAACTCCATCTGGGGCGACCGAATGTACCACTGGCTGCGCGGCGCGGCCACCGGCGACGACGGCGCGCCCGCCCCTGGAGACGTGCAGAAATCTCTCGGCCACTCCCACGTCCTCGCGCCCGAGCACCGCTCGCCCGAAGGTTCCTGGGCCGTCGCCCACAAACTCCTCCACAAGGCCGCCATGCGACTGCGCATGGAGCACTTCTACACCGGCGCACTCGCCATCACCATCCGGTACCAGCTCACGCGCGAACAGGCCGATCGCACGAAGTCCAAGAAACACTACTCCGGCATCAAGCACTCCAGTTGGGGCATGGAGGCACGCTTCCGCGACTGCCAGGACACACTCACCCTCCTCGAAATCCTGCGCTCCCTCTGGGCCCAACGCCCGCAAGGCGCAGAGTTCAAAAAACCCTTTTTCGTCGGCATCGCGCTGCGCGACCTCATTCCCGAGAGCGAGCATCAGGCCGAACTCTTCGCCGACCCAAACAACCGCGCCGACCTCTCCGCCACCATGGACAAGCTCAACCTGAAGTATGGCCACACCACGCTGCACTTCGCCGGCATGCTCCCCGCCCGCGAATCCGCACCCACGCGCATCGCCTTCACCCAAATCCCCGTCCAATACGGCGTTGACTACATGTAACCCATTCGCAAAGCGTGGCTCTTCCTCTATATCGCGGACGCCTCGCTCCGTGGGCAACCGGCCTCCTCCACCTCGGTCACGCCGCAACCTTCTGGACCGCCCATCAGCGAACCATCTCCGTGAACGGCAAACTCCTGCTCCGCATCGAAGACCTCCGATACGCAACGGTCAAAGCCCCATTTCACCAAAGCCATCTTCGAACCTCTCGCATGCGCGGCATCCCTGGGAGCAGCCCGTCCTCTACCAGTCCCAACGCTTTCCGCTATACGGTGAAGCTCTCGACCAGTTCCTCATCGCTGGACACATCTACCCTTGCCAATGCAGCCGCAAAGACCTTGCCGCCATGATGCACGCACCCCTTAAGATACCGACGACGAACCCGTCTACCCTGGTATCTGCCGCCCGGCTCTTGACGTGCAGCAACGCGAAGTATCCCTCCAAACGGGACATTAACTATCGCTTTCGAGTTCCCGACCAGGCCGTTATCCGCTTCGAAGACAAAAACCCTAGGTCCGCAATCTTTCAAAGCCGGAAGCGATTTCGGTGATTTCCTCGTCTGGCGTAAGGACGGCCTGCTTAGCTACCAGCTAGCCTGTGTCGTCGGCGACGCCGATAACAACGTGACCGAAGTAGTCCGTGGTCGTGACCTCCTCAAATCCACCGCCCGACAAATCCTCCTCCAGAGAGCCCTTCTCCTCCCAACCCCCGCCTACTTCCACACCCATCTCCTAAGGGACGCCCTCGCCATCTGTACGTCCGCCAACAGGGGCTCGCACCCGCGCAAGTCCTCGAGATGGCTGCCGTCCACATGACAACTGTCACATCGGATTAGTGACGCCCAACACTACTACCAGCGCCGAACTCAGCCCATGATCTCTCTTGTAAGCACGACAGGAGAAGACCATGCCGCTAAACGCAATTGCCTATGAGACGGAACAAATCGCAGCAAAGGCACCCGTTTCAGCACCACCGCAACCCATCGCTACGCTGACCGACATTACCAAGCGCTACGGCACAACCGTCGCCCTCGACGGTCTGAACCTCTCGCTACACCCCGGTGAAGTCGTCGCTCTGCTCGGCCCCAATGGCGCAGGCAAATCGACCGCCGTCAAACTGTTGCTCGGTCTCATTGCCCCCAGCTCGGGCGCCGCTCAAGTCTTCGGCAGCGATCCGCGCAAAGCCATCACGCGCACTCGCGTAGGCGCCATGCTGCAAGTAGCCCGAATCACGGAGACCCTCCGCGTGCGCGAGCATCTCGACCTCTTCCGCAGCTACTATCCGCATCCACTCCCAATAGCGGACATCCTTCGCATAGCTCAACTCCAAGGCATCGAAGACCGTCTCTTCAGCCAGCTCAGCGGCGGCCAGAAACAAAGGCTCCTCTTCGCACTCGCCATCTGCGGTAACCCAGACCTCATCTTCCTCGACGAACCCACAGTCGGCATGGATATCGAAGCGCGCCGCGCCATCTGGCAGCAGATTCGCTTCTTGTCCGCCCAGGGAAAGACGGTTCTCCTCACTACCCACTACCTCGAAGAAGCAGACGCTCTCGCTCACCGCATCGTCGTCATCAACAAGGGCCGCATCATCAGCGAAGGCACTCCGACCGAGATCAAGCGAAGCAGCGGAGGACGCAGCATTCGCTGCCAAACTCGCCTTTCCGAAGAATTCCTGCTGACGCTTCCCAGCGTAACAAACGTCAAATTCAATCAAGGGATCGTCACCGTAACCGCTTCGGATGCTGAAATCGCTGTCCGCGAAATGCTCTTGCACGACGAAACTCTTAGCGGCCTCGAGATCGCGGGCCCGGCCCTCGAAGACGCCTTCCTCGCGCTGACAAAGAACCAATAGCCACGAACAATCGTGACAAACGAATCAATTAAGTTCAGGAGAAAGTCATGGCAACCACAGCAATCACGCAAGCTCTTCCAGCAGCAACCGGCGCCGCGCACACCTTTCGCATCTTCCGCAAAGAAACCAGGTATGAATTCCTCAAGCTGCTGCGTGCCAAATCATTTTCCTTCTCTACCATCGGCTTTCCGGTAATGTTCTACGTGCTCTTCGGCATCGCAAACCGCAACGCTACCGCGGGCAACATCCACATCGCAAAGTACATGCTCGGCGGCTACGCGTGCTTCGGCCTCATCGGCGCGGCTCTTTTCGGCATCGGGGTCGGCCTTGCCTCCGAGCTCGCCGCCGGCTGGCTCGAACTCAAGCGCGCCAGCCCCATGCCCACCCCGGCCTACCTGTTCGCAAAGTGTGCAACCGCCATCGCCTTCGGTCTCATCATCGTCAGCATCCTGGCCACCATCGCCACAATATTCGGCGGCGTCTCCTTAACTCCCCTTGAGCTGGCCAAAATGTTCGGCATGACCATCGTCGGCTCGATCTGCTTCGCCAGCATGGGCTTCCTCCTCGCACTGCTCGTCCCCGCAAACGCCGCTCCTGCCATCGTCAATCTCATCTACCTGCCAATGTCGTTCCTCAGCGGCCTATGGATGCCTCTACGCTTCATGCCACACTGGCTGCAAAGCATTGCACCCACGCTGCCGACTTATCATCTCTCCCAACTGATGTTCAGCATCTTTGGCTATAGCGACTCCATGTCCCTCGCCACCCACTGGGACGCCCTCCTTGGCTTTACCTTGTTGATGCTTGGGCTCAGCTGGCTGATCTTCCATCGCAAAGAGCAGAACGCCTGACGCGGTACACTTTCGAAATCGATACTATGACGGAGAAACCAGACAGATCGATGGAAAGCCCGGATATCGGCACCCAGACTAACACCGGCTATATCTGGCTCGCGTACTCGGTCTTCTTCCTCATCGATCCCGTCCTGAGTCACAGCCGGCGTCTTTGGATCGAGTGCGGCCTAATCTACGCGATCTTCCTTATTGCCTACATCAGCTACATGAAAGCCCGAACCATCAGGCAGCGACACCTGCTCTTGGTTGTGTTCTACGTTCTCGGCATGGTCAGTTTTCCGATCACCACTGGAGCTTCCAGCTTCTTCATTTACAGCGCCGCGTTCCTTCCATTCGTCGTCGCCTCAGTTCCTACTATCGTTACGATTTTTCTCGCGCAGACACTCGGTCTCTTTGCGGAAGGTCTGCTCCTGCATGTCAACCTGATCGCTCTTCTACTAACCAGCTTTCTAATGCTCGTCGTTGGCGCGAGCAACACCTTCATCGCGAGGCAAAAGCGCGCGGACGCCAAGCTCCGCATGGCGAACGAGGAGATAGAACAGCTCGCCGCCGTAGCGGAGCGCGAGCGCATTGCCCGCGATCTGCATGACGTGCTCGGTCACACCTTATCGGTCATCGTGCTCAAAGCAGAGCTCGCCGGACGCCTGATCGAACGCGATCCGCAACGGGCAGCCCAGGAGATCGCCGATGTCGAGAAAACCGCGCGGACGGCCCTCAGCGAAGTGCGCGAAGCGATCGGCGGCTATCGCTCCCAAGGTCTTCCCGCAGAGATGGAACTCGCTCGCACTACGTTGCAAGCAGCAGGCGTAACGCTCGCATGCGAAACTCCATTGCCTCATCTGCGTGCGGCGGAAGAAACCGTGCTCTGTCTCGCCGTGCGTGAGGCAGTAACCAATATCGCCCGTCACGCCCAGGCGACCCAATGTCGCATAGGCTTCAGCACATCGATCGACGGTTACCATTCGCTGGTCATCACCGACGACGGCACCCATCCAAAGCTCCACGAACTGCACGAGGGCAACGGCCTCCGCGGCATGCGGGAACGCGTACAGTCGCTTGGTGGCCGCCTCTCGATCTCTACGGACCCGGGCGTCACTCTTCTCATCGAGCTTCCGCAAACAGCATCGCGCCAGTTGAAGGCGCCTTGTGTGGTCGCATGAGCGTACCCATTCGCGTCGTTCTGGCCGAAGACCAGACCATGGTGCTGGGCGCCCTCTCCGCGTTGCTCGAACTCGAGCCAGACATCTCCGTCGTAGCCTGCGCTGCGAACGGCCGCGACGCCCTCGAAGCGGTTACCCGGCTATCTCCTAACGTTCTCGTCACTGATATTGAGATGCCCATCATGACTGGACTCGAGCTAGCGGCGAATCTTCGCACCAGCCATCCCGCCGTCCGCACCATCATTCTCACGACTTTCGCTCGCCCTGGCTATCTTCGTCGCGCATTGGACACGGGCGCCCGCGGCTACCTGCTGAAAGATCGTCCCGCAGCCGAGTTGGCCGACGCTGTACGCCGAGTTCATCGCGGCCTGCGCGTCGTCGATCCAGCTCTCGCGACCGAAGCCTGGAACGCCGAACCTGATCCTCTCACGGAACGCGAACGCCAAATTCTTCAACGTGCTGGCGATGGTCGCAGCAGCACCGAGATCGCCACCGAGCTTCACCTCTCCGAAGGCACCGTACGCAACTACCTCTCCGAAGCGATCGCCAAGCTGGGCGCCTCGAATCGTGTCGATGCTGCTCGCATCGCCCGCGCCAAAGGTTGGCTCTAAAAATCTCCCGTGCCGGGCAACCAATTTGTAAAAGTACTCCACCCGCCTCTCCTGCATCCCAACTTAGGAAGAACAGGAGACATCCATGGACATCCATCCCAATTGGAAAAATCTGCGAACCGTCGCGATCTGCGCCATCATCATTCTGCTTGAACTTGGCTGCAACAAAAAAGAGGACAACTCGATCAACTTCCGCAATGCAGTTGACGCCTACTACAGCGCTCACCCCGCTTGCCTTTGGTCCGAATCTGTCAAGTTTCCGGTACAGGCGGATACCTCCGATAACAGCAAGACTGCCGTCTACGATGCGCTGGTCGATCAGGGCCTTCTCGTCCGAACTACCGCCGAAAAGAAGAAGATGATCATCGCCAGCAAACAGGTCAACAACTATGACCTCTCGGACAAGGGACGTTCTGCCTGGACCGCCGACGTCAATCAACCCGGCTATGGAAACTTCTGCTACGGCCATCGCAAGGTCACCAGTATCGACAGCTCAACTCCGACCTCAAGCGCCACAGGGGCAACAACGCAGGTCACTTATCACTACACGTTTGTTGATTCACCGGGGTGGGCTACCGCAGCCGAGACTCAGAACGCCTACGCTCAAGTACGATCCGATTTAGCTGGTCCACAGACCGGTCAGGCAACGCTGACCAATACCAGCAATGGATGGCAGGTCTCGGCAGTGCGATCAGCCCACAGTTCTAACCCTGGCGGCCAGATCATCGAATAGCAAATACCTCGATTTCAAAAGAGAGGGCCAGCGGAGGTATCTCCCCGCTGGGCCCGTTTTCTTTTAACCTTCAGCTATTCGTCGTACTGATCATCCCCATCAGACGGCCCGCCACTCATGGCCGCCATCACCGACGCATAGGACTTCATCTCGTACTCATGCGGCGGAATGTTCCCCGCAAGATTCTTCACGAAATAGTCCCAGCGACGTCGCGTCATGTAGTGCGTTGCCTCGCCGTAGCCGTGAGCGACGTTCGGAATGATCAAAAGATCAAAGTCTTTGTTCGCCTTGATCAACGCATCAACGACCAGCAGCGTATTGTTCAGCGGCACATTGTTGTCCATCGATCCATGCGCCAGCAACAGCTTGCCCTTGAGGTTTTTCACAAAGTTCTGGTTAGCCTGGCTGTCATAGTTCGATGTGCCATCGGCATTCTTTACCTCAAGGCCAGCCCATTTCTCTGCCCAGTCGTCCTCGTAATCGCGTTGATCGTGATTGCCGCTCTCCGCAATCCCCACCTTGAAAAAATCCGGATAGTGGAACATCGCCGCGCCTGTAGCATTGCCGCCACCGGAGTGTCCATAGATCCCCACCTTGTCGAGATCGATCCACGAATACTTCGCTGCCAGGTCCTTCATGCCAGAAACCTGATCCGGAATCGTGTTGTCTCCCAGATCGCCGTAGTACACCTCGTGAAACGCCTTCGACCGCCACGGCGTCCCCATCCCGTCGATGCAGACGACAACAAAACCAAGCTCCGCCACCGACTGCATGTCTCCATGAGCCGCCGCAAATCCGCGCCCTCCGCAAGAGCCAGTCTGCGGCCCCGGATACACATGGTTCACAATCGGATACTTCTTCGAAGCATCGAAGCTCGTCGGCTTGAACATAAAGCCGTATACGTCCGTCTTCCCGTCGCGGGCCTTCACCATAATCGGCACCGGAGGAATCCATCCCGCCGCCTTCAGCTTCGTGATGTCCTGCTTCGCCACATCGACGACTACCTTTCCCGTGTCGTCACGAACCACGGCCGTCTCCGGCTCCGTCACTGTCGAATACACATCGACAAAATAGCGTCCATCGGGCGACGGAGTAATCGCATGGTCCGCATTCTCTGGAGCGAGGAGTTTCATGTCCTTACCGTCAAACTTGATGCTGTAGTAATGCTGGAAGTATGGATCGACGCCAGCTTCTTTTCCCACTCCAACGAAGTAAATCGTCCGAGACTTCTCATCCACATGCAGCACTTGCGTGACGTTCCCCTCTCCATACGTAATCTGGTTCTTCAACTTACCGGTAGCGATGTCATAGAGGTACATCTGCCCCCAGTTATCCTTTTCGCTGAACCACAACAGCTCGTTCGTCTTCGACAGATACTTCCAGTTCACCTTGTCGTTGCCACTCTCATAAAACTTCGCCGTCGTCTCTCCCATCACATCGCGCACCTCGCCAGTCGAAGCGTCCGCAATACGCATCCACTCCTGCTTGTGGTCGCGTGATGTGGAGACAAACGCCAGATGCGTGGCATCGTCGCTCCACTGCACATCATCCCATCCGCTGCCACCACGGCAGCTTACGTCATCGCACAGGGTCGAACGGTGCTGGTCCGGCGGCATTTTCAACCGAATCACCTTTGCCCCATCGACCTCGATGATCACTCGCTCGATCATCGTCACATCTTTGTCGCCGACCAGCGGATACTTCCACGCCTTCAGCACCGGATGTCCATTCGTCACCGGAACCAGGTACATCTCGCCGTCCTTGCGTTGGTCCTGCTGAAACGTCGCTATCTTCTTCGAATCCGGCGACCACACCAGAATCGGGTTATCGCTCATCTGCCAGCCCGCATTATCGGTCGCATAGCCGTAGTCCTTCACGCCATCTTTGGTCAGCTGCGTCTCCTTGCCGGTAGCCATGTCGCGCACCCATAAATTCCAGTCGCGGATAAACGCCGCCTTCGTCTTGTCCGGCGAAACATCGGTTGCATTACGAGCCCGTCCAGCCCCACCTTGTATTGGCTGGGCTCCAGTGGAAATCACTTCGGTGCAAACACCCGCCCCACTCAAATCGCAGCGAAACTTGCGCGACCCGTTTCCCACCATCACGGTCCTGTCCCCATCGGAAAAGGCAATCTCCGAGATCACCAGATGATTCGGATCCGCCTTCATCCTGCCCGCCGTCGACGCCGTCAGCGCGGCCGCCAACTTGGTCTGATCGAACGCCGGCGCCTTCGTTCCCTTCGCCGGATCAACCACCATAAACGTCACCCCAGCCGGCCCGTTGTCCCGGTACCAGAAGCGCCCATCCTCCATCCAGGTAGGACGCGTCACCCCGTGATATACCAGCTGATTGACGTTGTACCCCATAAATTTCTCGGCTCGCGCGTAATCCTCGGTCGTAAGCTGCTTCCCCTGCGCCATTCCCCTTGCCGTAAAGCAGCACCCCAACATGATCTCCGCAACCACCAACAGTCCCTTACGCACAAACATGCTCCATCCTCCGACGTCCACACTCTGTTTAAAGTGTATGGGTGTTGCCTAGTCTACAGTTGGCCGCGCCCTTCGCGATAGGTGCCATTACCGCAGAGCGCCGTCACTCGCAATCTAATTCCCCTCGTGTCCGCGAACCTTCCACAAGATCTGCCGAAGAATCCCCATCCAAATCGGCACATCGCTCGCCGCAACTCCCATCCGCAACACGAGCCGCCGGATCTGCCCTTCGTCGCAATTGGCCGGATGCCGCTTCCTATAGCCTGTCTCTTCCAGCACCTCTGTCATCAACGCTGTCAACCGTTCCACTTCACCTGCCGTGGTTGCCGCGAAATCCCGTCGGCTCACAGGTACAGCAGCCACCTCCGCCGAACGCACCAACTCATACAGACAAACCGCCACCGCCTGCCCAAGGTTCATCGATGGATGCCGAATCTCCTCATACCGCTCCATCGGAATCGTCAAAAGCCAGTGACAATGGCTCAACTCGTCATTGCTCAACCCCGTCTTCTCCGAACCGAACAATAGCGCAACCCGCCGCCCGCCCTCTCGCGCCAACTCCAGACCAATCACGCCCGCCGCTTCCGGCAATACATACAGCGGATGCTGCAACGTTCTCTCCCCGACCGCCGTCGTCCCCACCACCAGCGTGCAGTCCGCAACCGCATCAGCCACACTGCCGAACGCTGCCGCCCCCGCGAGCACCTCCGAAGCATCCACCGCCGCCCGCGCCGCCTCAATCGGAACAGCATACTCATTCACTACCCGCAGATGCCGAAAGCCAAAATCATGCATCGCCCGAGCCACAGCGCCGATGTTATTCGGATTGCGCGCGCGCACCAATATCACGACGACTCGATCGATCCATTGCCTGCTCATCGTTTATCGATTCTAGGCGACAAAGAAGAGCGGCCAGCGAAAATATCCGCCGGCTGCGGCATACTTCTGTTCAAAGCAATTACTGTCGTTCGTGACCTCCTCCACCATGCTGAGCTTCGGCAAGGGGTTGGGCCTGCGTGTTCGCATTGTGCTTATCGTTATAGATCGAGCGGCTGACGTTGTTCTGCCGCTGATTGATCTGCTGATCTTCCTGCGCGGTCAGGTGGCCCCCGTTCGCCGCGCGATCATTCGCAACCTGACGATTTATGCTGCCTCACGACCCTCGACGTTCCGGGTCTCGCCCGCCGTCATCTGGCCTGAACGAACGACTTGGGCGATGCGTTGCTCCTGGTTTTCAACACGCACCCCCGGCCGCAAGAAAGGCGCATTTTGCGGGCCCCCGCCATTCACCGAAGCGAAATTACTGCGATCCGCATGCGCCATCTGCACTTAGTTCTGTTGCTCGACTGTAGCGCCAAAATGGTTCTCCCGTGCAAACGCAGCCTCTCGCCGATTCTCATGTACCTGGATACCGCCTGCGCTGCCATTGAAGCTGGTGCGACTGTACACCGTGGTGTGGTTGATGACTGTCCCGTTCTCATAAACATTGTGTATGACCGTTCGATTCACATTCACTACGGCGGTGTTATACGCAAAATGTCCAGCCTCCCAGCGTCCGCCGTAAGAACCGGAGCCGCCGTAACCAAAGCCGTAGTTCACTCCGCCATAGAAGCCAACATGCGGCTCCCCCAATATCCAGGGTTGAAGACATACACACCGCCGTCCCAGCCCACTAACCCGGCGTCCAAAAGCAGACCAACCTGTGGAGGCCGAACCAAGACACTAGGAACCCAGTAGTAACCCTCATCGTCATATGCCCAGTAGCCTGGCGTCCACAAATATTCTTCTCCAGGGCAAATCGGCTGCGTGTAGACCGGCAGCACCGGCGGCGCAATGGTCACCGAGACAAACACTCCGGCAAACGACGCCGCAGGCACAAGCGCGCGCGCCGCGCCCACAAAAACTCTACGGATTAAATTAGAAAAACGCATAAGCTTACCCATCAGGTCCGGCATGGCGGCATCTCTGCCGATGCCTTCAATTTGTCGATCGGCCCACTGGGGACCGGCCGCTCTTCCTCCTCCCATACAGACACGTGACCCGGACGAAGTTCCGTACTTTTGTACGGCGGGCCTCCAGGAAAGATAGAGAATCATCTCCCAATGGTCGTACGGCTCCAACGATCAAATGGCATCTGAATTGTCGGTTCCGTTCAAGATCGGGAACTCACTTCACGTCCGATATCATCGGCAACCCCGTCGCCGGCCAATGGTCCACCCCCGCCCCGACGTTCGGTGCGATGTCAACCCCAGCCGCCGACGAAGCGCTCACCCCGACGTTCCATCCATCGACGAGAACGAGCGCCGACTCGCCCCTCAGGTCCGCCGTGGCCACTTCAATCATGATCGTCCTGCTCTCATTCGGCACAAGAGATAGGTAGTTGTCGCGGTAATACACCGGCAGCACTCGCTCGCCTGAGCCCTTTCGCCGCAACTGCACATGCGCCATCACAGCTATCTGCGTGCCAGGATTATGCAGCGTTACTTCAAAAAAACTCTTACCCCCAACATCGCGCCTGGCGACCTTCGCATCTAGTGTCACGGTCGGCAAACTGCTAAGGGCTTTCAGATCATCCTGATGCTCCGGCAGCGCACGCCAATAAAAATTCTCCGACACTGGCCTTCCATCGGCATCACGCAACTCCAGCTTGACGAAGTGGACCGCCGAAAGACCAGCAGGCCACTGAACAGCACCCAGACTCGTCGCCGCGCTCGCCGCAGCAGACGCATCGAAGTCGTGTTGATACGCCACCGTTCCATCGAGATTGTAGATCGAGAGATGAGCGCGCGCCTTTTCCAGCGGAGCATCGAAATTATTGATTACCTCGACCTCGCCATTGCTTTCGTTCAACTGAATATGAATCGGCTCAGCGGCGTTCTTCACAGCAAACAACGCAGAGTTCGGTTCCAGGTCATGGTGATAAAGCTGCCATACAAAGCTCGGCTGCGCTGGATTGCTCATCCAGGTGATAATGCCCGTCGTCGGATGAAACAACTTTGCATTGCGCCCCTCATACATCGCGCGAAACGCCTCATAGTTTGCCAGCTGGGACTTGCGCACAAAGTCCGCCAGGTTCGCCACCTTGCCATATCGCTCCGCAATCATCGCGGGATACGAGGCGCCCCCCGAAGCACCCTTGGCGAAATCATGCTCCGCCCAGTCATCGTTGATCGCCTCCCAGTCCTTCTCCGGCATCATCCCGTGGATCGACTCAAGCGTCGGAACCGACACGCTGCCAATCTCCGTCTTGAACGCCTCGTCGAACACGTAGAACTCTCGCGGCGCCCTCCAGTGATACGGCCCATGCGAATTAACCCCGCGTCCATCCGCCGAGTTCGCCTGATACAACCGCGTCGGCTCCAGCTCCGCCATCAACGTGCGCAGCCCTGCGTCAATCTCCTTTGGCGGATATCCCTCATTTCTCGCGCACCAAAGCACAATCGAAGAATGATTCCGGAACCGCAGGATCTTCTCCCGCACATTCGCCATATACGTATCGAAATCATCGGGATCGGGGCCGTCAGATGGGTTTGGCTGAAAAAATTCATCCCACACCAGCAAGCCATACTTGTCGCACAGCTCGTAGAAATCCTCGCTTGTGCTCTGGCCTACCCAATTGCGAATCATGTTCAGATTCGCAATCTGATGCATCCGGATCTGCGCCTCCAACCGCTCACGCGGATTGCGCTTCATCGCCTCGTCCAGGCCCCAGTTTCCACCACGAATAAATACGCGAACGCCATTGACCGAAATCGTCAAATTCTCCGAGTCAGGCACCGAATAGCTGAACTTGCGAATCCCAAAGCTCACATCCCGGTTATCCGATGCCCTCCCGTCAACCTCAAAACTAAGATGAAGCTGCTGCAGATTCTGCGGCCCGTACCCGTTCGGCCACCAAAGTTTCGGATTGACCACATGCAGCGACGCCGTAGTCTTCGGATTGAAAGAAACCATCTGCGAACTGTGCGGAGCCACTTGAACGCTCTGCTGAAACGACACGTTTCCAAAGCTTCCCTTCAACACACCTTTCTGCGGCTGGTCGGTTACATTCTCCACTCTCACCTGAACCGCAATATCCGCCGTATCCACCTTCGGCAGCGGAAGATCCGTCGTCACCAGCGGGTCCTTGATAACCACCGGCCCCGTCGCCGAAATAAAGACCTTCTGCCATATCCCTGTATCCCGATCGCGAATCGCCGGAATCCAATCCCACCCGATCGTCGAAAGAAAAGTCGGCCCGTCGATCGCGGTAATCCCACCATTCTTGCCTACGCCATCACGAATCGTATGCTCATGCGGATCGCCAGGATGCGGCTGCGGAGACACCAGCACCGCCAAAACCGCATTCTTACCCGCCTTAACATCAGGAGAAATATCAAAGATCCCCCGGCCAAAGGCGCCCTTCATCGCACCGGCTTGTCGCCCGTTTACCCACACCTGCGCCGAAAAATTAATGCCATCGAAGTTCAGCCACACATGCCGTCCCGCATAGCTCTTCGGAATCTTGAAGACCGTTCGATACCAGTAAGGCGCACGCGACAAACTATCTGGAATCTTGTCCGGACGATTGTTCTCCCCATACAGAGGCTCCGGATAAACCCCATTTTTAACCAGACTCGTCAACACAGTTCCCGGCACGGTAGCGGTGTACCAATCTTGCGTCTTATAGTTTGACGCCGAAATGGCCCCACCAGCCTCCGGCACCTTCGCCGCATCCTGCAGCTGCCAGCCATCGCTGACCGTCACAGGCACTGGCAGGGGAGAATTCGCCGCAGAACCTACCGCCCCGCCTGCCATCAGACCTCCACGAAGTCCAAGCGCTAACACTGACTTCAAGAATTGCCTTCGCATTCGATCTATACCTTTACTGGTCTCAATCTCCAACGGAATCGATGGCCAACTGGAAGATTACTCTAACCCGCAACTACAGTCCCAGCGCCATCTGTCCCAACAGAACAACATTCAGCGTCAGAATGATTCCCACCGCGCACCAGCCCGCCACTCGCGTCCGCCGCGCGCTGACAAAACTCTTCATCACCGAAGCCCGGTTCGTCAGCACCAGCAGCGGAATCAGCGCAAACGGCAGTGCAAAGCTCAGCACCACCTGCGAAAGAATCAGGATCTTCAGTGGATCGAGCCCAACCGCAATGACCACCAACGCCGGAATGATCG
>JAOAPF010000051.1 GCA_025462755.1 Edaphobacter sp.
TACAACTTGTCGAGTTCTGCCGAGAAGAATCCCGTCCGCGCCCCGCTGACCGTTTTGATTCGGCCAATCTCGTCATAGTGATCGGAATCTCGTTGTTGGAACACCGAAATCCCGCCTTCTCCTCCGATCGCATAGATCCGGTGACGCTGCTCGTCGTAGAAGACGTCGTCGCAATCGCCGATTGCAGACAGAGAGGCAATCCGCTTACCTTGAACAGTGTCCAGCACGATGAGTCGCGCGGGAAACCGTGTTACCACAAATAATCGATGGTTCTGCTGATCCAGGGCCATTGGATAGTTGGCAAGTGGTCCTCCCGTCCCCCACGACTCCACTATCGCTCGTGTCTTACGATCCGCCACGGCGATCTTCCGGGATCTAGGCAGGTTGACGAAGATTCTCGATCCATTTTTCTCTAATTGGAACGACTCCGGATGGGCGTCTAATTTGATGTCCGCGAGTTTTGTTCCTTCTTGATCAAGTTCGCCCAAAGCGCCTCCTCCGTAGCCGACCCATATATGGCCAGTGTTCGAATCAAGGCGAAGATTGTCAGCATCGTCTCCGTACGGAATCGATTTCACCATTTTCCAGGTCGTTGCATTGAACGCTCGCACTGAACCGTCTTTGCCATTTGCCACGAAGACGCGATTCGATGCAGGACTGTAAGCAACGCCTTGAGGCTCCGCCAATCCATTGATCGTATGAACCAGCTTGTTTTCCTTCAGATCAACGATCTCAAGCGAGTTGTTCCCCGGGGCCGCCACGAACAGGCGCTGACCTTTAACGTCGATCGATAGGTGATCGATACGTCCCTGAACCTCAGCCATTGGAATTGTGGCCTCGAGCTTGAGAGGTTCGCTTATCCCATACTGTCCGAAGCAAAAGCCGGATATGCGTATCAGCGACAGCAGAAGCACAGCAAGGGCCGCGTGGTTCATTTTGTTTCTCCAATTCAATTATCTTTCGCCTCGTAGACGACGATGCGCGCTGCGGGTTGGCCATCCTCTTCCTGCTCCGGCGCATACACCCGATGAGTCGAGGGATCGACGGCAAGGCTGTGCACCAGCTTTTGCACTGGAAAGTCTTCAATCTTCCGAAAGTGTTCGGGATCGTCTTCCTGGACGATAGCGATGGCGCCGCTCGAACATGCGGCGTAAACCCGCCCATTCCCCGGGTCGAATTTCACTACATCTGCCCCGGCAGGGATCGGGAAATGAGCGATGGCTTTATGGCCATCGAGGGAGAATACGGTTAGGTTGTGCGTTTGGCCGCAGAGCAGGAACGCACGATGGTGCTCCGAATCGACGGCCATACCGTGATCAAAGCCGCAGCCTTCTACCGGATACCGGCCAATGACGCGATCTGTCGATGGGTCAATCTCCGCCACTTCGTTGGTGGAACGCAGTGTTACATAAATCCTCTTCGCAACGGCATCGTATCCAGGCGTGCCGGTCTCGCTGTCGAATCGCAGAATGTTTACAATCTCGTCCTTGTCAACGTCGATCACGCTGACTGCTTTACCCAATGTATTGGCGACGTACGCCTTTCGAAATGGCTCCGCATAGGCGATTCCATTCGGTTTTGATTCTGTGGGCAGACGTTTGATCACTGACATCGTCCGAAGGTCGACAACGCCGATCTTCTCTTCGCCCCAGTTGGAGGTGTATACCTTGTGCAGTCCGGGGACGTACTCGAGTCCGGTAATGCCTGGGAATCCCGGAATCGCCTTAACTAACTTGTTGGTGCGCATATCGACCACATACAGGATGCCTGGACCGAGGTGGCCGGACAGAAGATAACGGTCCTCCGCATCGATGGTGAGGTAGTCGAAGCGTTGGCCTTTCGGCCCGGGCACGTCGATGACTGCAAGCTTTCTTAGCGAATCGTGAGAAATGAGAAGTGCTGCTCCAAGCAATACAACGAAGGCGCGATATGCCATCTCTAGCTCCCTTCCTCAAAGTCCCTACCGCTTACTTCTGATCGATAGGCCGCATAATCCTTAGCAGAGGATGGCCATCCACGTTCTCCAGCGGAAAGTAGACGAGGTGGGTCTTGGGATCGACGGAAACCGTGTGCGCATGCGGCATGTCAAAGGAGCCCAGCAGCGTGAGACTTTTCCCGTTGCTCTGAAAGATCGTTACCGTGCCAGATTCGGCAGAGACGTACAAGCGCTTCAGGCCCGGATCGTACGCGAGCACATCGGGATCGTCACCTACCTGGTAGGTAGAAAGGATCTTCATCGTGGTGAGGTCGACCATGGCCAGTGAGTGATTCTCTTCACCGGCGACGAAAGCTATGCGACTTGCTGTATCGAGAGAGATTCCATGCGGGTTCTTGATTCCGGCCAGCGGTACGCGGCTGATGATCTGATTCGTTGTCGGATCAATAATGGCGAGCAGATTCAACCCGTGTACGGCGACCAGTATCTGCCCGGAGACAGGATCGTAGACGGTGTTTCCAGCGCCGCCGCCCAGAGGGATATTGGTGATGAGTTTATTGCTTCCCGCATCGATGACCGCATCGACCCAGCCGTGCTCATCGGAGACGAAGACCTTATTCTGCTTTGGCGCATAGGCGAGGCCATCGGGGTAGGTGACAGGTCCGGTAGTACCCACGACTTTGAGTGTTTCTGTATCGACCGCCGCAACCTGGTGATCTCCGGTCACAGACGCATAGAGCCGATGAATTTCGGGCGCGACGGTCACACCGTGTACACGTTTGAAGCCGTCGAGATTAGCGAGAACCTGCCTCTTCGATGTGTCGAACACAACAAGCTGATCGGCGTTCATGTGAGCGATGTAGAGACGGCCGCTCGACGGATCGAAGGTCTGATAGTCAAAGCGAACGGCTGGGCCTGGCATCGGGACATCCGCAACCTTCGTCAATACCTTGTCCACAGATCCAGGAGACTGCGCGAACGACACAGACAATGAGAACGAAACGGCTGCGAACAATCGGCCCACATCTCGAATACGGCGGTCGATTTCCATGCGTTGAGTCTCCATCGTGATACTACTTCGTTCTGGACGTTACGGAGTTCGTCCAGCCATATTGCTATGTATAGTCGCGACAAGCGGAGACAACACTGAATATCTAATGACGATTACCTTAATTCCAGTTAAGGAAAGATTCAGCAACACTTCAGACCACTCCGGCCCAATTTGCTTCTATACAGGAAGGAAGGTATATAAGTGCGACTCCTTGTCATCGAAGACGAACCAAAGGTCGGTCAAGCCTTGCGCGAAGGATTGCAGGCCGAGGGCTACGAAGTCGTTCTCGCAGAGACTGGCGAGGACGGGTTTTTCCTTGCCAGCAATCGCGTTTTCGACCTGATTGTCCTCGACGTCATGCTGCCCGGACGCGACGGCTTAGAGGTGCTTGACGCGCTCCGCAAACAAAGCATCTCTACTCCGGTCCTGCTGCTCACCGCCAAAGATGCGGTCGAATCCCGGGTCGCCGGCTTAGATGCCGGAGCCGACGATTATCTGGTCAAGCCCTTCGCATTTCCAGAGTTGAGCGCCCGTATTCGAGCTCTCTTGCGCAGAGGTAAAGCTGAGCCTATGACTCTGATCAGAATTGGGAGCTTTGAGGTCGATCCGGTGACCAGAACCGTGCTGCGCGAGGGTATTCGCCTGGAGCTTACAGTCCGCGAGTTCGAATTGCTCGAATACCTCGCGCGGAACAACGGCAGAGTTGTTTCCCGCGAAATGTTGGCTCGAGATGTGTGGAAGGAGCCCGGACGGGCCACGCCGTTGGACAACGTAATCGACGTACATGTGGCGCGCCTGAGAAAGAAGCTGGACGACCCATTTTCCATCAAGCTGCTGCATACGGTTCGTGGTGTCGGATTTCTGCTTAGCGAGGAAGCTCCATGAGAAATCTCCTGGGCAAGAGTCTTCGCAGCCGCCTGACCATCCTGTATGGGCTTTTGCTTACCTTGGCTTTGGCACTTTATGCCGGCGGTACCTCGGTTTACTTCCTGCACAATCTCAGACAACAACTTGACCTAAGCCTGAACCGTGACATCGAAACAGTGGAAGGGCTGCTCTCGCTGGCACCGGACGGTCATTTGGAAATAGGCTCGGAAGAAGGTGAAGCGAGAGAGGGTGATCTTGGCCGAGGGTATTTACTCGAAGTGTGGTCGGGCAATGGCGTCCTGCTCTATCGGAGCGATGAACTTAATGGCGCTGCCATGGGTCAGCCTGTCCACTTGAACGGTAATCGCTGGCGCGAAGCACCGCACACAGTACGGTTGCCAAATGGTATGAGGGTTCGCGTAGCAAGCCGTTTACATAGAATCGAGGGGCAACCTTTAGTCTTACGTCT
This sequence comes from Edaphobacter sp., assembly GCA_025462755.1. Classification (GTDB taxonomy): domain Bacteria; phylum Acidobacteriota; class Terriglobia; order Terriglobales; family Acidobacteriaceae; genus Edaphobacter. Next base: position 4,324 of record JAOAPF010000051.1, read on the forward strand.
CGGCGTAAGCGAAGAGCCGCTATGGCAACAATTCTGGGAGATGGTCGGCGTAATGAGCATCGGACTACCCATTACAGTCCTCTTGATTGGTTTGACCGGATACATGGTGGCCGGCCGTGCGCTTCGCCCGGTAGACCTTATGGCACGTCATGCCGCCAAGATCAGCGCCGAGCGCCTGGACGACAGACTGACAATCTCAAATCCTGATGATGAACTCGGCCACCTTGGACGAGCCTTTAACATGACTTTGGGCAGGCTTCAGGAGTCATTCGACCAACTGAGACGGTTCACAGCCGATGCATCGCATGAACTCAGAACCCCCTTGACGGCCATTCGGAGCGTCGGCGAAGTGGCACTTCAGAAAGCTGGAGGTGTCCCTTACTATCGCGACATTATCGGCAGCATGCTTGAAGAGGTCAACCGGCTTACCCGCTTGGTAGAAAGCCTCCTGACCATAAGCAGAGCAGATGCCGGACAGATCGAACTTCACCAGACGACCGTGAATGCCCTTGAACTTGTGCAAGAGGCCGCAACTCTCCTCGAGAGTTTAGCTGAGGAAAAGCAACAGACGGTCGTCGTGGAAGGAAATCCAAATCTCGATGTTTGGGCTGATCGCTTAATACTGCGCCAGGCAGTAATAAACCTCTTGGACAATGCAGTGAAGTATTCTCCTGTCGGGGGCAGCATTCACGTTGATGTCAGTGTCGATAACCACACGGTGCAAATCGCCTTTCAGGACAGCGGGCCCGGCATCCCCGTTGAGCACCGAGACAAAGTGTTTCAGCGGTTTTACCGGGTTGACGAAGCTCGCACGCGCGCGGAAGGCGGAACGGGTCTCGGCTTGTCCATTGTGAAGTGGGCCGTATCTGTCAATGGCGGCAGCATTGAATTCGATTCTGAGCCTGGACAAGGTTGCACTTTCACCATGCGCCTTCCTCTAAACAAGATTCAGAACGCTACAGAGAAGCTCTGAAGATCGCTGTGCCAACCCGGGGAGGACACACATTAGAGTTGCCAAAAGCAAGAGACAAGGTCTCCTTGTGAAGCCTGTTCGGGACGAGTCTCTTACGTTCGTTACCGTAGGAGCTAGCGTTGGAACTTGACCTTCCCAGAAGGTTCAAGTTTCGACCGTTTCACTGAACAAGGACTAAGACGTCAAGACCATCGGGCACAATCCTTAATTTGCAGTCAGAAATTCTTCAGGAACACTTCAGAGGTAAGAGATCTGATCGGGTTTATAGTGTTGTATCGCAGCTAAGCGAGAAACACCGTAAAGTGCATCGGGTCGCCGGATCGACAGCCTCACGATATATGGAGGATTGTGAATTACGCTGCTATATTTCGATCCGCCATGGTGGCGTTACTCAGGAACAAGATGCGAAGCATTCTTACCGTCCTTGGGATCACCATCGGAATAGCTGCGGTCATCTGTGTAGTAGCCATCGGCAAGGCGGGACAAGCCCTCGTCGAGCAACAACTCAACAATCTTGGAGACAACTTCGTCTGGATTGAAGCTGGCGGTCGAGCAGTCAACGGCGTGCGCACTGGCACCCATGACACCAAGACTCTTGTTATGGCAGACGCCATCGCCATCAAGAATCAGGTTTCACTGATCAAGAGCGTCTCCCCGAACGTCGACGATCCGGTGCAAGTCATCTATGGAAACCAAAACTGGCATACGTCTTACCGTGGTGTCTCGCCGGAGTACTTCGAAATCAAGCGGTGGTATGTGGACCAGGGCGCCATCTTTTCGCAGGACGACGTGGACCGCGGCGCCGACGTGTGCATTCTCGGGCGGACCGTGCGCGACCAGCTCTTTGGCGTCGGGGATCCGGTCGGCAAAGTGATCCGGGTAAACAATTTGCCTTGTAAGGTCGTGGCCACGCTGCAACCTAAGGGACTTTCTATGTCGGGCCAGGATCAGGACGACACGATTGTCATTCCTTACACAATGGCGCAGAAAAAGATCAAAGGCATAACTTGGCTGGACGACATCTTGTGCTCGGCTATTTCACAAGACTCGGTGAAGCTCGCCGGACAAGAAGCCGCGGCGGTCCTGCGCGATCGCCATCATCTGCGTCCGGAACAGGAAGACGACTTCAATATCCGAAATCCCGAGGACATCATTCAGGCACAACTCGATGCCAGCAAGACAATGACCATTTTGCTGATCGCCATCGCATCCGTGTCACTGATCGTTGGTGGAATTGGCATCATGAACGTGATGCTCGTTTCGGTGACCGAGCGCACTCGCGAAATCGGGGTTCGCGTAGCTGTGGGAGCGACCGAGGAGGCGATCCAACTGCAATTCCTGGGCGAAGCGATCATGCTCAGCTTGGTGGGAGGTGGTGCCGGAGTATTCTTTGGCATCTTCGGCTCCTACCTCATCGGCCAAACGCTCCACTGGCCGATGCAAATGTCGATTGAGTCTGTGCTGGTGGCGGCGATGTTCTCGATTGCTGTAGGCGTGTTCTTCGGATATTACCCAGCGCGCAAGGCCTCTCGGCTGGATCCAATAGAGGCGCTGCACTACGAATAGAATCTATGGGAAGATCTCTCGGGGAATTCGTGAAGAACAAGCGCGCGTGGCTCATCCTGATAGCGGTGTTTGGCTTGAGTGGGCTTTTAGCTGTCTTCGGCTTCAACCGAAACGCGCCGGCGGAACACTTTACAGCGAAGGTGGAACGTGGCGAGATTAATGACGTGGTCGAGGCCACTGGCACGATCAACGCTGTCATTACCGTCCAGGTCGGGTCGCAGGTTTCCGGGACCATCGCGAAGCTCAACGCCGATTTCAACTCTCGTGTTCATAGGGGCGACGTGGTCGCTCTGATTGATCCGGCATTATTCAAAGGCGCGTTACTACAAGCCGCGGCCGATCTCGAAAACGCAAACGCCAATCTCCTGGCCACCAAGGCAAATCTGGAGAAGGCCGAGGCCGCAGTGGTCCAGGCCAAGGCGGATTACGACCGTGCCGTCAACCTGACGCGCGATGGCGTAATGAGCCATCAACAATTTGACCAGGCGAAGATGAACTATGACTCGACCAAGGCCTCAGAAAAGGCTGCGGCAGCGAGCATCACGCAGGCCCAAGCACAGGCGAGTCAAAAGAAAGCAGCCGTCGCAGTGGCGCAGACCAACCTCGACTACACGGTCATCCGTTCGCCGATCGACGGCACCGTGGTGGCGCGAAACGTGGACGTGGGGCAGACGGTGGCCGCATCTTTACAAGCACCTACCATTTTCACCATCGCCCAGGATTTGAAAAAAATGTGGGTCTATGCCAAGACTGACGAGTCGGACGTAGGCAATATCAAGGTGGGCAAGCCAGTGACGTTCAAGGTGGATGCGTTTCCGAAAGAGACCTTCCACGGGACCGTGAATCAGGTCAGGATGAACCCCACCACCGTGCAGAGCGTAGTCACGTACGACACCATCATCGAGTTCGAGAATCGCGACTTGAAGCTTTTTCCCGGAATGACGGCATACGCGACGATTCCGGTTGCCTCGGTGCAGAGCGTGCTAAAGATACCCAATACAGCCCTGCGGTACAAACCCCCGATGTCCGCCGAAGAAATCCTCGCAATTTACAAGGAACGTGGAATCGGGGATGGCGGGAGCAATCCTAGTGAAAAATCAATGGCCACTTCCGCACAACTGACTCCACCGACTCAGAGTACCCCGCGGGCTCCAAAAAGCGATAGTGTGGTCGTCTGGAAGCTTCATCCTGACAAAAGTATGGAGCCGGTGAAGCTTGCTCTCGGCATCACGGACCACGCGTTCACTGAAGTTACGGCAGTACTTAAAGGCGACCTAAAAGAGGGTGATGACGTGATTATCCGGTCCGTTGTAGCGAAGCCGCAGGCGTTCAGCGCCATTAGGCGCTGATGCTCGAGAACATTCCCATGTCAATCATGTCTGCCGACGCAATCGGAAAGACGCAGCCGGCTTCTGCGGTTGACGCTGTTATCCGGGCGGAAGAGCTTCACAAGTACTACGAGATGGGGGAAACCCGGGTACACGCATTGCGCGGCGTGAGCTTGATGATCAGCCGCGGAGAATTTGTCGCGGTAATGGGTGCGAGCGGGAGTGGGAAGTCGACGTTCATGAACATCCTGGGATGTCTCGATCGGCCCAACTCCGGGCGCTACCTGCTGGAGGGGATGGACGTCGCGCAGCATGACAAGAAGCAGCTTGCCTCCATTCGAAACCAGAAGATCGGCTTCGTTTTCCAAGGATTCAACCTGCTGGCGCGCACGACCGCCCTCGAAAACATCGAACTGCCTACGCTCTACACGAAAATCGCTCAAGCAGATCGGCGGAAGCGCGCCGTAGAGGCGTTGGCACTGGTCGGACTCGCCGATCGCGGTGAGCACTTTCCGTCGCAGATGTCCGGAGGTCAGCAACAGCGGGTTGCGATTGCGCGCGCGCTGGTGAATCGTCCCTCGATCCTGTTGGCAGACGAACCCACCGGTAATCTCGACACCCGTACTTCGGTCGAGATCATGGAGATCTTTCAGGATCTCAATGACAGGGGATTGACGATCGTACTTGTCACACACGAACAGGATGTTGCGCAGTTCGCCAAGCGTGTACTGGTCTTTCGGGATGGAAAAATTCGCAAGGATGATTTCGTCGTCAATCGGCCAAGCGCCACGAAAGTGCTGAAGACTCTACCGACACTCGAAGACTAGAGATTGGCTTGAGATCGTCTCCAAGATTCCATGTGTCGCTGGAGGCCGCCCACGCAGCTAGGTCAAGGACCAGCCCTCCGAGTTCCATCTCGACACGATTCCTTAATTTACAGTCAGAAACTCTTCAGAAACACTTCAGAGCTAAGAGATCTGATGGCATTTATACATAAGAAGAGGGTCGTGTCATGCAGACTCTCAGCCGCGAATCATTTATTCCCAAGTTGAAAGAGCTGCTGGTGGCAATATCACACAAAGGAAGTCGGGATGCATTTGTACAGATCCATCAGGTCTAGTAGCGTCACTCTCCTGCTATGTCTGGTTTCGGCGCTGACAGCGCTGGCCCAGGACACGCCGCTGCGGGGACGGGTGACTGACGAGACTGGCGCAGTCATTCCCGGCGCGACGATTATTGTCACGGGTGCCGCGGGAAAGACCTTTTCGACAAAATCCTCCTCGGATGGTTCCTACTCGCTGACTGTCATACCGCCCGGAACCTACGCTGTCGAAGCAAAGTTCGTTGGTTTCTTCATGAAGCAACCCCTGACCTTCGTGGCACGAGGCCAAGCGACCAACTTGAATCTTGTCCTCACAGTGAATCCGGTCGTTCAGCAAGTGACGGTAAAGGCCGATGAGTCTGCCGGGGTCTCGGTTGACTCATCGAACAATGCGGAAGCGGTCGTCCTCCGAGGCTCTGACCTGGATTCGCTGGCGGACAATCCAGATGATCTTGCAGCCGACCTGCAAAGCCTGGCCGGGCCATCTGCCGGGCCCAGTGGAAGCTCCTTCTATATCGACGGCTTCAGTACAGGGGAGATGCCGCCAAAGGATTCCATTCGGGAGATACGCATCAACCAGAATCCTTTTTCACCTGAGTTCGACAAGCTCGGCCTGGGACGAATCGAAATCTTCACCAAGCCCGGCTCCGACAAGTTTCATGGAAGCGGCTTCTTCAACATCGGCAGTTCATCATTGAACTCGCGCAATCCTTACGCAAGCATCAAAGCGCCGTTTCTCCTAAGGGAATATGGAACTAGTCTTGTGGGTCCATTGAACAGGCACGCCACATTTACCCTTGACGCTCGTGGCGATGCGACAGACAACGGCGCCGTCATCAATGGCGCGATCGTGGATCCCATTTCGCTGGCGATTATCGACCCCTACTCTAACGTCTTCAACGTTGCCCAGCATCGGGTTCTGGTGACTCCCAAAGTGGATTACCAGATCGGCCAAAACAACACAGTCTCAATTCGCTATCGCTTTACGGACTCGGACATCCCGGACTCAGGGCTTGGGGCCTTCAATCTGGTCGAGAGCGCCTACCACGCACACTCTCTCGCGCAAACGGCGCAGTTCGTCGAGACCGCCGTTCTTGGCGCCGACGCGGTCAACGAAACCCGCTTCCAGTTCTTCAATGTGAGCAGCTCAAACATTGCGCCGAACCCGAGTGCCTCTATCCAGGTCCTGAACGCATTCACCGGCGGAGGATCTCCAGTCGGCAGTTCCTCCGACGTGCAGAGGAACTGGGAACTCCAGAACATCACCACCATGACTCATGGGAGGCACGACTGGCACTTCGGAACCAGGCTGCGCGCCACAACGGACCAGAACGTCTCGCGCCTGAACTTCAACGGAACGTTCACTTTTGGAGGAGGGACGGCGCCCGAACTCGACTCCAACAATCAACCCATACTGGATGCCAGCGGCAGTCCGATCCTTGTGCCCATCACCTCGATTGAGCGATACCAGAGAACTCTTGTCTTGCAAAACGCCGGTTTGAACTTCGCTCAGATAAGGGCCCTGGGAGGCGGGGCCGCGCAGTTCACTCTAAGCACCGGAAATCCCCTTATCTCCGTCTCGCAGGTCGATCTTGCTCTGTTTGTGGCAGACACCTGGAAGATGCGGCCGAACCTAACGCTCGATCTTGGGCTCAGGTACGAAGTACAGAACAATATCCGAGGGCACGGCAACTTCGCGCCCCGGGTCGCCGTTGCGTGGGCTCCGCAACAGCTCCACCAGAAGCTCGTGCTTCGAGGCGGTTTTGGCATCTTCTACGACCGGTTTGCCCTAGCAAATACCATCACTGCGTTACGCTACAACGGCGTCACGCAGCAACAGTACATCATTAACGACCCGAATTTTTATCCAGTTGTTCCCCCCGTCTCTGTCCTTGGAGCATCACAATCCGCGCAGGAGATTCAACAGAATGCTCCTAACGTTCGTTCGCCATACCTGATGCAAACGCTGCTGAGCGTGGAGCAACAGCTCCCCTTCCATACAGTTATCGCGCTTAGCTATTCGAATACTCACGGCTTGCATCAGCTTCGCTCCCGCGACCTGAATGCTCCCCTCTTCGCCGGAGGTCCCTATCCTCTTGGCAACGACAACCCGCTCTTCGTGGTGGAATCTGAGGGGCTTTACAACCAGAACCAGTTCATCACCAGTGTGACCTCCCACATCAACAGCAACATCTCTCTGTTTGGCTCCTACACGTTGGGCCGCGCGAACAGCAACACAGATGGAATAACGACCTTCCCTGCGAAGCCCTACAGCATGGTCGGAGAATACGGTCCGTCCTCGACCGACGTACACAACTTCGCGACGTTCGGCGGCTCAATCCAGTCGATCTGGAAGACGACCTTCAGTCCACTGTTCACGGTCGCATCCGGCCCGCCGTTCAACCTCACAGTAGGGCACGATCTATATGGTACGACTCTCTTCAACGGCAGACCCGGAATCGCCAACGACCCGAACAAGCCCGGATTGATCCAGACCTCGTACGGCTTGCTGGACCCGAATCCGACGCCCGATGAAACTACCTTGCCGCGCAACTCTGGCCGTGGACCTGGCTTAGTTCAGCTCAATATGCGGGTTAGCAAAACCATAGGCCTTGGTTCCATGAAGTCTTTGCAGGATAACCGTGGAAAAAAGGAGGACGCTAAGCCGCGCTATAACCTGATTCTGACCCTGCAGATTCGAAATCTGACGAATCGCAACAATCCGGGACCGATCATCGGGAATATCGCGTCGCCGCTGTTTGGCAGAGCGAACCAGGCTGCAGGATCGCCGCCACAATCGGGGACTATGTTTTCGGAGGCAGCCAACAACCGGCGCCTTGAGTGCCAGACACGCTTCACGTTTTAGAATTGTTCCACGTAAGGAAGTCGGTGAAACCGGACAGCGAAGCGGCTGTCGCTACTGAGCAGCCGCTTCGCCCTGATGTTAGGCGCCTTGGTTCGTTTTTTGCGCCTATCGAGGAGAATTCCACTTCTGTCGTTCCATACACCCGAAAGGGTCAGTGCTACTACGCCCAGTTTGGCCGTTTTTAGTACTTGTCCGTATCTATAGCCTACATCTAGATATGATCTTTCAGAATCTCTCGTCATCATATCTACCTATGGAGCCGGTGTACGCGACGCGTCGAAAACAGATCACCTAGTTGTCGATATGCCGACATCACTACACTTGGAGGCGTTCATCGCGATTTTCTCGTCAAACTTAGGATCGTCCAAGTCAGTCATTCTGCGTGCTGCGGCGCGGTCCTCCGGCGCACGCAGAACTCCACCGGAATGGTATGACGCCTGCAGTGCTCGCTCCAGGCGGGCTCAGTCGCCGTCAAGGTCGAAGTGGTATGCCTCCATGAAGGGGAATTCATGACTAAGCTTCTTGTAGTATGCCTGATTGCAATATTTTCCGATTTCACGATCCAGGCCTCTGCCCAGGACAAACAGGCGCTGAGGCTGGTGCAAACGATTCCGTTGCCGAGGGTCACAGGACGCCTCGATCACATGGGCGTAGATCTGGAAAAGAAGCGTCTGTTTGTGGCCGCCGTTGCAAACAATTCGTTGGAAGTTGTGGACCTGACCGGTGGGAAGGTAATCAAGAGTCTCGCCGGATTCAAGAATACTCAGGACGCGTTGTTCTTAGGCGGTGACGTCAACAAATTATATGTATCCAGTCTCGATGGCCATGTGAGGGTTTTCCAGGGTGAGAGCTTCTGGCCGGTTGGAGACTTCAAAATCGAGCCGGATCCGAACCGCCTCTTCTTTGACCCCGCTACCAAACTCATCTACTTCGGCTACGGCGGCCAGAATGCAGGATTCG